>NZ_JBALCW010000020.1:0-5369 GCF_036917635.1 Nostoc sp.
TGAACGTTACCACCACGTCCCTTATAAGCATTAGCTGTGATCCGACTGTTTCCTAAAGCAGCTAAGATATCTGTATTGACAATGATATTACCACCATCGCCATTAGTACCTTGTGTACCAGCAGTTGCAGAGATGATGCCATCTTGTAATTGCAAATAATTTGAGTTGATGCCAATATCACCACCTTGACCAATAGCAGTGGTTGCAGCAATACTCCCGTTGTTTATAATGTCAATCGTATTTGATTTAATCTGAAGCTTGCCTGCATTGCCGGAGCCATCATTTCTGACACTGACTTCAGCGCCATTGATAACATTTAAGCGTCCAGTATAAAGGCTTATACTTCCCGCATCCCCCGTGGGAGTTGCTGGTACTCTACTAAATCTTGTCCTTAAACTCTCGGGTAAAATATTGGCTGATGAATCTATAGAACTAGAATTCATTGAATTTGAATCTTTTCCTGAAACTTCAATTGAATTAAAACTATTTATAGTGATATTGCCAGCATTTCCAGATGAGACTGTGCTTGTAGATACAGTTGCCCCATCTCGGATAACCATCTGGGGAGTATAAATTTCTAATTTGCCAGCATTGCCGCTACCAAAGGTAGCAGCATTAATTGAGCTAGCTCCAACAGAACCCGAACCGCCTGTTATTTCTATTAATGTTTTTGCATTTACAAAAACATCACCACCGCTTCCCAGATTAAAAGTTGTGGAGCCTAAGCTACTTCCATTTTTAATTGTGATGTTTTCTGCTAGTAAATTTACATCGCCAGCCTTTCCATGAGAGCTAGAAGCCGTAGTCATTACTCCGTTATTTTCTAATATTAAATTTCCTATTCTTCCAACAATATCACCACCATCTCCGTAATTAATATAAGTGAATGTATTAATAGCACCATAGCCAAAAGGATTAACAGGTGATGGAGGAGAGCCAATAATTTTTAAAGAATCGTCAGCATTTACTGCTACCTTGCCACCTGGGGCATCAGTAAAGGTGGTAGTAGCTATTTGCCCTCCCTCAATAGCAAGATTCTTTGCATGAATTTCAATATCTTCACCCGGTGTCTTCCCAAAATTACTAGTAAAAATAGCGCTGAGACTAAGCTGTGTTGAATCTTTAATCTCTAAAAGATTAGAAGCGTTTATAGTTATTTTTGCATTTTGCTTATAACCCTGGTTTTGACTAAACACCAAGGAGCCATCCAATATTCTTGTCTCACGCCCTTGGATATTAATAGTGTTTCCTGTACCTTCTAGGCTGTTAACGTAAACTAAGGAATTTTGTGATAAATTTATATCTCTAAAACTAGGGACTTTTTCGTAGTTAAATAACCATCCATTATTTACTTGCCTAATGCTAACCTCTCCTTTGTCAACGCTTCCTAGTTCAATTCTTCCATTTTTTGTACTAATAATTCCTCCATTTAATAATACATCTCCTCCTATTAAAGCTAAAGTTTTCTTAGCATTAACCTGTAAGCCATCATTAGTAAACTTGCTAGCGTCTAGAGGAAGTCTGAAATCAGAAGCTGGAATAATAAGCCCCGTGCCTAGCACCCGAATTGATTCTGAATTACCCCTAAATTGAAGACTAGTGGGTACACTAATACTCAGCAGTGGTTTAGCTTGTGGATTTGTCGCCCTGAATTGAAAACCATCAGCAAAGTTGATACTATTTGCTGTGCTGCCAAGAAATGAACCACCAATATCCAAGCGTGCGTTTGGACCAAAAATAATTCCATTGGGATTGATCAGAAATAAGTTAGCTACACCATTGGCACGAATTAATCCATCAATATTAGAAGCTGATTTGCCAGTTACACGACTAATAATGTTTTGAATATCAGCAGTATTGTTAAAGAAAGCAGTGCTACCCTTCATGACAGAAAAGCTTTGGAAGCTGTGAAATAAATTGTTTCCTGCTTGAGTACCTCCTTCAATAACCGTAGTATCTGTCTCTAGTCTTGTGGTACTGTTTTTGGGTAAAGCTATATCTGGGGTTATTTGAGCGTTACATGGAAAAACAGTTAAAGAATAAATAAATGTTGATGCTGTAACTATTTTTAGAAAACAATAATGTTTGCTTTTCATTTTATTTGGGAGGATGGTTGAAAACTTCGATTTCAAGCAAAAAAAAGCAAAAATTTGTATTTTTGCTCCTGTTAAATCATTCCCAAAGTTGTGATTTAACTTCAGAGGTGAAAGCAACTTAGTAGAAGTCTACGACTGGATTAGACTATGTTGTAAATCTAATACTGGATCGCCCAATGCACGAACATTTGCAGCAAATTCTAATAATATACCATTCGGATCAAAGAAATAAAACGAGGAAATAAAATCTGCTCTTGAAATTGGAGTTACTTGCACACCCTGGGCAATTAGGTTTTCTCTGTATTCCTCTAGTTTTTCTAATGGAACATTAAAAGCTACATGATTCATTGAAGCATGTGCAGTAGCGATATTTCCTGTAAGATGAGCATCTGGACTCATAGATGCTATCCCTGGTGCTGCTTCAGGTGCATTTGGAAACCAGAAAAAAGCTAAAGCTCCTCCATTTCCAATGTCAAAGAAAAAATGTTTCCCACCATTCGGCATTTCCATTATTTTAATAAGAGAAAGTCCAAGAGTAGTAGTGTAAAAGTCTATAGTATTTTTTACATCTTTGCAAACCAAAGCCAAATGATTGATATTACCTAATTCAAATTCTTTCATACTACTAATGTATTTACTTCAAAATGTATGCGAAATCTTAGATTTCAAGTTGAAATATACTTGAGCTATAGGTTATAAATTCAAGCTTAATGCCAATTTTTATGACATAATTTTTGCGAACTTTATTCCCGCCAAAAATAGGAAATAGTTGCTATGCTCCTTGAATTTATTCAACCGTATTAACAGTAAACTCTAGTCAGTATAACAGGATTTTAGTTCTGAAAATACTCAAAAGAAAAGTAAATTCCATTTTCCTGCCATGTTCTATCTGGCTGGTCAATAGATACAAGAGGAATGCTGTAGTCAAGACGAGCGGTAAAGCTCGCGCCTTGCGACCAGCGCAATCCCACACCAACGTCAGCAAGAGTATCAGGGCTGTTGGTGTTAGCAGTTTTGCTTACTGAATTATTCCAGACAACACCAAAATCAGTAAATGGAATAAGTTGCAATATCCCGTTTATCTTAGGTATACGAAATACTGGAACTTGTACGTCAGCCGAAGCAAAAGCACCATTATCAGCCAACAGTAAATCTTGACGATAGCCACGTACACTTTCAATTCCACCCAGACTAAACTGTTCTAGAGGTACAAGCGATCTAGTTGCTAATTGAGCATTTAAACCAAGTAACAGCAGGGTGTCAGGAGCTAATAATCGTAACCACTGCGCTTGTAAGAGCCAAGAGAAAAAGCGGCTATCAGGAGCATCTTGATTAACTGTGGCATTAAATGCATCTAGCCCCAAGTTAAATTGATCTCGCAGCGCCAAGACTTGAATGCTACCACGAGTAGTCCACTCCTGGAAAAATCGCAATGCGGATACTCTAGTCTTTCCTTGGTCATTAGCTCCCAATTGAGGAAAAGGAACTTGCTCTCCTAATGGAGCATAATTGGCTTCGCTTTCTCGTCGGGAGGCGGTTAGGCCAAGAGCAAATTCTTGTGTGGGAGTTTGGACTATCGGGAAGCGGAATGTCAGTTCATAATATCTGGAAGCGGATTTGATATTTAAGATGTCGAAAGGATGTTCGATAACACTGCTGTTGCCAGTCCCATAGTTAAAAGAGAGGGTTCCGTTATTAGGACTGAGGGGCAGTGTGTAACTGCCATAAAAAAAGTTGCTAGCGTCAGTATTGCTGTAACCAACGCTTAAACTATCTCCCAGTCCCAGTAAGTTAGCTTCACTGACTTGTATTCGGCGTTGGAAACTGCCAATACTAGGGGATCGTGCATTGTCCAAAATTACTTGGGTACTAAAAGTTTTCGCCTCTACAACTTCTACGACTAGCTTAATCTCATTAGGAACATTCCCATGTCGCAAATCAGCAGATAAGTTTTGAATCAAAGGATTGAGCTTTAACAGTTGCAATGACCTTAGCAAACGCTGTTCATTGAGAGGGCCATTATTTCCTGCTGCTATACGACGAAGAATATAACTTTTGTTTAAGCGTTGTGTACCTACGATTTCAATATCCCTCAGATTAGTTTCGACTATCTGAATCTTAGCGACACCAGACCGGATTTTTTGAGGTGGAATATAAGCGCCACACCGAATGTATCCTTTACTGATGTAGAGATCGGTAATTTTCTGTCGTGCAAGATATAGATCATCGAGTGTGATCGGGCGATTGGTGAATTCTTCAAGAAGTTTATCTATTTGTTGGTGGCTAAAAACTGTGCCGCCAAGAACTTCAAACCGATTCACAGTAAAAGTTTCTCTAATTACGTCAGGAAACTGTTCTTCAGGATTAGGAGTTGAAGGTGGAAGAAGTTGTAAAGGTGTAGGCAGTTGCTGTGGTTGTGGTGTTGGCAGAGGGGTAGTAGAAGGTGGTTGGATATCTCTAGGGACAACTTGGGGGATTGTCGGGGGACGTGCTGAAATTTGTGCTTTTAATGGTTTAGAAACTATGCCGTTAAGCAGCATAAATACGACAAAAGCAGCAATTGTTTTCGGAAATTTAACTGTCATTAATAAAGGGGGAACATTGATCCAGGATGGTCATATTCAAATAGCTACAACCAGTCGGGTCAGCACTTGTTTTTCTAGCTTGAGGCTGCTGATTGCTGGCAATAAGGTGGATTATACCAGCAAATTATTTTTCCGGGAAGTATTTTAAATTTCTAAATATTGAATCAGATTTTTTGCTTAGAGTTAAAAACCGAAAATATATGCTTATCAGCTTGATATTAGTCACCAAAAATTAAAAGGCACTTAAAATCAAGAATAGAGCGAGAGACTAGAACCTGGGAATTTGTATATTAGTGCAGCTAATTACTTAGATAAACTAAAAAAACCGGGGTGTATGAACATATTTAAAGTTAGTGTCGCCCTTGTAACCAGAAGCCTTTGCTAAATCTTTGAGATTTTGTACGCCACTATACTGATGGTCATTGATGACCCAAGTGGGAATACCAGGAATATTGGCAGCTTCACACCAATCAGGATGAGCGTTTAAACCACGGCGATCGATCGCCTCCGGTGGGCGGGGTACGGTATCGCACTCCACTTTGATACTGTCGTTGATTATTTGATATGCTTCTTTGCGAAAGAGTAGTTTTTGTTCATGACAGTGAGGACACCACCAAGCGACGTATTCCTTAGCATTGGTGTTCACCAAATGGTGTGCCAGAGATAGTTCTGCCTTGGTGGAAGTGGT
>NZ_JBALCW010000021.1:0-173023 GCF_036917635.1 Nostoc sp.
CCACGCTCTAAAGATATTTTGATGATGTATTAATTAAATCATCTTAAATCTGACTAATCCAAGTGTTTTTTTCTTAGTTGTGAGAAATCCGGGTTCAGCACGGTCAATGTATAACTGGGGGTTTTTAGAATCTAGCTTAATAGCTGTATTAAGAGCCTCTAAAGCTGCTTTATAATTTCCTGAAGCCTTATAGGTAGAACTTTGCTCAATATACTTTGATGGAGAAGTAAAAGATTTCAGAGTAGTAAAGGCAGACTGTATTATAACCACTCCTATAATTGCTCCACCTACATAAGGTATTAAGAAATATTTAGACTTGTGATTGTTTAAGTTATTTGTCATACAATCGCACCGATTTCTTAATTGAATAGAATTTTTTCTGGGAGTAAAAATTTTTTGTAGCATTGTGAGTATTATGCTAATGTACCAAATTTTTGATATTATGCTGATCTAAATACTGGCTACCCCTGACTCGACATTACATATTTACCGGATAATCTTTATGGTTTTGTGGGGTGGGCATCTTGCCCGCTACTATAGCTAAGGCGGGCGAGACGCCCACCCCACAAGAAATTATTGGATGTTTTTTTATTTGAAAGTCCCTGATTAAATCTCTAGTTTAAGTAATATTATCTCTCTCTTATGAGGAGCGATCGCTTTTGGAAGAAAAACTATTTTTCGATTTATCAGAGCCTTCAACTCGTGATTTAATGCTACTTGCCCAGACTGGAGGAGCCTTTAACTTTCTTGAAAATGAACCAGACATATACTCACTTGACGACGGAGAACCTATCTAATGTCTCTCCAAAAAGGTCATATAGTTTTATATCCATTTCCAGGTTCTAACACAAGCGGGTTTGTAGCACAGACTTTGCAACGCCGATGGATGTCTTTTGAAATTAATGAGGATTATGTAATGGGAAGTTGTTATCGCTTTACTTAATATGATTATTAAGTAAAGAGCCAGGAGTTATAATATAAAATATATAACTCCTAATTCCTAATTCCTAACTACTTAAATTTCTCCATTCACCTGCATTTGATGAACTTGATCCGCTAACTCTTGACGACCTCGATCGTCTAGTTTATCAATTGCTAACATCCCCATGAGAATAACTTCTTTCAGGGTCAAACGTGTCGAATGTGCCTGTTTTTGCACAATCTCTTTAATAATGGGACTCACACCAATCGCTGTACTAGCTCTAGCCACGGAATAAAAGGAAAACACTAATGATTAAGACTAAATCTTAGCACCTCCCATGAAGTTATTTTCTATAGTTAAAACTTAATTTAAATGTGTTTCAACTCATACTTCAATAAGTAAAGATTAATTTTAAATTAGGTATGTAGAGAATAACCTTCTAAGTGCAGGTCATTGTCCCACAAATGGACAATTTATATCAAAACCTCACTCAATTATGACATCAAAGGTAAGAGCCTACTTTTGGATGAAAATAAATTTAACTTTTATTATCCCAGAATAACAGGTATAGTGTCTAACAGTCCTATAAATAACTCTACAGTAGTTATCCCAAACCTTTTCGATGTTCTCGTAAAGTCTCATGCGATCGCCACAAGTAACTGAAATTTTTAAACCTGAAATCAAATGGTTATTTATTATATTAGCAACGGCAAAAACTAAAACCTCTCTCCTGAGATACTCAAAAATCACCTACTAATTGCCGAGTTCTTACACACTTGCAAGATTTGTGGTAACTGAGTTATAAATAGTCGGCTTGTGAAAATAGAGCTTTCAGTATAAATATCCTCAAAAATAAAATTTGTATACCACCGGGAAAGCCGTAATTTAAAGAGATCGTGAATTGTCAAATATAATCTTGTTAACAGGCTTTACAGAACTATACAGTTTAAATAAGAATAATAACTTAACCAAAGTAAAATTTTCCTGAATACAGGCAACTAATGCTGTCATAGGGAAAAGCAGTGAGTAGAGGAGAGACAAAGCGATGAGGGACCCTTATCTGTTGGCAGCAGGCTTGTTAACAGTATTAGCAATACCAGCATTGGCTCTTCCACATTTGCCGATTGTCCTGCCAGAAAATTCTAGATCCCTGTGGGATTTAAAACAGCGTTCTCCGGCAATAGTCAGTACAAAAATTATCAATAGCGTTGATATCTCCTTACCAGAACTCAGCGGCCAAGCGTTCCAACCCCTAAAAAGTTTGCAGCTAACAGCAGGTGAGAAAAACATTAAGAGCTTACCAGAAGTCAGTAGTCAAGGATTACCAGCCCCAACAGAGTCATCACTCAACACCAGCCCCCAAGCAACTGGTCTCTCATTGACATCTGGGAATCAACTTTACTACCAAAGATTGGCGGCTCTGAAAACAGGTCAGATTTATACACGCGTAGATAGTGATAATTTGCAATCATTGTGGGAGTCGATCAAGAAACGTCAATTAACTTATGATGACTGGAAAAGTTTATTAGCTTTAGAAGCAAGAGCGATCGCTCAAGGTCAAGGTGCAAATCATCTAAGTATCTTAGTTGGTGATTCTTTGAGCATGTGGTTTCCTAGAGAAAAACTGCCTACTGGGAAATTGTGGCTCAATCAAGGTATATCTGGAGATACTTCCAGTGGTGTTTTAAAAAGATTGGGGGCATTTTCGGCAACGCGGCCGGATATGATTTATGTCATGGCTGGGATTAACGACTTACGCAAAGGCGCTAGTGATGACACAATTTTGCGTAATTATCGCCGGATAATCCGTCGCTTACGGCAGACTCATCCACAAGCTCAAATCATTGTCGAATCAATTTTGCCTACTCGCCTAGCAAAACTTTCCAATAGCCGCATTCGTCACATCAACATACAACTAACCCAGATTGCCAAACAAGAAGGCGCTAATTATCTAAATATTTATAGTTGGTTTACCGATATGGAAGGCAATTTGCGCCCAGAGTTGACCACAGATGGGTTGCACCTGTCTCAAGAAGGTTATGATGTGTGGCGATCGGCACTACAGCAGATCGAATACAAGCTAACTCAACGGGGAAAGTGAGCGATGTCTACGACGGGCTATTCGGTGTCGCAATTTTTAGATTTATGAAAGTTACTGATAACGATGCCATCACCATCCGTTCTCTAATTGAACACCAATTGGCAGCCTTTCAAAAGGATGATGCCCAAGGCGCTTTTGACGGAGCTAGTCCAGCAATTCAGGGGCAATTTGTCACCCCAGAATATTTTATCCAGATGGTAAAGATAAGCTACCCAGCAGTATACCGTCCTCGTTCTGTCTTTTTTGAAAAGATAACAACCATCCAGGGAAACATAACTCAGCCAGTGCTACTACTAGCTCCTGATGGAGTTCCCTTGAGGGCTTTATATTTTATGCAAAAACAGCCAGATAATACCTGGAGAATTAACGGTTGCTTTCTAGTTTCCGTAGAAAGTAAAGAAGTATAAATTATATCTTCATACAACCAAAATCTTATAATTTAACGCTCAAGGCTTCCCGATTCAAAACCTGATTTAACTTACCGCTACGATAACCTTCTAAATCCAGGGTTACGTAAAGAAATCCAAAATCCTGAAATGCAGAAACTACTTTCTGTAAATCCGTAGTTAAGACAAACTCTTTAATTTGTTCTGGTGGTAATTCAATGCGTGCTGTATCCCCTTGCGATCGCACCCGCAAATTCTCCCAACCCAGGTTTCTTAAGAAAATTTCTGCTCTACCAACTCGTTGTAACTTAGCGACAGTAATCTCTTCACCGTAAGGAAACCGCGAACTAAGGCAAGGTTGAGCGGGTTTATCCCACCAAGGTAAACCGAGTTGTTGCGAAAGTTGGCGAACTTCAACTTTGGAGACACCAATTTCTGCTAAAGGCGATCGCGCCCCTCTTTCTTTCGCCGCCTGAATTCCTGGGCGATAATCATGCAAATCATCGGCATTTACCCCATCCACTACGTAGGGATAACCCAACTGTAAAGCTAAAGGTTTGAGAGTGTCGTGCAACTCACTTTTGCAAAAATAACACCGATTAACCGGGTTAGAGGTGTAATTGGGATTTTCCATCTCGTGAGTCTGGACGATTTTATGATGAATCCCAATAGTTGCGGCTTGAATTTTCGCATCTTCCAACTCTTCTGGTAACAGCGAAGGAGAAACAGCTGTTACAGCCAAAGCGCGATCGCCCAACGCATCATAAGCAATTTTGGCAACCAAAGTACTATCAACGCCCCCAGAGTAGGCAATCAACGCCTGCTCCATTTCTTGAAATAAGGCTTTTAATTGCTCAAATTTTTCTGTCAGCATCATTTCCCAATCCTGCCCAAACCCTATAGCACCCAACAAATTCCATTGTAGCCATTTCCCTCTGCTTCCCTACTCCCCTAATTCTCCTGTTGTTGGCGGTTTGCTGTATTTAGCTAGCAGACTGGCTAAAAGTGGTAAATCAATTGGTTTAGAAATATAGTCATCTACTCCAGCTGCTAGACAAATTTCGCGATCGCCTTTCATTGCCATTGCTGTTTGGGCAATTACCGGAATCGCCCGATATTGCCGATTTTCTCGCAGCTGCTGTACCAACTTAAGACCATTTCCATCTGCCAGATGAACATCCATCAAAATCACTACTGGGTCTAACTGTGTTAAAGCTTCCCACATCTCGGCAGCATTTTTAACCCAAGTTACCTGATATCCCAATTTACGTAGATAAATTTGCATCAAATTAGCGTTGGATAAATCATTTTCTACCAACAAAATATTTACAGAAGAACTAGGGGTGAAAGGCAAAGGAGATGAGGGGTATTTTGCTTCCCCTGCAACGCCAGCTTCCCCTGCAACGCCAGCTCCCTCATCTCCCCCCACTCCCGCCTCTTGCTTAAAGGGAAGTACAAGGGTAAAACGGGAACCGTAATTTACTTCAGATTCCACTTTCACAGAACCACCGTGAATTTGGGCGAGTTTTTGAGTCACTGCTAAACCCAAACCAGTACCTTCACCACCAGCGACAGCCTTGGCAATTTGGAAATATGGTTCAAACAGTTGAGCCTGGTCTTCTTGGGAAATGCCAGTGCCAGTATCCCAAACTGTAAAATGCACAAATAGACCTTTGGGAACAACCTCTAAGCCAACACTTCCTTGAGTCGTGAATTTTACGGCATTGAAGAGTAAATTCAATAGCATTTGCTTGAGTCGCAAGGGGTCAGCTACTAGGGTTGTGATATCGGGTTCAAGTTTTAGACGGATTTTTAAACCCTTATTAGCGGCTTTCTCTTTCACCAGTGCGAAAACATTGCTACATAGCATTGGCACATCAATTGTTTCCCATTGCACCTCTAGCTGATTTGCTTCAATTTTAGAGAGATCCAAAATATCATTAATCAGAGCTAACAAGTGCTTGCCACTAGACTGAATGATATGTAAATACTCTTGCTGGCGTTCTTTAGTTGGTTGGTATCCTGGTGCTAAAAGCAGATGGGTAAACCCAATAATAGAACTAAGCGGTGTACGAATTTCGTGGCTGGTGTTTGCCAAAAACTGATTTTTCAGCTGATTGGTGCGCTCCAATTCTTGATTAGAGTTACTGAACTGTTGATACCGTTGCTGCCAAGATAGAATGTGTCTAAGTTGTACTACGGCTGTAATACAATGCTTTGCACACCTTCCCATCAATTGTGATCTGAGTTGAGCAAGTGATTCTATAAGCGAATCACCAGCAGAGTTTAAAGACGCTGCGGCGATAATTAGCCAGCCCATGACGTTGCCAGAATCATCAGCTAACCGCCAAGCGCTCGGTGGTTGTTGATTTTCAAGCTGCTGCAAATCTTCAAGTTGTATAACCTCTTGCAATCTCAACAGCAGCTTTTTTTCTGCTGTCAGCAATTCTATAAATAAAGGTTGTGAGTTTGGAGATAAAAAACAAGAAACATAGCAAACTGTGGCAACAGTTTCTTGTGGTTCAAACAAAGCGATGCCTACGGCACAATCTGTAAGGGCCAAATTACTGCTGTTCACAGCACTGCTAATCTCGTTGACCACAGTTTGGAGAATTTCTGCTTCTGCGGCTCCTGCCTGTGGGACAGTGTTACAAGCAGAAAGCAGGCAATCATTAAGACGACCTTGCAACTGGTTCAAGCTGGTCTCCAGCCACAACTCGGCCCGAAGTTGCTCAATTGTTGTCAAAGGTTTTGGCCTTGCATCTATCTGTGAGTTCTGGTCTGGTAAGCTTGAGTACTGCTGCATGGTCAACTAGACAGATGAACTAGTTTAACTTCGCATAAGAATCCAAAAAGGATTCTATGTATATTAACTGACAATTCTTTTTTATTTATAAACCATAACTTATGTTGTTATAAACCATAACTTATGATGTTCAATTTAGCAGCTATTTTAAAAAAATTATTATACAAGCCACTGACGTAAATTTTTTAAAGCAACTTAAGGCTTATGGATACACAATTCGCCCAATTAATCGTTAATGGGATTGCGGTGGGGAGCATTATTGCTCTAGCGGCAGTTGGACTTACTCTTACCTACGGAATTTTACGGCTATCTAACTTTGCTCATGGTGATTTTCTCACTCTAGGAGCCTACCTGACCTGGCTGATAAACACTATTGGAGTCAATATTTGGCTGTCGATGATTCTGGGGGCGATAGGAACAGTAGCAGCAATGCTGTTATCGGAAAAGTTACTGTGGTCAAAGATGCGCTCTATCCGTGCTACTTCCACTACGCTGATTATTATTTCTATCGGACTTGCCTTATTTCTTCGCAACGGCATTATTTTTATCTGGGGTGGCAAGAACCAAAATTATAATTTACCTGTGACGCCAGCTTTAGACATCGCGGGTTTAAAGGTGCCGCAAAATCAATTACTAGTATTGGGTTTGGCGGTGTTAGCAATTTTGGCACTGCATTACCTACTGCAAAATACCAAAATTGGTAAAGCGATGCGAGCAGTTGCTGACGATCTGGACTTAGCCAGGGTTTCAGGTATCAATGTTGACCGAGTTATTTTATGGACTTGGGTAATTGCTGGCACTCTTACATCATTGGGCGGCAGTATGTATGGGTTGATTACAGCCGTGCGTCCGAATATGGGATGGTTTTTAATTTTACCTTTATTTGCCTCAGTAATTCTTGGTGGGATTGGCAATCCTTACGGTGCGATCGCAGCAGCTTTTATCATTGGCATAGTCCAAGAAATCAGTACCCCTTGGCTGGGTTCACAGTATAAACAGGGTGTAGCACTGTTAATCATGATTTTGGTGCTGCTCATTCGTCCCAAAGGTTTATTCAAAGGAACGATTTGAGCAGCACCACTCCACTTCTAACTATTGAATAATGTGGAAATAGTACGCTGCTACCAGGAAGTTGATAGCTAACAAGAACAATGCCCAGCCTGTGCGAAAGGCGTAGGGAGGTTTAGCTCCACTGTCGGCAACTGGGGAATTCTTCGTCGTTTTAGCAGTCATAATGCGATTCTCCTAATGTCAGGACTTTTTAAGAAATACCAAACTGGTGTACCAAATACTCAAATTCTTCAAGAATATTTGTGTGAAGTTAAGAATTGGGGAATGGGGATTGGGGAATGGGGACTGGGGACTGGGGACTGGGGACTGGGTATGGGGCATTAGTTATTTCTTCCCCTGCTCCCCCTGCCCCCCCTGCTCCCCCTGCCCCCCCTGCTCCCCCTGCTCCCTCATCCCCCTCACTCCCGACTCCCGACTCCCTCCTCTCCAGCATGATACGAACTGCGAACCAGAGGCCCAGAACGAACATGGTTGAATCCCATTTCCCATGCTAATCTGCCAAGTTGATCGAATTCCTCTGGAGTCCAATATTTTTGGACTGGCAGATGTTCAAGAGTTGGACGCATATACTGCCCGATAGTCAAGCGATCGCACCCCACAGCCCTTAGATCAGCCATTGCTTCAACGACTTCATCAAGTGTTTCTCCGTGTCCCAGCATTAAACCTGATTTGGTGGAAATTGTCGGATCGATTTCTTTAACCATAGCTAGTACCGAGAGGGAGCGATCGTACTTCGCTCCCCGGCGCACGGGCCCTGTTAACCGTTTCACTGTCTCGATATTGTGATTGAAACAAGCCGGTTTAGCTTTTACAATCATGGCTATTCGCTGGCGTTGACCTGATTCCCCAACCCCAACCCCACCCCAAAAATCAGGGGTCAGCACTTCAATTTGAGTCTCTGGGTTTAATTGGCGGATAGTCGCGATCGTCTCTACAAAATGCCCTGCGCCCTGATCGGGCAAGTCATCACGGGCTACAGAAGTCAGCACCACATAACGCAATCCCAAAAGCTGCACCGCCTGGGCTACTTTTTCGGGTTCCTCTAAATCAAGAGGCATTGGTGCATGACCTTTATCTACTTGACAAAAAGCACAAGAACGTGTACATACAGAACCCATTAGTAAAAAAGTTGCAGTTTTTTGGGCATAGCACTCTCCCCGGTTGGGACAGCGCCCTTCTTCGCAAATCGTGTGAATTTGGCGCTGCTTAATAATGCGTTGTACGGTAGAGATTTCACTGGCTTTGGCAATAGGACGACGTAACCAGCTAGGCATTGCCGTAATTTCAGACTTTAGTTCGGCTTGTTGTGACGAAATCATAGACATCCAAGCAAGATACGGTTATAGAGTAATGGTCTGCTAATTAACAAATGATAGATAACAATAGACGCGGGGATGCTCTTAGGGACTGACAAGAAATAAATTATTCCAATAAACGAACCACTCCAGACAAGGCAGCGCGGTCTTGGGGGTTTCCCCCATGAGCGACTGCCGCACAGAGAACGCAGAGAGAAGAAATAGAGAGAGTTTTTGCGTCAGTTTTGGAACATTTTTTTATTTGTCAGTCTCTTAATGAAGTCACCATGTCTCGGTATCACCGAAACACTGCTGAGTGGCTAGTAACTCGGCTTAGAGTAAAAAAGTAATAATCGCACTGGCTCAACGCCCCGCTATCGCTAACAGCACTCAGCACCCCTGAACATGTCCCTTATGCCCTAGAACAAAGCTAAAGCCTTAAATATAACCATGACACAAATTGAAATGAGCATAAGCAAACGTTTTGCAAAACACCTCTTGCAATGTCATTTATACCGAAATATACTATCCCCCAATTGCTAAAAATTTTGTATATAGTGGGGGAATTCTCAATGACAATCGGCAAAGCCGCTATTTACACTTAAAGTTTCTGTTAGAGCAAACAGTCGTGGCAAGCAACAAAATTTTAGTTATCGATGACACTACAGTTGTCAGGGTAAAAGTACGAGAAATGTTGCCTCCGGGCAATTTTGAGGTACTGGAAGCAAAAGACGGTTTAGAAGGACTAAATTTCATTCTTCAGGAAAAACTCAGCCTGATTATGCTGGATTTCCTGTTGCCTAAAATGAGTGGCTGGGAGGTTTTCCAGAAAGTTCAAGCCGATCCGGAATTAAGGAAAATTCCTTTGGTGATCATGTCTGGTCGCAAAGAAGAGGTGACTGAGAAAATCACAGAACCCTTTGAATACTTTGAATTTCTGGGTAAGCCTTTTGATCAGAAGCAACTAATTAACGCAATTAAGTTAGCTATGACCAAGGCGAAACAGCCACGCCCAGAACTAGTGTCAGTAGGAGCAGTTGCTGTCAAAAATGGCACGGTTGCAACTTCTAGTGTAGCCACTGCTACGGTAGCAGCCCCTAGCGTCGCAAATACTGCGATACCTACGGCGGCAAGCAACGCAACCCCTAGTGCTGCAAATACTGCGATGCCTACGGCGGCAAGCAACGCAACTCCTAGTGCCGGGGAAGTCTCCAACGCAGAAATTAACGCATTGAATGAGAAAATTGTCAAGATGCAAGCTGAAATCGATGGCTTGAAGAAACAGCTAACTCAGGTTGTGACCTTTATTAAACAAAAAGTCAAGTAGCATTTGTACTCATTATTATTATCGCAGCCAAAAATACCCCGTTTATAGTAACGGGTGTCCGATTAAAAGCGGGTAAAAATAGTTAGTTCAAAAATACTTATGTTGACAAATCATCGTTGAAAACAAAATTCAAAAGCAGGAAAAATAACTAGCTATTATCTGCACCTCTATAAATTTTGAATTTTGTTTTCCCCGAACGCGAATTTGATCGGAGTCGAAACATAGCATCTTCGCAAAAGAAGAAGTTGACAGTCTAGCAAAACAGCCCAATACCCACTAAACCTGCCGTAGTTTGCTCTTAATGCAAGGAGAACGGCAGGCTTTTTTCTTATTTGGTCTGCTGACAAAATCTGCCTCAAAACTTGACCCTAACCTTTTTCAAACTTTTGGGAGTGGAGTTTCCTGAACATCCAAGCCAGTCTGATATTCAGTTAGCAATGGCAGAATTAACATCAAATCTCAACGGAAGAATCATTGAGGGCTTAATTAATCTGCCAGAGATGCCTGATGTAACAGTCTGATATCTATAGCAATCCGATTTGATGTTTCAAAAGCTCTAAGTATGTTTAGCTAGGTAAAGCGTTGCATAACGAACTGAAGTATTATAGCGATCGCCCCCGTGGTCGCATACAGGAATTTAGTCTGAAAATGTTGCTGTTCTCAGAGTTTTTGGGAACTATAGGATTGTTAGGCTAAAAATTTGTCAGTCAGTCCGCAATAAAACAAAGGTAACTTAGCTGCGATCGCAGAGCCAATAGTGAATAACTAAGAAGGAGTTAATTGAAGCCAATCCCAATCAAATTTTGATTCAGACTAGCATCACTGAAAACAAGAAAGATATTTTAATTCGGATTAAAGATAATGGACTGGGAATGTCACCTGATGTTCAGCACAAAATCTTTGACCATTTATTCACCACCAAGCCTGTCGGTCAAGGCAGAGGATTAGGGTTATCAATTGCTCGTCAAATTGTTGTCGATAAACATGGAGGAACTCTGGAAGTAAATTCATCATCAGGACAAGGTTCAGAGTTAGTTCATCATTAAGCTTCCCGTTTGAAAATCATTGCAAAAAGAATTCTCCATCCATATAGATAAATTTATGTTTAAGGCAGTAGTTGGTCACAGTAACGATCCAGATTCTCTATCGGCAGTTGAAGAAGTTATTCAGCAATGTATCAGTTTTCTCGCAGGAGATATACCCAAAGCTGGTATTATTTTTGCTGCAATTGACTTTGAACATTCTCTGATTTTACAGCAAATTTATCAGGCTTTTCCGGGGATTGAGTTGATTGGTGGAACAACAGATGGAGAAATTTCTTCAGTCTTAGAATTTCAGCAAGATTCAATCACCTTAATGTTATTTTCCTCAGACGAAGTTGAAATTTATGCAGGAGTTGGACGTAAAGTTTCAGACGATCCAATTACTGCAACTAAACAAGCTATCGAGCAAGCCAAAGCAAAAAGTACCGCAGCCCCAAAGCTATGTTTAACTCACCCAGAGAGCCTCACAACTAGTGGTGTGTCTATATTGAATGGCTTAAAACTAGCTCTTGGGCAAGATGTGCCAATATTCGGTGGTTTGGCAGGCGATCAGTCAAGATATCAAAATACATATCAATTTTTTCAAACAGAAGTATTAAGCGATTCTGTACCAATTCTGCTTTTTTCCGGCGCAATATTGTTTTCTCACGCTGTTGCAAGTGGTTGGCATCCCATTGGTCAAAGAAGCAAAGTGACTAAAGTAGATAAAAATATTCTCTATGAAATAGATGGTAAGCCAGCTTTAGATTTTTATCATTATTATCTAGGTTTGCTTCCTCCTTCAATGGAATATCCGCTAGCAGTCTTTGATCAGAATGGAGAAAATTTTTATATAAGAGCACCTATTGGTTACAATCAGGAATCTGGTAGCATAACCTTTTTTGGAGATATTCCCGATCAAGCAGTTATTCAAATTTCAGAAGCAGCTTATGAAGATATTTTAGCAGCTTCTAAAGCATCATTCATGAATGCCTTAGATAATTATTCAGGTACAGAACCAAGTGCTGTTTTATTTTTTTCATGTGTAGCTCGTCGGCAAATACTTGGGACGAGAGCACAAGAAGAATACCAGAATACTAAACTTTGTCTGACTGGCTATTTACCTGCCTGTGGATTTTATTCTTACGGAGAGATTGCTCCTATAGAGCAATCTAGCCAGACGCAATTTCACAATGAAACTTTTGTAACTTTAATTTTGGGAAATCGGTAAAAGCTGATGGAAATTGTGGATTATCAACAAGAAATTAAGGAACTAAAAAAAGCCAATAGGATTATCCAAAAGCAATTGGATCGTTCTGAATCAGACCGGATCAAACTTGAAGATATAAATAAAAAAAAAGAATCTTTACTGAGGACAGTAATTGAGGAGTTAAAGGAATATCAAAATAACTTAGAAGAAAGAAGCCATGATCTAGAAATGATGCTTCTTAATCTTCAGATAATGCAGAATAAGATGTCTAGTTTGGGAAGTCTTGTTGCAGATGTAGCTCATGAAATTAACAACCCAGTTAGCTTTATAGCAGGTAATCTGACTCCGGCTCAAGAGTATATTGAGAATTTGTTACATCTAATAAACCTTTATCAGCAGACCTATCCCAAGGCATCTCAGGAAATTCAAAAAACAATCGAAGTGATTGACCTTGAATATATGCGCGAGGATTTGCCTAAACTAATTTCATCGATGAAAGAAGGTACAGATCGTATTTGTAGCATTAGCGATAGCTTGCGAATTTTCTCTAGAGCAGATACAGAACAAAAAGTTATTTTTAACCTTCATGAAGGTATTGAAAGCACTCTCATCATTCTCAAGCACCGTTTGAAAGCTAATAAGACTCATCCAAATATTCAAGTAGTTAAAAATTATGGAGAATTGCCTCTAGTCAAATGTTTTCCAGGACAACTAAATCAGGTATTTATGAATTTATTGGCAAATGCTATTGATGCTTTAGAAGAGTCTAACTCTGGACTGAGTTTTGATAAAATCAAGGCAAATCCCAATCAAATTACAATTCATACTGCTTTAATCGAAGATACAAATCACGCAATGATTCGGATTCAAGATAATGGCGTGGGTATATCATCTGATGTTCAGCAAAAAATGTTTGACCATTTATTCACAACTAAGCCTGTGGGAAAAGGGACAGGATTAGGATTATCAATCGCCTATCAAATAATTGTCCAAAAACATAAAGGAACTTTTAACGTAAATTCTGTGTTAGGGGAAGGTTCTGAGTTTATAATCACCATTCCAATTTATTAAATTAAAAAATATACTAATTATTCAAGTTAATATTAGGAAAATAAATGTTCAATCTGCTAGCAGTCTATAGTGAGCGAATAATTTTAAATTCATAATTTGTCATGAATTGCCCTAAGAAGAAAATAAGGGTTGCGGCTATTGTTTGCGTAAGTTCTGTTCATGCAAAAGAAAACTGCTGTATTTTGACCATTCCCATTTATTATAAACAAAAGCAAGCATCAAATTGTCTGAATAAAAAGATTAAGCAGTTATTTTAGATGTATTTTGGGGAACTCTAGAACTGTAGTTCCAAAATTGTGTCCTCAAAATTTATGAGCAATCGACTTGACCACTCAATGGCTACGCTTAGTCTTTCTTTAGAACGCGATATATTTTTACGTACATTAATCAGAGAATTATCTGGTACTTTGCAGGATGTAGTTGGCTTAGAAGAAGCTTCTGGATTTATTAGTGTAGTTGGTGAAAGGATGGCTAGGCAGCTAAACCAAGATTACAAATCTGCCCTAGAAGTCTCAAATCTTTCGCGTCAGCAGGTAGCTGATGTCTTGATTGATTTAAAAAGACGAATCCAAGGCGATTTTTATGTCATTGAGGAGGATGATGAAAAAATTATTTTTGGCAACCGCGTCTGCCCATTTGCCGAAAAAGTGGTTAATCGCCCTGCCATGTGTATGATGACTTCAAACGTTTTTGGAACGATCGCAGCTAATAATCTGGGATATGCGAAAGTAGAATTGCAAGAAACCATAGCACAGGGTGCTTCTGGATGTAGAGTTATTGTTTACTTAAAACTTACAGAAGAGGCAGAAGATGCAGAAGGTCGAGAATACTTTAGGGGACTAGAATCTGTGTAAACCCTTTATTAGCAAACCAACCCCAAGATACAAGCTTGAGTGCAGATATGTAAAGTATAGTCGAACCCTGAAATTAGAAGCCCCATGACTCCTGAACAATTTATTGAATTTGCTAGAGTTTTACCAGAACCTTTACTCTTAGTCACTAGTGATGGTCAGTTGTTGGCTACCAATCAACCAGTAGCAGATATGCTGGGGTTGCGCCGTCAGCAACTGCGGGGAAGAACGCTCTTTGAATTTGTAACTGAGTCTGCTAATGATGTTGTAAAGTACCTGCAAGCTTGTTCAAGTAGCAGGGCAATGGTTATTGGCTCCTTAACTTTACGACAGAATGATGGACAAACGTTAATATGTCGTAGTCAAGGAGCAGTTATTCAACCTTGGTCGCCTGAATCTTCAGCTTTAATTCTCTTACGCTTAGAAAATAGAACTTTAGCCACCGGTAACTTCATTATTTTAAACCAAAAAATTGATGAGTTAGCAAAAGAAGTTCAGAGACGGAAACAGGCGGAGGAAGAACTAAAGAAAGTGAATCAAGAGCTAGAAATTCGGGTTGAGGAACGTACAACTGCTTTGCAAGAAACACTAAACGAACTACAACTTACCCAAATTCAGCTTATCCAAGCGGAGAAAATGTCTAGTTTAGGACAAATGGTTGCTGGTATTGCCCATGAAATTAATAATCCCGTCAGTTTTATTCATGGAAACCTTCACCACGCCCATGAATACACTCAGGATTTACTAAAATTGGTGCAAGCTTATCAACATTTTTGTCCAAATACTCCTCCAGAAATCCAAGAGTATGTAGAAGAAATAGACTTAAATTTTCTCATTCAAGACATAACTCAACTCTTCCAGTCAATGAAAGTAGGAACACAGCGCATTCAGGAAATTGTTAAATCTCTACGTAACTTTTCCAGACTGGATGAAGCAGAACTTAAGCAAGTTAATATCCATGAAGGCATTGATAATACTTTAATGATTTTGGAGCATCGGCTGCAAGCTAGGCATGAGTACCCAGAAATCAAAGTCATCAAAAAATATAGTCAGCTACCCAATGTAACTTGCTACCCTGGTCAACTTAACCAAGTATTTATGAATATTATTGTTAATGCGATCGATGCGCTGGAGGCGTCGGCGGTCAATGGTCAGTGGTCAGAAAATCCACAAACTACGAATAATCCCCAAATTAAAATTAAAACTGAGATAATCGATGAAAGTTGGATAATGGTTAGTATTGCTGATAATGGTTTGGGGATAAATGAAGAAGTTCACTCAAAACTATTTGATCCATTTTTCACCACTAAAGCTGTGGGCAAAGGTACTGGACTAGGGCTATTTATAAGCTATCAAACTATAGTTGAAAAACATCAGGGACAAATTAGCTGTTTTTCTGTTCCAGGAAAAGGTGCAGAATTTGTAATTAGGATACCTGTAGCTCAATCTCATGAAATTTAATTACTATTTTAGTTTTAGTATTTTTGCGAAACATCAATATAATCATAAGCTATTAGTAATAGTTATATTTTCGTAGGTTGGGTTAAGCAAAGGGCAACCCAACCTAGAATTCTCCTTAACCCAAGCATATTGGGCTATAAGTTGGGAATTTGATCGTAGGTTAAAAAATATGATAAACGCCTGTCTGCTAATGAGCAAACAGGCGTTTATTGAAGTACAAAGTTTGGTTGAGACTCGGTTAAATCTTAGCGGTAGAATCAACTGAGGGTTGAGACTGACTAACCGCATCTAACTTTGGTAAAACCAGTGGATTTTCGGCTTTTACATTAGTGTTGATTGTTGCTTGCAAAATTGGGGTATTAGAGATGGAATTATTCGCCAATGTAAACAGTGGATTTGACAAAATCCCTGCTATGGATGTGGCAATTAATGTTACCACCAACCCGACCTGCAAAGGTCTTAGCCCAGGCAAATCCCAACGCACTTGGGGATAATTCTTCACCGAGTCGGACATTTCATGGGGTTCTTTTACTACCATCATCTTAACTACACGAATGTAGTAGTAGATGGAGACGACGGTGGTAACTAAGCCCAGCAAGACTAACCAATAAAGACCTGCTTGCCAACCAGCCCAGAATAAGTAAATCTTGCCGAAAAACCCAGCCAATGGTGGAATACCACCCAAGGAAAGCAGGGAGATACTCAAGCCCAGTGTTAATAGTGGGTCTTTTTGATATAAACCAGAGTATTCGGCAATCTGGTCGGTTCCCGTCCGCAGTGAGAACAGGATGATGCAGGTAAAGCCGCACAGGTTCATGAACAGGTAAACCAGTAGGTAAAATATCATACTGGCATAGCCCGCCTGTGTACCAGCAATCAAGCCAATCATCACAAACCCAGCTTGGGCAATGGATGAATAAGCTAGCATCCGTTTCATGGTGGTTTGGGCTAGGGCGACTACGTTACCCAAAATCATGCTGAGAACGGCTAGAGCAGTGAAGACAAATCTCCACTCTTCAGCAACTAAGGGGAAGGCTGTTGTCAGTAAGCGAATGGCTAGGGCAAACCCAGCTGCTTTGGAACCGACAGATAAAAAGGCGATGACTGGGGTAGGAGCGCCTTCGTAAACGTCTGGTGTCCACTGGTGGAAGGGTGCTGCGGAGATTTTGAAGCCAATACCTGCGATCGCAAAAACCAACGCAATCACTAAACCTAAAGATTGTCCTACTTTAGCTGTGGCAATGCCATTAGCGATCGCACTTAGTTCTGTTTGTCCTCCAGATAGTCCATACAGCAGTGATACACCGTACAAAAATACTGCTGTACTAGAAGCTCCAATTAACAAGTATTTCAGCGCCGCTTCATTGGAGCGGGGATCACGCTTAGTATAACCTGTCAATAAATAAGATGAAATACTCAGGGTTTCTAGGGAGATGAAAATCATCACCAACTCACTAGCCCCGGATAAAAACATCCCTCCCAGAGTAGCACTCAGCAAAATAGCGATAAATTCTGCTAAAGCGGTGCCGCTCTGCTCAACGTAGCGAATTGACATCAGTATAGTGGCGATCGCAGACAAGGCGATAATACCGCGAAAGACGATACTTAGGTCATCACCGTTAAAGCTCCCGGTGAAACCGATGGGATTAGGAGCGTCCCATTGAAAATATAGGGCGACAATCGAAGCAAATAAACCTGCGATCGCTAGATATCCAATCCAGCGTGCGGATGTACGCCCCAAAATCAAATCAACAATCAAAACCCCCAAGAGGGTGAGAATAACAATCCCCTCTGGCAAAATCGTTCCAGCGTTTAGCTGGGATGCAATATTAGCAAAATCCATGAGATGTATAGGTTTTGGGGATTAGACATTAAGGCTAACTCTACGTTCACTCTAGCAAGTTTTCTAATCCCCAGACTACCTCTTTTAACAAGAGCTTAACAGCTTGGGTGCAGATGGCGATTGCACCAATTTCACTGGCTTACCAGCAGGTTTCTCAGTATCCAGGAATTTACCTAACAGCTTTCCTACCTCGTTTTTCAGGTGTGACCTTTAGCGAATATCATAAATAAGGATGCCGCAGCTAGTGCCTGCCGTAGGCGATCGCCACGGACAAAAAGCTCATAAAATTAATAAGGACACAGCAATGCTCATAGGTGTCAACTTAACGTAAAAGTCATGTCCCGCAAGTAACTGAAGTTCCTTGCTAATAGATAAAGTCTACTGAAGTAGACTAAAGATTTTTAGGAATATTTAGTCTACTTCAGTAGACTTTAGCTATGAGCCGCTGAAATTTATTTCTGGGCGGGTGAGGAAGCTAACAGTTAAGCTATTTCTATAGCAATCCGAATTGATCCGTGAGAAAATACGATGATTAAAAGTACGTATTTATAGCCTTTTCAGCGATTTTATTTCTCACGAATGATTTAGGACTGCTATAGCTTAAGTTGACACCAATGAGGAATGCTGTGTCCCTACAATATTCATGACTCCTAAGTTTATTAAAAATCGACTGATGGCAGTTTGCCTTGTAGCGACTGAGATTTAGACTGAACGCAGTTGGCACAATTGCAACCAAGTTGATCAATAATCGGATTAGATGTTTGAATCAAATGTGGTGTTGCCAGATCAGGAATTTGTTGTGTAGATACTACCGTCATAATTTGGGTAGCATAAGCAGATTTTAGGCTGGATGCGTTTGCTGGATTGACTACCAGCAGCATGGATACCAGAAATGCGGGACAGGCAAGTAAAATCAGTTTGATTATGTTCATAATTCACACAAAGATACCTTTGCTGATACAGCATAGCCAATAAATTGCCGAGGTTCAACTTTAATTACCAAGTATTGCTTAACTACGCCCAAATCCTTGACCCCGCAAAACCTTTGACCATATAACTAATTCACCCTGTTCACCCCCTGCGGCCAGTAACTTCCCTTGGGGATGCCAAGCTAGGGTAGAAAATCCTCCTGAGACACCTGTGATAATTTGGGATACTTCCTTGGCTTTGTTCCACAAGCATAACCAGCCGTCAGCAGCAACAGAAGCGAGAAGGAAGCTTTTCGGTGCAAAGGCGATCGCATTAATCACACCCACATGATTTGTTAATACTCGCGCTTCCCAACCGAATGAATCATCCTCTAGCTTTTCCCATACTACAATACCTTCAACGCTAGAAGATGCCAGTATTGGCGCACCCAGTTTAGTCATAGTTTCTGACCATGCCAATTGGCGAATTTTACCAGGGAAGCCACGCATCACCCAAGGGTCGGGGTTGTTCCATTCTAAAACGGTGACACTACGATCCATATTACCAGAAGCGAGGAATTTGCCATCGGGCGACCAAGCGATCGCTACGCTGACAGTAGTCATATCTAGGTTGTATGGTTCTTCATCCCAGTTTTGACTGTGCCAAATCTTGACTCCTTTATAACCATTAATGGCTAAGTATTGTCCATCAATCCGCCAATCTATCCCCAATACTGAAGAGTTGTCGAAATTCAGCGTCACGACAATTTCATGAGTATCTGCATCCCAAACTTGGACATAACGCCCCAAACTAAAAGCTAGTTGGTTACTGGTGTAATTCCAAGCTAGCTTATCAACCCATGCGGGGGCATTTTCTAAAGTGGCGATTAATTCAGTATCGCGCCAAATTTTCACCTGTCCATCTTGTCCACCAACAGCTAAAAATTTTCCATCTGGTGAAAAAGCTAGACAGTCTACTGATTTACCGTTACTACTTTGTAAAGTTGTGAGTTCGCCATCATTCCACAGAACTACTTCCCCGGCGGCGGAGGTTGCTGCTAAAGTTTTACCTTGTGGCGACCAAGCGATCGCAGTTACATAATCTGAAAGTGTCCCCGAATAATGTTGTTCAAATTCCTTAGATTTGGTTGTGGAGTTCATATTTTCTACAGAAGTTAGAAGTTAAAAGTTAGGAGTTAAAAGTTAGGAGTTAAAAGTTAGGAGTTAGGAATTTTTAACTCATCACTCCTCACTCATCACTCCTCACTCACTTTTTAAGCTAGACAAGCGAGAAAATCTTGCTTGAGTTGGGCTGCATCAAGGTTGCGGCCGATGAATACTAGTTCGTTTTTGGGGGTTTCGCTGGCTTTCCAGGGGCGATCTGGTTTACCATCAAATATCATGTGGACTCCTTGAAAGACAAATCGATTATCTTCTCCTGCAATATTTAAAATGCCTTTCATCCGAAAAATATCTGGGCCTTGGGTACGCAATAACTCGGAAATCCAAGTGTTTAATTTTTCTCCATCGACTGCACCTGCTTCTACTAAAGCTACAGAAAAGACAGTTTCATCGTGTACGTGGGCATCTTCGCCTAAGAAATCTGGATCAATTTCTAATGCACGATCTAAATCAAAGGCTTTTACACCTAATAAAGCATCCATTCCGAGTTCAGAATTTTGGGTACGGTAGATTTTTGCGATCGCATTCATCGCCCGAATCCGTTTTTCTAATTCATCCAACTCTTCTGGCGCTACCAAATCTGTTTTATTAAGTAAAATTACATCGGCAAAAGCAATCTGTTCTTGGGCTTCGTCTGCATCCCAGTGCTGCGAGATATGCTTGGCATCTACGACTGTCACCACCGCATCTAAAGACAGTTGGCTTTGCAAATCTTCATCCACAAAAAATGTCTGAATCACTGGTGCAGGGTCGGCTAATCCAGTTGTTTCAATTACTAAATGGTCAAATTTATCGCGTCGCTTCATCAAATTGCCAATGATCCGAATTAAATCGCCGCGCACTGTACAACAGATACAGCCATTATTCATTTCAAAAATTTCTTCATCTGCATCGATAATCAATTGATTATCAATACCCACTTCCCCAAATTCATTCACAATCACAGCAACTTTTTTGCCGTGTTCGTAGGTGAGGATGTGATTGAGTAGAGTCGTTTTACCTGCTCCCAAATAGCCTGTAAGAACAGTAACGGGAACTGAATTGTTGATTACGTCAGCCACCATACTCTAAATTCCTCTTGTCTCACCTTATGGATAATCATTATCACCCATGATAAGACTTTTTATATTTTTGTGCGAACTTGCTGTTATTTAGGGTTTAAGCAAAATCATCACATAATTTAATCTAGAAACATTTTATTTTTACGCATCTGTAATAAGTAATCTATATTAAACTTCTTGAATCAATTTTTGCCCTCTCCCTAAATCCCTCTCCGAAGCTTGGGAGAGGGACTTTGAAATAGGCTCCCCTTCTCCCAATTTTGGGAGAAGGGGTTGGGGGATGAGGGCAAATTTTGCATTGGTATAAGAGGTCTATTCACAATTTGGCGTAGCTTGAACTAATCTTAATCTTGCACCAAGATTTAATTTTATGAAGAGAACAAAAAATCTTGAACTACTTCTAAAACAACTCCTGGGTATTCTTCATGTAGTCCCAAAGAACCGGGAATAACAACGCTTTTCACTCCTGGTAAGGCGACTAAAGCGTTCATTTCTTCTCGTGATTTGGGGGGGCTGGATTCTCCAATTACTACCATGAGCGGTACAGTTAAAGACTCCACAAGTCCCAGAAAATCCGATTGTTTGTGTACAGCATCGAGATTACCAGTTACAAAGGCAGCAGATGCAAAACGCGCTCCTGGTTGTTGAGTCGTGTGCCATTTTTTCTCAATGAAACTGGGTGTAATTTTAGCCGCGTCAGTAAAGACATGACGGCGGTACATAAAACCTAAAAAAGATTGGGTAGTGTTGAGTTTGTAGAGAGCTTGACCAAGTATAGGCGATCGCACTAATTCTCTCACAATGCCAGCTATTTGCTGACTTGCCCCCATTGTCGGCAAAGGGCCACGCCAAGTAGGAGCTAACAATAAAATTCTTGAGAAAGTAGCAGGTTGTTTCACAGCTAATTGTAAAACGTAACTAGCAGCATGACCAGCCGCGATCGCAGTAATAGAAGTATTAAAAACAGCTTTGACAAAATCTTCCAGAAATTGCTGATATATTTCCGGCTGGTAATCCAAACTAGGGCGAGAAGATTCACCAAATCCAGGCCAGTCTAAGGCTACAACTTGAAAATGGGGAGCTAGCAACCTGGCAAGTTCGCCTACTTCCGAACGTGTTGAAACAGTGCTGAAAGATGGTAGCAGCAATAGCGGTGAACCTTTACCGAGGGTTTCATAAATAACGCGCAATTGCTGATTTTCCCAATTCCAGAGATATTCTTGAACTACTCCACCAAAGCCAATAGCAGCAGACGTAGATAATAAATTTGTTGACATTAGACTAAATTTTGGTAATTTTACATTATTAGTCATTTGTGCTTTGCTAATTACCAATGACCAATGACCAATGACTAATGACCAATTTTAGATTCCAATGCTTTTTTTTGCATGGTTTTGAAAATGTTGTAAAATCCATTAGCACGGGAAGGTGTCAGGCTAACATTTAAACCTGTTTCTTGAATAAAATCTGGAGTAAGCTGGACAATCTCACTTGGCGTTAGTCCATGTAATCCTTCAACCAGAAGCCCGACTAATCCTTTGGTTAACTGAGAATCGGAATCGCCCTGAAACACAACCTTACCATCATCCAAGGCTGCGGTGATATAAACTTGAGACACGCAACCAGGAACTTTATTTTCGGGTAATTTTCCAGCTTCTGGGAACTCATTGAGCTTCTGAGCATACCAGATTAGCTGTTCATAGCGTCGCTTCGGTTCGGAAGCGCGTTGAAAGCGCTGGACAATTTTAGCGAGCGCAGGTGGCAAAGAATCCAGAGTTGAGGACATAACAGAAGCTGCAAACGATCGGTATCACCTTGAGTGTAGATTATCTTTAGAGCGATGCCTACGGTATTCTCTGCGGCTTTGCGTCTTTGCTTAACTTGGCATATCAGCTAGCCATAACATGTCAAATCTAGACAATTACTGCGTAGGCGCAGAGAATACCCTAGGCATCGCATTCACTTTCAGTCAGGTTTTTCAATGCGCCTAATCACAAAAACTTAATTTTTTTATAAGCAAGCTCTTACAGTAACTCTATTTAAGTTACTGTAGTATCAGTATATACTTACTAGGATTACGTAAGTATGTGAAATGCGTCAAATTTATGTGTCGCTTGATTTTACTATGGGATGCCTACGGTGGGCATTGGTGTCAACTTAACTTAAAACTCATGTCCCACAACGAACTTCAGTTCCTTCTCTTATAGCTCAAGTCATTTCTTAATGACTAAATAATCTCTAAAATCTTTAGTCTACTTCAGTAGACTTTGGCTATTAGCCTTGAAATTAATTTCTAGGCGGGCGTGGAAGCCAACGGATAAGCGATTTCTAGCTTACTTAAGTTGACACCAATGTACGATGGGCTGTTCGGTGTCGCACTTAAAAAATTAACTGCAATTAGTTTTTAACTAAGCAGCTAAGTAATATTAAAAATTAAAAATCAAAAAAAAATTCTGATTTTTAATTTTTAATTTCTCTCCCTTAAGGATTAATTCGTAGTTTGTGCAGCTAACATCTGCTTCAGCTTTTCTAATTCCGAAGCCCAACGAGGATCTGGACGAATAGCATCTGAATCGGTGGTTGTGGTGCTGTTTTCACGAGAACCGCCACCGCCACCTGAGCCACGGCGAGGCTTCTTAGAGCTTTTATCGCGGCGGCTACCTTCTCTAGTAGGCATAGGAGTAGGGGTACTACTAGCAGCAGCAAGAGTAACTGGTTTTGGAGGTTGCTCCTCGCCTTCATCACCTTTTGTCCGAGGTAATGCCTTCTCTAGCTTAATCGGAGTCTCTTTGAACATCTGACCATTATATTTTTCAATAATTTCATCAGCTTGCTCGTCGTTGTTGACTGTAAGAAAACCGAAACCACGGCATTTGCCAGTTTTACGGTCTTTAATTAATTTAGTAGTTACAGCATCACCTTCTGCTGCAAAAACTGCTTGCAGATCCTGACGATCTATTTCTTCTTTAGGCAAATTACCTATATATAGGCGAATGGACATGAACTATACCTCCAGAGTTGAATGAACATGGCAAGGCAAGAAAACAATCACTTGGCTTTGGCTTTTATTTAAATAGATGCTATTGACCAAGACTGCCATCAACCAATTTTTTTGCTCGAAACTGTCAACCTATACAACAATACAGTTTTTCGTCGGGATCAAGCTTGTTTAATCTAAACGCCCACATTATGGTGAGCTAATAACACCTTAATTCTAAGAATTGTAAATTTAATAGCCTATTGCCTGCTAAAGTACACGCTTTCTTCCATGCCTTTTTTCGCAGAATCAAATACCATTCCTTACATTACCACGGTATTTTCTACGTAGCTAGTTTAGCGCATACATTTCTGACCTTAGTATTACTGGATCGTAACATAAAACACATTTTTTTATTCAAGGGAGCATATTTTGAAACAAAAACCAGCCACTGGCTGGTTAATTTCCTGCTGTGTTAGAAGGGTAAAAAGGTATGGAGCGGGGGGAAAAGCATCCGAATTCACAACTAAGCTGTAATACTGAGTTATGTCGCTTGCTATTGTTTGTGTAAATAAATGTAACATTTTGAAAGATAACCTGCAACTTTTGTTTACATTCCCTTTTGTCCTTTGTTAATGACCAATGACCAATGACCAATGACCAATAACTAACCAGTAAGAAAAATGTATGCGCCCCAAGCCTGTGCTGCAACTGCTAAAAAAGTAGACCAAATAGGATGAGGGCTATGAATGGTTTTACCACTTTGGGTTTCCAGGGTTTGGATATCGATCCAAGGTGTTGCTCCTCGCCTAAACCAACCTGTGACAATAATTTGCCTACCAATTAGCTCCTGGTGATTGACTGGCTGTCCTAGCCAAGAAATGTGGTGTAATTTCACTAAACCTGCGCTGGATTGAAGGATTAAATCTTGCGCTAGGGAGTTGCTAGTGCCTTGACGACCTAATAGTTTGCCTACAAGACGCACGCTGATACTATCAATTGGTAACGCGTCAGGGTCAGCTAACAGGTTAGGTAGGTAATCGTCAGTTTGCACAGTGGCAGGTTTAATATCGGGGAAGAAAGAATTAATCCGCATCAGTGTACCGATGCTAAAGCCAATTAGAAGGCAGCCTGTAATGAAAGACCAATCTTCATATATCCACTTTAGATTTAAAAACTTGAGTGCGAATGCTAGTTGCCAGGTTAGCCAGACGAAAGCTGCAAACAGAACCCCTAGAGGAATTCCCAACCAAGGAGCGATTTGTAATAAGAAAGACTGACGCTTAACTTTTGATGGAACGCTTGCAAAATGTAGTTCGGTGTCTAGATGCCAGTGACGGGCTATTTCGCAGAGGCGTTCGATGCGATCGCCCATCAGGGGATGACTATTATTAATTGTAAACCATCGGCGATAGGGATTGGCAGTATCCCACTTCAAAAATGATTCAAAAGATAAATTACTGGCAATAGTGCCTAAAGAAAGGCTCTGTTGGTGGCTTACTGGTGTCAGGAGATTTAAGCTTTCTAGTTGCCAACTTGTCTCTTCTTCTTTTTGGATATCAGCTGCAATGCCAATGGCGATTTTGAGTAAAGCGCGAATCAGGGCATTGGGATTACCAGTAATTTCAGAGGCGACGCGATCGCTATAATAAAGCCGCAACCGCGACAACCACAATCCAGTTCCAGTCAGCAAACACCAAACTTCATAAACGATACTAGCCAGAAGTGTCACCGGATAGCGCCAAATCCCTGATATTTTGTCTCCCCAGTTCGACACTTGCTGATATAGCTGATGAATTGGTAGTGTCACCAGCAGCAACAAAGACATCACAGCAAAATCCCAGTGAGCAATATGCCCTAGCTGCGTGGCGTAGATAATGGCGATTTCATCATCTGCCAGTTGCTCTAATAGCCCCTGACTTACAACAATCCTGGCATTACGTGGTAAACTACCATAAGTCAGGATAATTGGTGCAGCCATTGGTAAAATCCGCAGTTTGGGTAACGGCCAGTGCCGTTGTTGGGAACAACGTTGTAGCACCCGAACAGCTTCGCGGCTATGGGCATTTAATACATCTTTGGGAAATTCTCGCTGACCATACAAGTTCGCCAGTAGCAGATCCAGCAACCAAGGTGATACTCCGAGCAAAATCACCAATACTATTAACAACAATTTAGTAGGGTCGCGGTATAAAAGCTGCAACGGCTCCAGATAAGGTAGTTTAACTAAAGTCTGGTTGATTAATCCCATTGCTAACTTGAGGATTTCTCGCATCACCCAAAACAGAGCAATGAATGTTCCTGCTGTTAGCAACCGCAAAGGGATTAATTTCGGTTTGCGTAGGGGTTGCCATGCTCTGGCGCGTTGTGCTTGTCGCCAATAAATAACGCCGAATAATTTCGCTTGGGTGCGGGTAACAGAACCCATGAAGCCGCTTAAGGGCAGAGATCCTGCTGCTGGCAATGGTGTCGCTACTGTAGCTTTGAGTTTAGCCAGTGGCACCATCGGCGGGGTGTCGTCGGTTTTGGTTTCTATTACTTGCTCTTTTGGTTCCTCTAATATCGGAGTTTCCGGGGGAGTAGCTGGGGTTGAATCTGGGGTTGAATTATCAAAAGCAACAAATCCAGTTTCGACATTTTTTGATTCTCGATCGCGTTTTTGACGTTTTGTTAGGTGTTCGAGTGCGCGTGTTGCCCACTCTTGAACTTGCGGATTGTTACTCTCAATGAGATTCTGAGAAATAGCGATCGCTTTGGAGGCTTCTCCAATCCGTGCATAAGCCATCACTAAACCAACCTGGGCTTGTAAGCTAGCAGTACCATTATGACTACTAGCAATAGGTTCTAGTTGAGCGATCGCTGTTTGGTAATTTCCCTGCTTGAGGGCAACTAAACCAGCCTCCAAAGACGGTTTGGCATGTGAAGGCATACAAATTCTGGCACTCCAATCTCTTCTTGGTGATCCACGTTTGTGCAAAAGCGCGAACCTCGGATGCCGTGGAAATCAACCGCGCCCAAGTTTTGCTTGTCAAGTGAATTATTCCTCCACTGGTTGTTGACTAGAAAAAACTGGAGCGATGCCTACGGCGGGCTCTGCCAACGCGCTTAATTTTAACTCTGGATGGTCGCCCAGTAATTGTTGACAATTCCATTCGTTGCGGAATAGCAACACTGGGCGGCCCATACTATCTTTAACTGTAGTGGTATTGAATATTCGTCCCACTTTTTCTAATGCTTCCCAACCACCCTCAACCCAACGGGCGACACTGTAGGGCAATACATCTAATATGGTTTCTACACCATACTCATTTTGTAAGCGAAACTGCACTACCTCGAATTGCAACTGACCCACCGCCGCCAAAATTGGATCGCGCTTGGCTTCATCAGTTGAATACATAATTTGTACAGCACCTTCTTCTCGCAATTCCGCAACGCCTTTTTGGAATTGTTTAGACTTCGAGGGGTTGGGATTCCTCAGAGATGCGAACAGTTCCGGCGAAAAATACGGAATCCCCTCATATTCGAGCTTTTGTCCCGTGTAAATTGTATCTCCGATCGCAAAAACACCAGGATTGTTTAAACCGATCACATCGCCAGGATAAGCCACATCAATCGATTCCCGCTCTTGAGCAAAGAGTTTTTGCGGGCGAGATAGACGGATGGGTTTACCAATGCGGGCGTGATTCACCATCATATCTTTTTCAAACTTACCAGTGCAAACCCGGATAAATGCGACGCGATCGCGGTGTTTCGGGTCCATATTCGCTTGCAGTTTGAAAACAAACCCCGAAAATTCTGGGTATGTAGGGGGAAGTTCGCCAACACTGCTGTAATGAGAGCCGGGTTTGAGGGCATAGTCGAGGAAATACTTGAGGAATAACTCTACCCCAAAGTTGGTCATAGCGCTACCAAAGAACACAGGCGTCATTTTGCCGAGGTGTACCAGCTGCAAATCTAACTCTGGACCAACTCCTTCTAAAAGTTCTAAATCATTTTTCAGTTGATAGTACAGGCTTTGTTCTAGCTGATCTTCTATTCTCGGATCAGTTAATTCGACTACCGTATCACGGGCTTCTCGGCTACCGTGGGCGCTGCGTTCAAACAGGTGAATTTGTTGCTTATGTCGGTCAAAAACACCTTTAAAGCGATCGCCCATCCCAATCGGCCAGTTGACTGCATAGGTTTGCAATCCCAATTCTTTCTCAATTTCATCCAAAAGTTCCAGAGGTTCTCTTCCTGGGCGATCCAGCTTGTTGATAAATGTAAAAATTGGGATACCCCGCAACTTACACACTTCAAACAATTTCCGAGTTTGGGGTTCCAAACCTTTTGCCGCATCAATTAACATCACTGCATTATCGGCGGCGGCGAGGGTGCGATAAGTATCTTCACTGAAGTCTTGGTGTCCGGGAGTGTCTAATAAATTTATCTGACAGTCCTGGTATTCAAATTGCAACACCGTGGAAGTAATAGAAATACCCCGTTGTTGCTCCATCGCCATCCAGTCAGAGGTTGCCTTACGCTGTGCGCGTCGTGCCTTAACCGCCCCAGCTTCGTGAATTGCACCTCCGTACAAGAGTAATTTTTCTGTTAGTGTAGTTTTACCCGCATCAGGGTGAGAAATAATCGCAAAGTTGCGGCGAAGTTCAACTGCTGCAATAAGTTCAGACTCAAGTTCAGTAGACATAAGTGTATTTGTTTGTTAGCTAACTTAATTTTTTTGGACTCTGGCAAGTCTTTTAATCTTAAGACAACGATGCTCGTGATAGGGTCGTAATATAACTAACAATCTGACTAAATAGGAGAAAGCAATGTACGACACAGACAAGCGAAAGCTTTTATCTGCCTTGTCTCATGGAGCCATTTTTTTAAGCACGACATTGGTATCTGTAGGTATACCTATTGCCATACTGCTCGTGTCTGACGATCCTGTTGTCAAAGAAAACGCTAGAGAATCGATAAATTTCCACTTTAATGTCTGGCTTTATGCAGTGATTCTAGGAACACTGTTTTTTCTATTCGGTTGGTTGGTGCTACCACTATTAATATTGGGGCCACTAGCCGGTCTGGGATATCTATTGCACTGGGGATTAACAATTTGGGCGCTCATCGGAGTTTTCAACAATCCTGATGTACCCTTCCGTTATCCCTATATTTTCCGAGTTTTTTAACCCAGATTATCATTGGGCATGGGGCATGGGGCATGGGGTATGAGGTCATTGGTAATTATCAGTTATTTGCTACCAATTAGTAGCGAATTATCTGCGTGCCTCTGCGCCACTTTGCGTTTAAATTTCAACCCTCAGTTCCCCACGATTTTACCAACAGACAGTCTTATCATTTTCAATCCGTGAATTGCTTACTATGTTGTTTTTTTTCCAGCCCGTCGGATAGATGCAACCAAGCTGTAGAATACAAAATTGCCCCACAACTTGATTAAGAGTAGGGCAAAGGACAGTTAAGCACTGTTTGTAGTCTGTCTGACGGCAGGAAAATTTTAGCCTGCTTTTGTGACGCTTTATTTTGTGTCCATTTGCGTTGTTTTTCTTCATAAAATTTTATGTTTCCTACACATCGCCCCCGTCGTCTGCGTACTCATCCTCAACTGCGTCGAATGGTTCGTGAAACTGTTTTGACAACAAGCGATTTAATTTACCCACTATTTGCTGTACCGGGTGAGGCAATCGCTAACGAAGTAAAATCGATGCCCGGAGTCTACCAACTTTCGGTAGATAAAATTGTCGAAGAGGCAAAAGAAGTTTACGACTTAGGAATTCCTTCGATTATTCTATTTGGGATTCCGGCTGATAAAGATGTAGAAGCCACTGGCGCATGGCATGATTGCGGTATCGTCCAAAAAGCAGCCACGGCGGTAAAAGCAGCAGTACCAGATTTGATTGTCATTGCTGATACTTGTTTATGTGAGTATACTAGCCACGGTCATTGTGGTTATCTGCAAGTTGGTGATTTAACAGGACGAGTTTTAAATGATCCAACTTTAGAATTGCTGAAGAAAACAGCAGTTTCTCAAGCGAAAGCCGGTGCCGATATCATCGCGCCTTCGGGGATGATGGATGGTTTTGTCCAGGCAATTCGCGTAGGTTTGGATGAAGCCGGATTTCAAGACACGCCGATCATGTCTTATGCTGCTAAGTATGCTTCGGGTTATTATGGCCCATTTCGGGATGCAGCAGACTCGACACCGCAATTTGGGGACAGAAGAACTTACCAAATGGATCCGGGGAATGCCCGCGAAGCAATTAAAGAGGTTGAATTAGATATTGCCGAAGGTGCTGATATGCTGATGGTTAAGCCAGCGTTGGCATATATGGACATTATCTGGCGGGTGAAGGAAGCGAGTAACTTACCTGTTGCGGCTTACAATGTATCTGGTGAGTATGCGATGGTGAAAGCTGCGGCTCTCAATGGTTGGATTGATGAGGAGCGCGTGGTTTTAGAAACTTTAACTGGCTTTAAACGCGCTGGTGCAGATTTGATTTTGACCTATCATGCCAAAGATGCGGCGCGATGGTTAAAGTAAGAATTTAGAAATCTCACGCAGAGGTAAAGCAGTCACTCATGAGTGACTGCCACGCAAAGACGGAAAGTTGTGTTTTGTGTCTGGTCGTGAGATTGTTGTATTTTGGCTAGTATTGAAACAACTCCGTCATTAGGCAAAATATTATGGATTTTGTGATCAAAGTAATGCCGAAAGGTGAAATAGAACTGCCAGATGAAATAAAAGCACAACTTTGTCCTGGCGATGAATATCAGGTTTCTCTAATAGAAAACTCTATTGTTTTAAAAAAAATACAGAAAGAGTTAGACATAAAAGAATGGTTTCGCCGATTGAGGAATTAAGCCCTGACCCAAATCAACCTACTCTTGAAGAAATTAGCAAGATGGTAAAGGAAGTGCGACAGGAAAGAAGGTTTAAAGAGTGAGGGTTGTACTGGATAGTGATTTTGATATTTATCAGCGTTATCGGAAAAAGCCTTTTGAGCGGGTGTTTTAGAGATGCGATCGCTATTTTACCGTCAGCAACTATAATCTTTTCAGCGTACAGCACTAGCTAAGATTCCTAAAATTTTATTGACATCTTTAAGATAATATTCACTTAAGTCTATCTGGATAGATTGCCCTTCTAATTTTAAAAATTGCCAAATACTTCCAGTTGTGACAGTTCCATAAATTATCAAATTTTCATTACCTGCTCGTTCGTTAAATATTCTTGCAGGTATATTAGCAAAAATATCAGTTTTTTCAATAGTATTTATTTGAAAGTTATGTTTGACTTTCTCTAAAGTAAAATCACTATATGACATATCAGGAGACACCTTCAGACAACAACGCTAAAACTTAATCTAAGAAATAACGACTTAAAAAATCTTGCGGAGTTAAAATTGGAATTCCGTTGAATTCTATCAACACCAATAAATCTAAATCACCAGTAACAATTGCTTCAGCATTTGCCGCAACAGCCGCAGCTAAAACTACAGTATCTTTTGGATCGCGCAATTGAGGAGCATCTACAGAGATAGTTGGACAAAACTCTAGTACATCTTTTGTGGCATTAATAACATCTTCCAAATTTAAATTTAAAGACTGTATTTTGGACTGAAACTTTGGGCGATGTAAAGTAGTTTCTAGTTCCAGAAATAAAGCATCAGAAGCAAATATAGTTATTGTCTGTTTTTGTGCCAGTATCACAACTTTATCTGGCACTCCTCCCCACAATAATGCTGAAATCCAAATATTGACATCAACTACAACCCTCATTTGTCAGCCCAAAGTTCTTGTCTAACTTCTTTGACTATTTGACTGATTTCTTCAAGCGTTGGTTGATTTGGATCTGAACCAGCCTCTTTCACTTGTTTTCTTAATTCTTTTAGTGTTAATCGTTTATAAGTTTTTTTGAAAACTATCTGATCTTCTGTAACCGAGATTTCATACTCAGTAGAGGGCTGAAGCTGTGCCAACACTTCTGGAGGAATTTCTAGCTTTCCATCAGCCGTTACTTTGGCAATTATAGCTGTGTTCATAGTTTAATTTTTCCTCGACTTTCATAAATTTTATCCTCATCTACCCTCTTCCTGCTGTTGGGTTGAGCAACGGGAAACCCAACCTACATCTAATGCACTATTTTAGGCTTGCCACGCCACTACCTTCTGTACTTAATTAGTTGTAGATATCTCGGCGATGTCCAACCTTGTGAAAGGTTTCTATATAATTCTCTATCCAAATTGACTCTACAACTCACAAATCAAAACCTCACCCTTGCTTTAGGGACTTCCAAATAAAAAAATATACAACTTATACAACTATTTATTGTGGGGTGGGCTTCTCGCCCGCCCATAGTCAAAGGCGGGCAAAGATGCCCACCCCACAAGATTGGATAATTTATTTCTTGGAAGTCCCTTACCAAGGGTAAATCTTTCCCTTTCCTTGGCAAGGAGAGGGATGTCCGTTAGGACAGGGTGAGGTTTTTCAAGATTTTTGGGTAATTCGATGACTTGTGTGTAAGTAGCTAGACAAGATAAAACCAAACTATGTAACGAAAAGTAAAATCTCTGTATTTGGCTCGTAGTTGCGCTTTAGCGAAGACAGCGCAACTACGAGCCAGTGATGATTATTTTCGCGCACTTACTTAGTTATGGCAATTACTTGCTCTATGCTAGGAGCGGTTAGTTTAAATAACCTAAACTCTAACTAGTGCGATCGCTCACCGTATTTGCGACAGCAGCACGATAAAATTCTAAAATCATAATCGTACTAAAAGGTCTAAATGGCAGAAACACTATTCTTCAACGCCTTACGGGAAGCCATTGATGAAGAAATGGCGCGTGATTCCAGCGTATTCGTTCTTGGTGAAGATGTCGGACACTACGGCGGTTCCTATAAAGTTACCAAAGACCTGTACCAAAAATATGGCGAACTCCGCATTTTAGATACCCCCATCGCCGAAAATAGCTTTACTGGGATGGCTGTAGGAGCAGCAATGACAGGGTTACGTCCCATCATTGAAGGGATGAATATGGGCTTTTTATTGCTCGCTTTCAACCAAATATCCAACAACGCGGGGATGTTGCGCTATACTTCTGGCGGTAACTTTAAAATTCCGATGGTAATTCGCGGCCCTGGAGGTGTCGGACGACAGCTAGGTGCAGAACATTCCCAGCGACTAGAAACTTATTTTCAAGCTGTGCCAGGGTTGAAAATTGTTGCCTGTTCCACACCAAGAAACGCCAAAGGACTACTGAAATCCGCTATCCGCGATGATAATCCCGTGTTATTCTTTGAACACGTTCTGCTTTACAACTTGAAAGAAGATTTACCAGAAGAAGAATACTTGCTACCTCTGGATAAAGCAGAAATTGTGCGAACTGGGAAAGATGTCACAATTATCACTTATTCACGGATGCGGCATCATGTGCTACAAGCGGTCAAAATCCTTGAGAAACAAGGATATGATCCAGAAGTTATCGATTTAATCTCCCTAAAACCATTAGATTTTGATACAATTGGGGCATCAATACGTAAAACCCATAAAGTCATTGTTGTAGAAGAATCGATGCGAACTGCGGGTATTGGAGCAGAAGTCATCGCCTCAATAAACGATCGCTTATTCGATGAATTAGATGCGCCAGTACTGCGGCTGTCTTCCCAAGATATCCCCACACCTTACAACGGCAATCTGGAACGACTAACAATCATCCAACCAGAGCAAATAGTAGAAGCTGTGGAAAAAATGGTGGCGTTGCGAGTTTAAAAGTTAAAAGTTAGGAGTTAGGAGTTAGGAGTAAAAATTATCACTTATAACTCTTAACTTTTAACTCCGTAAGAGAACGGTATCATAATCTCTAGTCGAAGCAGGTTATGGTATGCAAAAACAACACTCATTATTAGCCCTAATTTCAACTCAGGTAGTCGTGGGAATGACGTTGAGTTCTTGCACTCCTGCACTATTGGGACAAAGCCAAGACCCACGAGGAGGTTATCAGTTAATTATTGAGTTACAAAAAACACCAGAAATTCCGCAAATCACCGAACGAGAATTAGAAGCTGTTAAAAAAGTAATCGAAGGTCGTCTAAACGGTCTGGGCATCTCAAAACCAGTCATTAAAACAGTGGGTGCAAACAAAATTCTCGTACAGCTACCAGGAGTTAACGAGCCAAAGCAAGTCGAACGGGTGCTGGGGGGTACAGCGCAGTTAGAATTTCGCACCCAAAAGCCGAATACAGAAACCCAACTGTTTGCTTTCCAAGCATCTAGAGCCGAATTTAAAGCCAAGCAAGAAGAATTGAGAAACACTAACGACAAAGCCGCAATTGTCAAGAATCAAGAAGATTTGCTTTCAAATAATCAAGCGATCGCCAAATTGTTCATAAACACCAATCCACCACTAACTGGCAAATACCTCAAGGATGCCTATGGCGAACCGACTCAAGGGAACAATTGGAATGTTGCCATTCGCTTCGACCAAAAGGGTGGTGAACTGTTTACCGAACTGACGAAAAACCTTGCTGGGACTGGGCGTAGCATTGGTGTTTTTCTAGACAATGAAGTTATTAGCGCTCCTACCGTGGGTGTAGAATTTGCTGCCACTGGTATTACTGGAGGCTCTGCTGTGATTACAGGACGGTTTACCGCACAACAAGCCAATGACTTAGGCATTCAGCTACGCGGTGGGGCATTACCTGTACCAATAGAAATCCTATCGACGAAGCGGGAGTCCTAACTCATGATGGATGCTACAAAAGAGCGTTATTATAGCGTTTGTCAGTTGCGAGTTATGGTATGCAAAGACAGCGATCGCTATTAATTTTGATTTTAGTCATGGTAATCGCCGCTATTACGGTGATTGCCACAATTCCGATACCTCTTGGGTTGGATTTGCGCGGAGGCTCACAGCTCACAATTCAGGTGAAACCATCACCAGAAATTCCCAAAATCACCGAACGAGAATTGGAAGGTGTAAAGAAAGTTGTCGAAGGACGGATTAATGGTCTGGGTGTTTCTGAGCCACTGATCCAAACAATTAGCTCAGATAAAATCTTGGTGCAACTACCAGGAGTCAACGATCCGGCGCAAGCTGAACGGGTGCTAGGGGGTACGGCGCAGTTAGAATTTCGCACCCAAAAGCCGAATACAGAAACTCAACTGTTTGCTTTCCAAGGATCTAGAGCCGAGTTGAAAGCCAAGCAAGAAGAGTTAAAAAAGAGTACAGATAAAGCAGCAATTGTCAAGAATCAAGAAGATTTACAAAAAAATAATCAAGCGATCGCAGAATTGTTTGAAAGCACCCAACCACCCCTAATTGGCAAATACCTCAAGGATGCCTATGGTGAACCCAGTCAAGGTAACAACTGGCATGTTGCCATTCGCTTCGACCAACAGGGTGGTCAACTGTTTGCCAATTTGACAAAAAATCTCGCCGGTACTGGGCGTAGCATTGGTGTTTTTCTGGACAATGAAGTTATTAGCGCTCCTACCGTGGGTATAGAATTTGCCGCCGCAGGTATTAGTGGTGGCTCTGCCATAATTACAGGACGGTTTACTGCACAACAAGCCAATGACTTAGGCGTGCAGCTACGTGGTGGTGCATTACCCGTACCAGTAGAAATAGTTGAAAACCGTACCGTCGGGGCAACTTTAGGTAAAGATAGTATTCAACGCAGTATTTACGCTGGTATCGGCGGATTGCTGTTAGTATTAATTTTCATGTTAGTTTACTACCGACTACCAGGATTAATTGCCGACTTTTCTTTGATTATCTATGCGCTATTAACCTATGCCACCTTCGCTTTGCTAGGCATTACATTAACTCTCCCCGGTATTGCTGGGTTTATCCTTAGTATCGGCATGGCAGTTGATGCTAACGTATTGATTTTTGAGCGCACCCGTGAAGAACTACGTGCTGGTAAAACTTTATATCGTTCTCTAGAGTCAGGATTCTACCGAGCTTGGTCTAGCATTTTAGATAGTCATGTCACATCATTAATTTCTTGTGCAGCACTGTTTTTCTTAGGAGCAGGTTTAGTTAAAGGCTTTGCTTTGACATTGGCGCTAGGGTTAGGGGTGAATTTGTTTACTGCCATTACTTGTAGTCGCACACTGCTGTTCTTAACATTGGGATTTCCCAACTTGCGTAAGCCAGAGTTGTTTTGTCCCAATCTCTCAACGTCAATTAAGTCTGGTGCGGAGGTGCAGTCATGAAATTTAGTGTCATCAAACCTCGGAGAATTTGGTGGACAATTTCTGCCACGCTGATAATCGTTAGCATTGTGGCGATGGTGATTTCTTGGCAACAACTAGGCGCACCGCTACGTCCCAGTTTAGATTTTGTTGGTGGTACACGACTACAATTTGAACGCGATTGTACGCAACCAAACAGCTGTACTCAACCGATTGAAATTTCTGATGTCAGAGAAGTAGTTGACGGCGAGAAGCTAAATAATAGTAGCATCCAAATTGTTGGTCAAAAACAACAGGGAATATCCATTCGTACAAAGACATTAAATGTCGATCAACGCACCCAGTTGCAAACAGCTTTGAGTCAAAAAATTGGAGTCTTTAACCCAAAAGCCACTCAAATTGACACCGTTGGGCCAACACTTGGTCGTGAGCTATTTTCTCAAGGGTTATTAGCTCTGGTTGTCTCCTTTGCTGCGATCGTTATTTATTTAAGTGTGCGATTCCAGGTGGACTATGCCGTAATTGCAATTATTGCTTTGTTCCATGATATTTTGATTACGCTGGGTGTTTTCTCCATCTTAGGATTAGTAATAGGTATTGAAGTTGATAGCCTTTTCGTGGTTGCTATTTTGACTATTACTGGTTTCTCGGTGACAGATACCGTGGTCATCTACGATCGCATTCGGGAAATACTGAATCTACATCCTAACGATCGCATTGACAAAGTTGTTGATGATGCAATCAATCAAACTTTAACGCGATCAATCAATACCATGTTAACGGTTTTGCTAACATTATTTTCCCTATTTCTATTTGGTGGTGAAACCCTGAGAAACTTCGCCCTTACCTTAATTATTGGATTTACAATGGGTGCATATTCAAGTATTTTCATCGCCAGTACTCTTCTTGCTTGGTGGCGAGAGCGCAAAAGTCAATCCCAGGTACTAGACAACGCAGAGCCGATTGATACATCTGCCGGTTCCCAGGATAGTTAAACTTGTCTATATTTCACAATTGGGTGAAAGCATTTTGAATTGCTCACCCACACCTTGCAATTCTATTCACCTATGCATCAACCCGAAGAACCATTAACTCCTGTCCCAGATGAGAAATCTGACCCATCCTTTGCTCAACAAGTACAAAAGCTACATCAGTTAACAGTATATGGCAGGTGGCTGTTTGTGGGCTGTTTATGGCTCACGATTGCGCCTGTCTCCTTGTGGGGTCTACGTACAGAAATTTCTCTGTTGGAACAATATTTTACCTGGGTAGCGGTGCGATATGGACTCTTTTACCATCCACTGTCTACCTTCGGTTTAGCTTTTTGTATTGGGATGACTACTGCTGTTTTAGTTTGGCAAAGTCGAAATATTTTACTCGGACTACCACAGCAGGAAAAACAACGTTTAGAAAAACAAGTTTATCGGATACGTCAGCAAGGCCCAACTCATCCTCTATGGAAGTGGGTTTGTCATTAAATAATTCGTACCTCGGCAACGCTTGGCAACATAATAAGCTAAAAATCTTTTAATTTGCATCCTCAAAAAAATGAATCTCTTGTGGGGTAGGCCGAAAAGCCCGCCCTAGTTGTGCAAATTAAATGCGCGACAGTTTAGAGCCTCCGGCACGCTTTGTGCGTTCGTAATTATGTTTTGTAATGGGGGTTTAACCCCACCACAAAACCTGCTTTTTTATTGAACCGAGAGACTTAAACCCACGGAACTTGTTAAATTTTATTTCTCGTTGAATATATATGTACACGTACAGCAATTTATTGCAAAATATGACTTAAGCATAGAAAGATATATCCAAAGGTAGATGCCATACATGATCGATTCTCAGATTAAATTTAGCGAACATCTGCGATGCGTCAAAGGCGATGTCTACGACGGGCTATGCCGGAGCAAGTCTGAAATTGACCTTTACCAACTCCAAGAACTGTTAAACATTTCAGCTTTCTGGGCAAAAGGTCGCAATATTGAAGATTTAGGTATAGCCATTGCCAACAGTGAGCCAGTGATTTCGGTTTGCCTTCGCGATCGCCTCATTGGCTTTGCTAGAGCAACATCTGATGGCATATATCGCGCCACAATTTGGGATGTTGTGATTCATCCAGAGTATCAAAGTCATGGGTTGGGAAGCAAGTTAGTAGAAACTGTTTTGAGTCATCCCCGCATGAGGCGGGTTGAGCGCGTTTACCTGATGACTACTCACCAAGAGGGTTTCTACGAAAAGATTGGTTTTCAACCCAACACTACCACTACGATGGTGTTACACAACCGACCTAACCTTGATTTTGTTCCTGATGCAGAAGTTCAGCTTCAGGAATCACTAGGGGGATAGAGATTTGTAGTCTGCTAATCTTTTGATGTGATTCCTTCGCAATCGTCAGGGGCAGGATTTCTAACTTTCCTCCCATAACTTCCACCAGAGTTTGATTGATTAATAGCCTCATTCCTGGGGAAAGAGCAGCGTTTCTTTGGTCAATCTGGATCGCCTGATCTTCAGATTTAATTAAATCAATCGGTTCGCTCCAGGGTATGGCATGGGTTGGTACATCCAACCAAATGTTTACAAAATTACTTGTAGGCACTGTGCTGCTAGAAATGCAGATGCTCCCTTCCTCCATTTGAGTAATAGCAGTATCTATTAAACTTATTAATATTTGGCGGAGCCAGAGGTAATCTGCCAAAACATAAATTTCTGGATCGGCGGGTAACAATTGCAAGGGAAAATTGCGATTGGCCGCCAGCATATAAGTTAATTTATGAACATCTTCCAAAACTTCAGCTAAGGGTCTAGGCTGAATATCTAATTTATTAGTACCGTGTTCAGTTCTGGCAACGCTGAGAATTTCATCCATCAGCTTGAGTAGCTTCAGGGTTCGCTCGTAAGCTTGGGCAATAAATTCTCGTTCTTCAGCCGGATCTTCACACAGATCCGACAAAATTAACTGATGCAAGCCGATCAGACCACTGAGGGGCGATCGCAATTCATGGGTAGTCCGCGCCAAAAAACCACCTTTAAACAGGCTCATTTCCCTTGCCATTTGGTATGCCAACTGCGTTTGCTGTAGCTGTTGCGATATTGATGGCATATCCTGTTCAGCTAATGGCGCTACTGGGAATGAGCTAGATGAAACATTAGGCGATCGCACAAATAACTGACGGAAAATCATACCTAGTGCTATTCCTGCTCCTAGATATATCCAGTTGCTCCAATTCATAATTTGGCAATTATTAACTTGTTAATTGACCACAACAGCGCAAACTAAAGTTCCAGATTTCTCTGTTGTTATACCATTTCACTTTAATAATGATACAAATACCTTGGTAGGGGCATGGCAATGCCATGCCCCGACGATAAATCTATATACAGGATTTTCGTGAATTGATATTAAAACCAGGAAGACAACATTATAGCTACCTATATTTGGTTATCACTGGAAATATCTAACTTTATCGCACCTTGCCGCAAAATCTGCCAATTTGTTCCTGTCCATTTAGCAACGGTAGAAGGTATACCCACCCCTAATATTTCACCCTGGTATTCTAAAGTCAAAACCTTAGGAAACTGCACCTCAATTTCTGCCATCGTTTGCAAAGGCGGCTGACCAGAAAAATTGGCGCTAGTGGTGGCAAGCGGGCCGGTTTGGGCCAAAATAGACTGAGCGATCGCACTGTTTGGGACTCGAATACCAATTGTCGTTGGATCAATAGGGTTCATAACTTTTGGCAGGCGTAGGCGTAGCCCGTCGTAGACATCGCTTGCTGGTAAAACTAACGTCAGCCCTCCTGGCCAATATTTCTCTGCCAATTCTTGCCAAATCTTATACTCATTCTCACTACCTTTGACATATAACCACAAATCCTCAGCACTAGCCGCCATCAAAATCAAAGGTTTATCCTGACTGCGTTGTTTAGCCGTAAAAATTAATCCGGCTTTTTCTGGTATCGCCGCAAGTGCAGGAACAGTATCCGTGGGAAAGCTAACCAAAAGGCCGGCCCGTGCGCCAGCTATTAGGTCTGCGAGGTAAACTTGCGTCATCTTACTAAGTAAGTCGGGGAGAACAATTTAGTATATATTTTGATTTGAGCTTAAATCAAATTCTTGCATAAGTCAGGCAAAAGGGAAAAGGACTCAAAATCCTTTCCCCCATTTTTGCATAAATATATTTATGCAAGATGTCTAATATTTATCAACCAGTAACACGGTATTTAACTGGTTCCGTGGGTTTAAGTCCCCCGGTTCTAAAATCGGCAAGTAATGCGCGTGGGGTTAAATCCCCATTACAAAACAAAATTTACGTAAAGCCTACGGCAACGCTTGGCTTAACGCGGAGCGTGCCGGAGGCTCTATTACGAATTACGAATTACGAATTACGAATTATTTAATTACTCGGTTAAATCTTGAAAAAGAGATGCTCAAATAATCTTAGGACTGACGCAAAAAGCAGTGAAAGCCTTGATTTCCCGTAGGGGCAATTCATTAATTGCCCCTACATTTCGTACTTGATGTGTAAGTCTTAAATCTTATACATCCTCCAAAATTTAGACCAAAATCAGCTAGCAGTTTTTTTCGCTCCAATCATTCCTAGCGTGGGAAATTTAACATCCCAAGCTAAACCCAATACTTCCAGAGTGCGGATTAACCAGTACCCTAAATCAACTTGCCACCATTGCAACCCAAACTTTGCTGAGTTAGGAAAAGCATGATGATTGTTATGCCATCCTTCTCCTCCTGTAGGAATTGCCAGCCAAACATTATTAGTACTCTGTTCACTAGTATTGAAAGGGTGGCTACCATACAGATGAACAATGGAGTTAAGACACCAAGTTAAATGATGCACTACAAAAATTCGCACAAGCCCTCCCCACAAAAATCCTTGCCCTACACCTATCCAAGTACCTGATAAAAGTCCTCCTAGAATAGCTGGAATCAAAAGACCTAAAAAAACAAAAATTAGGTATTGTTGATTGACTTTTTTTATCAGAGGGTCTTGCAGCAAATCCTTCGCAAACACTGTAGTATTTGTGATTTCGCCGTTAAGTATCCAGCCAACATGGCTATGCCATATTCCGTTTAAACTTCCCCAAAATCCTCCTTGGTGAAGGTTGGGTGAATGAGTATCTCCTATTTGGTCGCTGTATTGATGATGCCGTCTATGATTGCTCACCCAATTAATAACAGGGCCTTGAGCCGCCATAGAACCCAAGATAGCCAAAGCAACTCGAACAGATGGGTGGGTCTTAAAAGCACAGTGACATAAAAGCCGATGATTACCTACAGTCACCCCCCCAATCATAGTGAGAAACCAGAAAACCAAAAGCAATTCTAATTCCATGAGATTAATTCCAAAATCCCAAGCGAATTTGATCGCTATCAGTGTCCCGATCAAAGGAATTATGATTGTGGCTATAGCAAAACGCCTTTGTACTTGTTGTAAGTAATCATTTTGGATTATTATCTTTGTTGTTTTACTTAAAGTCGCCACATGACTTTGATTATCTAATTGCATTTAGATTCTACATCCTTCAAGTATTCACTACAGGACTTACGCAAAAGCTCTCTCAAACTCTTATTCCTCTGTGTTCTCTGCGTCCTCTGCGGTTCGTTTTGTGGTCATTTTGCGTAAGTCTTACCTATTAACTTCCTACCATTCAGCTTAGGTATAAATGGTGAAGGGTGGGATTTGTTCGTTGAGTACCCAGTCACCAACTTCGTGGACTTTGTAAACAACAGGATCGTGCAGAGTATGAGTACGGACATTGCGCCAGAAGCGATCAAAGCGATATTTTGTCGCAGCAGAACGAGCTCCCATCACTTCAAAAATCTTGCTTGTCACTTCTAATGCCACTCGTGTAGTCAACACTTTGGCAGTGCTAATAATAACAGCAGTTTCACCGCGTTCGGTGGCTGTCAAGTCTTCTCCCTTTTCCCAGGCAGATTGGAAGACCGAGTTGACATAATCAACATGGCTGATGGTTGAAATCAAACTCACCCAGAGATTACCGTATTGCTCAATAATATAAGGATCTTTAGCTGCCGTGTGGGCAGGTGAAAAAATCCAGGGACGAGTTCCAGATAATGTATATTGCTTGCCTTCCTCAAAGGCGCCTAGTGCAATTCCCAGATAGAAATTGACAAAGACGGACTGGAAAGCAGGAGTTACCAATGAGGCAAACGAGCTAAGCGCATCTTTAGAGTTAGGATTGCCCAGAATCTCATCTCGGTGAATCAAGACATTATTAAAACTGACACTACCGCTATCAGTTTGTCGCTGTCCAATGTAATCCCAATCGTCATTGAGAACCACTCCTTCTCGATGGGTGGGAACAATGGCAACGGGAAGATTCTCCACAGCTTCTCGATGCTTGGCAACAATGCTAACGGGAAGATTCTCTACATATCCTCGCGCTGCTGTCACTACAATAATGTCGGAGCCAGTACTGCCTGTGGCAAAGTTTTTAGTACCATTGAGCCGGAAATTTTTTCCATCTGCTGTTAGCACCAATTTAGGATCTCGCGGATTAACAGCATCACCCCAAAACCAGTTGTTACGAGTAGTTTCGCTGTAGAATCGGGCTTTTTGTTCGGGAGTACCATTTAGTTCAGGGATGACAGAATTGACATAGTGGTATCCCAAAAGTTGACCAAGGGAGCCATCCGCTTTGGCAATTTCTCGTACAACTTTCAGGGCTGTAACCCAACTTTGACCAAATCCACCATATTGTTCTGGGATCAGGAGTTTAAGCAGACCACTTTGGCGCAGACGATTTAGTTCGGCAGTCGGACTACCACCTTTGGCATCCCGTTCGAGCGCTGTTTTAGCAAACTCCTTTCCTAATGACGCAGCTAGAGCAATGTAGTCTTTTGTTTCTTGCAAGGTAGATAAAACCATTTCCAGCATCTCCATAAAATTCAAACTAAAACTATTCGTTTAAATGTTGTGCAAGAGATGCGATCGTCGGGTAATCCCAAACTAGCCTTAGCTCTAGCTCTTTTCCTAGCCAATCTGCTAAATCTCCGGTTAAAACCACCGCTACCGATGAATCTAAACCATAACGGGCAAAAGTGGTTTCTACATTTACTTGTTCGGGTTCGATTTCTAGCAAATCTGCTAGATAAGAAATCAACCATTCTTTGATTTCTGTAGTAGATACTTTCAAAGATTCAGTTTTTTGAGAAAGCATAGATCCTCCAAAATTTAGACTAAAATCAGCTAGCAGTTTTTTTCGCTTCAATCATTCCTAGCGTGGGAAATTTAACATCCCAAGCTAAACCCAATACTTCCAGAGTGCGGATTAACCAGTACCCTAAATCAACTTGCCACCATTGCAACCCAAACTTTGCTGAGTTAGGAAAAGCATGATGATTGTTATGCCATCCTTCTCCTCCTGTAGGAATTGCCAGCCAAACATTATTAGTACTCTGTTCACTAGTATTGAAAGGGTGGCTACCATACAGATGAACAATGGAGTTAAGACACCAAGTTAAATGATGCACTACAAAAATTCGCACAAGCCCTCCCCACAAAAATCCTTGCCCTACACCTATCCAAGTACCTGATAAAAGTCCTCCTAGAATAGCTGGAATCAAAAGACCTAAAAAAACAAAAATTAGGTATTGTTGATTGACTTTTTTTATCAGAGGGTCTTGCAGCAAATCCTTCGCAAACACTGTAGTATTTGTGATTTCGCCGTTAAGTATCCAGCCAACATGGCTATGCCATATTCCGTTTAAACTTCCCCAAAATCCTCCTTGGTGAAGGTTGGGTGAATGAGTATCTCCTATTTGGTCGCTGTATTGATGATGCCGTCTATGATTGCTCACCCAATTAATAACAGGGCCTTGAGCCGCCATAGAACCCAAGATAGCCAAAGCAACTCGAACAGATGGGTGGGTCTTAAAAGCACAGTGACATAAAAGCCGATGATTACCTACAGTCACCCCCCCAATCATAGTGAGAAACCAGAAAACCAAAAGCAATGCTAATTCCATGAGATTAATTCCAAAATCCCAAGCGAATTTGAGCGCTATCAGTGTCCCGATCAAAGGAATGATAATAGTGGCGGCAGCAAACCGCTTTTGGACTGTTTGTAAGTAATCATTTTTGATTGTGATTTTTGTTTCTTTAGTTGAAGTCAACAAAGAAAGATTTTGATTATTTAACTGCATGAGCTTTTACATCCTCATTCAATCCTTTAAAATTAGGCTTTTTTACAGAGATATTCATCCAGTTCATTTTCTTCTCCAGCTAAACCTTGCTCAATATCACCAATTTTTTCTGCATACTGATTAATCAGACTTTCCACCTGATTAATGTCTAGTAAAGTCTGGTCATAGATATTTGCTGTAAGAGCATTAGCTATCTTTGCCTGAAAATATTGTTGACCCCACTTTTCGACACGTTGTAATTCATCTGTCGGTTCAGTTTGATATGACTTTTGTATGCAAGCAAGCACAAATGCCCATGCAGCTACGTCGCCCAATTTTTGGGATAATATTTTACTTAATTTCTTATTACTGTTCCCAGATAGGTTTTTATTTTTGAGGTAAGAAACACAAGATTCAGCCGTATGTTGCAATTGTTCACTGATTTGTGTCGCTCCCAGAAACTCATTAAGAGATGAACAGACTTGAGGTGTTTGGTATAAAGCTAATAAACCCAAGTGCATCTGTAAAGTTTCAGTTGGCCCCTCAAAAATCCGAAATAAACGAGCATCCCGTAAGATTTGCGGGGCAATATTAGATTCGATATAACCCCGTCCACCTAGTAGCTGAACCAGATTATCTGCTGCTTGCCACATTAATTCGGGGGCGATAATTTTAGCGACAAGATAAGCTTCTAAAGGAACAGGTTTTTCTTCATCTAGGGATGTTGCAATGTTTTTTACCAAGCACTCAACTGCACCAATTGCTGCTGTTAAATCACTCAGACGTTGTAAAGTAATCTGTTGATTTATTAGCCGTTCTATACCAATTGAGCGACGGGTAGCATAACGAAGCATGAGTTGGGCGCAGTGTTTCATTCCTCCAATACAGGTGGCACAAATTCCCAATCTCGCTAGTTGCATTGCGTCCTGGGCTACTTCAAAACCCGAACCAATTTCGCCTAAAATATTTTCATGATTGACTTTTACCTGCTCAAGGTGAATAGTATTCTGAACCATACCTCGCATTCCCATCGTCAGAGCTTCAATACCTTGCCTCAATCCTTGAGCATTTTCGGGAATGGTAAATGCTGTGATTCCCAAAGATTCGCCTTGTTCATCTACAACATGAGCAAAAATATTGATCGCGTTTGACCAAGATGCAGAACCGCTCCAAATTTTGGTACCGCTAAGTAACCAGCCACCACTTCCATCTGGATGGGCTTCAGCCTTGATTCCTCTAGGATTAGCTCCCGCAGATGGTTCGGTAATAGCAAAGGCTGCTAAATCTCTCCCTTGGGCTAAATTTTTGAGATAGGTTTCTTTAATCTCAGGTGTACCATACTTAAGAATTGGGTAGATTCCGAGAAAATTGTTTACACCAACAAATGAAGCTAAGTTGAGATCAATAGCTGCAAGTTGTTCCATCACTTGCAACATATCACTGTAACTTAAGCCAAGACCCCCGGATGCTTGAGGAACAATCATTCCCAACAAGCCTTTTTTGCCAAAGTCTAGAACGACATGAGGAGTTATACACCGTCGCTCGTCCATAAGTCTAGAATTGATTCGTCTTTGGGCATAGTCACGTAACCAATGGATGACTTGCTCTGCACGTTGACGACTTAAACTTTCTAACCCACATTCCGCACTTCAAAATGTATTATCTATCTTTTCAATAAAAATTCCTAATAATGTTCAAATTATTAAGTATTAATATTGAATACCATTGGCGATTTATGTTGTTGATTTAACCATTTTTTTCCACCTATGGGAAATCTACGCATATTACACGATGAAGTGCGGAAAGTCGGTTCTAAAGACTGACTTTGACTATTGAACTGCATTAGCTTTTGCGCCCTCCTGAATATTTGCTTTTTGCGAATCAGGATTACCTTGCTGCACTTTTACTAAGAGTGAGTTGACATCAACTTCCAACTTTTGAAACTGGGCTTGATGCTGAAGAGTTCCACTACAGTCCGCCATCACATTCAAACTGCCATCTAGAAACCCACGCCGACAGGCATGACGCTGAATTTTCCCGCTAGATGTCTTGGGAATACTCCCAGGTTTAATTAAAACTGTGGCATACACTTGTAAACCGTGATCGTTGATTACTGCTTCAGTGATATTGCCGACGACTTCTTGAATATCCAACCGTCTTAAATAGGTTCGTTCTACCTCTTGAACAACAACTAATCGCTGTTGTCCCTTCTGATCTACAGTGAAAGCTGCTCCACAATGCGATCGCAATCCTGGATGACTCTTTTGAACTGTTAACTCAATATCCTGGGGATAATGATTTTGTCCTCGGATGATAATCACATCTTTTAGTCGTCCGGTGACAAACAATTCGCCATCTTGCAAAAATCCCAAGTCCCCCGTGCAAAGAAATGGGCCTTCTCCTGTATCCGCCAGATAACCTTGAAAGGTTTCGGCAGTTTGCTCTGGTTGGTTCCAATAGCCAGCAGCCACAGAAGAACCTGATACCCAAATCTCCCCCACCTTGCCAGGAGGACACTGAGTTAAAGATTCGCGATCGACAATGGCGATTTTCTCATCTAACCAGGTACGACCACAGCCGACAATTGTTTTAGTCCCTTCCCCAGATTCAGCAGCCACTACCCGATTTTCCTCAAGGGCTGCTGCTTCAACTTGGTACAGAATCGGCGAAGCTGTTTTTAAACCTCCAGAAACGAATAAAGTTGCTTCAGCCATCCCGTAACAGGGGTAAAATGCTTCTCGACGGAAACCACAAGGAGCGAAATAGTTAGCAAATAGCTCCATTGTCTCAGCACGGACTGGTTCGGCTCCATTGAAAGCGACTTCCCAACTGCTTAAATCAAGACTAGAAAGCTGTTCAGGAGTAATCTTGCGAACGCACAAATCGTAAGCAAAATCTGGCCCGCCGCTAGTAGTGGCTTTGTAACGAGAAATAGCTTGCAACCAGGAAAAAGGCTTTTGCAGGAAAGCAACTGGTGACATCAAAATAGACGGGATACCCAAATATAGAGGCTGCAAAACGTTCCCAATCAGTCCCATATCGTGGAATAAGGGCAACCAACCGACAAAAATTGTTTTATCTGTATGTCCGAAACCCATTCTGATGGATCTCTGGTTGCACAGTAAATTTCCATGAGTGATTGTCACTCCCTTCGGCGTTCCCGTAGAGCCGGAAGTGTATTGCAGAAATGCCAGAGTATCTCTCTCTAGTCTTGGTTTTTGCCAATCGGAACTGAGATTGCTGTCAATGCAATCAGTGTTTAACCCGACTTTCCGCACTTCATCGTGTAATATGCGTAGATTTCCCATAGGTGGAAAAAAATGGTTAAATCAACAACATAAATCGCCAATGGTATTCAATATTAATACTTAATAATTTGAACATTATTAGGAATTTTTATTGAAAAGATAGATAATACATTTTGAAGTGCGGAATGTGGGTTTAACCAGCGCATAGTTGCCAATTCTGGATTTTCGACCGTTAACAAGGATTTTGTGGTCAAGACTACCTTGGCTTGGGCACCTTTAGCGATCGCCTGCAACCTGAGCAAGTTCATATTGGCTCGCGGTGGATAAGCGGGAACTGCTACAAGACCCGCATATAAACAGCCAAAGAAGGCGCTAATGAACTCTAGACCTGGTGGATATAACAGCAAAGCGCGTAGGCGTAGCCCGTCGTAGACATCGCCAGGAGATACTAGAGACTGAAGATGGGTAGCGATCGCTCGCGCTTGCAGGTCTAATTCTCCATAAGTCAGGCTGTTTTCTTCAGTTTCTCCATCTTTGAGAAATATATAAGCCCTTTGCTGTGGCTGATTTTTAGCTCTGTAGCTGAGTAATTCTATTAAATTTGAAAATTTGTCAAGAGGGTTTTGGAGATCAGCCAAACAAATAGTCATAAGCCAATTTCACAGTTTACACAGTAACTTGATGTGTATGGATGGGTTTGTCAGCTAGAGGCATTTATCGGATGATGCCTAATTCACGATCCAACTTTTGGAAAACGTCAATAAATGTATCTAAATCTTCATGTGTATGAGTTGCCATGACACTGATTCGCAGTCTTTGGGCATTGAGGGGAACAGCAGGGTACTCGACCGAATTCACAAAGATGCCTTCTTGGTGAAATCTCCAGGCAAGAGTGCGAATTTCGACTTCAGATGGGATTCTCACTGGTATAATTGCGGAGTCGCTGCTGGCTTGGAATCCTGCCGCTTGCAGTTGCTGCAATAAGTAAGTGCTATTGGCTCGAAGTTGACTAACACGCTCCGGCTCCCGCTCAATGATATCTAGACCTGCCAAGATAGCCGCAACAACAGGAGCAGGCAAAGATGCCGAGAACATATAAGACCGAGCAAAGAAGCGCAGATACTCGATTACCTCACGACTGGCAGCGATGAAGCCGCCTGTAACACCCAATGCCTTACTGAAAGTCCCCATCGTGACATCAATCCGACCTTTCAGACCAAAGTGTTCATCAGTGCCACCGCCCTTTTTACCCATAACACCAGTGCCGTGTGCATCATCCACGACAAGAATAGCCCCGTAATGGTCGCAAAGTTCACGAATTGCTGGCAGTGCAGCTAAATCGCCATCCATCGAATATACGCCTTCAATAGCCACATAGATTAATCGATTTGATGCTCCTCCAACTTGCTTGCATTTGATCAGACGCTGTTCGAGGTCATCACAATCGTTATGCTTGAAGCTAAAAGCGCGAACCCCAGAACCCATAGAGACAAGCTTAATGGCATCATATAGACTGGCATGGCTTAACTCGTCGCAGATCAAAACATCATCATCACGTAACAGACCATTGACCCACCCTAACTGTGCCTGAAATCCACTGGCAAAAAGGAGAGCATCTTCTGCGCCTTTGAACTGGGCTATACGGGCTTCAAGTTGGCGATGGAGGCTACTCATGCCATTAAGTAGAGGTGGCCCACCCATGCCAACACCAAATTCTTCAATAGCTCGTTTTGCTGCTTCTCGAATATAAGGATGGGTGGTCAATCCCAGGTAGTTATTTGATCCGAACATCAGCATTGACCTGATTTCACCAGTGAGCGGATCTTTAATCAGAGTTCGATTTTCAATCGGCCCAACAACCTCACGAGGAAAATAGGTCAGCATACAGGCATTGGAACCTATGGAGGCATTTGGTGTATGCAACCAATTAGAGCAAGGTTTCACGCGCTCTGCTAAAGATGAACCAATCGTTGGGAAAAAATCTTTGAAGGAAAAATTCTCAGCATGGCTGCTGGTATCCGGTGCAGCCCATATATTCCTAACATCTTCTGGGAATTTATTAGTCTGTTTACTTAACATTGTGAACTCTAACCTACATTTATGTCTCTGTTTTTAGCAAGGCAAATTAACCGCTTAAATCTTTTAAGCAATAGACCTCTTGCGTGAATCAAATTATGAAATGTCTAAACACATATAGCGTTTCTCGAACCTTGTGAGGTACAAGAACCTTAGCCCCCTCGAAGATCGGGGACTATGATGTACCTAATCTAATTAGGAAACCCTATAAGTTTTTTTATATTTTCCGATTATGCGTTTTCCTTAATAGTCAATCACGCGCTAACTCACTACAAACCTTGAATTATTTACGCCGCTCTAATTAGTGTTATTTTGATTTGGATGATTAACAAAAAACACTGTCAATTACTTTCTATGTATAGCAATATTATTGAAAGTATGAGAATCGTAAAACCAGAGAAAACAAACCTTTTCTCAGCTTTTATAAAGTATTTAAGATTACTGTGTAATATTAATTTAACGAGGAGTACCAGTTGGCCAATATTCTACCCAATTTTCAACTTTAAACATAATTTTAACTGGAAGACAAGGCATATAAATAGAAATGCTCTTTTCTAATGAAAGATTAACCACCAAAAACCAAAAGTGCTTCCTCTACTCTAAAACTACCAATATCTAAATATTTTTAGATGTCTGGGAAATTTGGATTAAGGTAAATTTTTAATCTGAGATTAAAGCTATCATTGTTTTTTTTTGTTGTCAATGAACAAAAGCTAAATAAAATCAGTTAAATAAAGCGTTTAGATAAAAATATATAGGTAGATATAGATACATAATCTGGCTAGATATATATCACAAACACATAATTAGTTGTGACAAGTTGCCGATTGTTTGTGCTAACCTAAAAAATAGCTAATAGTGAAGATATGTCAATAACTGTACGTCCGCTCATTTTAAGATGTCAAGAGAAATTAGTGCCTTGAGGGAAAAGGAATAGAGGTATTTTCTAACCCAATTGCATTACACTTTAGTAATCAAGGTAGTCTAAGAAGCAGATGATTGATGCGGGTTTGGCTATGGGGTAAACCGTGGAAATAAATTCTCTTGCAATTGTGATATTCCAGTGATATTGGAATGGCTAAAAGAGATGGAGATAGCCAAATTGAGCAATGGAAACCCTAACTTCTATAAGCTAGGGCAAAGCGTTCAATTCCAGCTAAATCAGCGTGAATTTGAATATTGCAATAGCTCCCTTGATTTTGTAAAAGTTCTCGCACTGTATCTGCCTGTCCAGCCATCATCTCAATTAGCCACACGCCACCAGGTTGCAAATAACTAGGGGAGATTTCTATTAAATGGCGAATGCAATCTAAGCCATCACTACCACCATCCAAAGCTAGATGTGGTTCATGGTTAACTACTTCTGGTTGCAGAGTAGGTAAGGTACTGGTGGGGATGTAAGGGGGATTTGACACCATACCACTGAACTGACCTTTTAAGAATGCCAGTGGCTCCCACCAGGAACCTTGATAAAATTTAATTCTGTCAGCAAAACCTAAATTATGGGCGTTGGTTTGGGCGATCGCCAGAGCTTCTAAACTGTAATCAACAGCATGAATTGTTGCTGGTAAGATATCTGCTAGTCCCAGTGCGATCGCTCCACTCCCAGTACCTAAATCAGCCCAGTGTCCTGAAGCATTACTGGCAGATGCTAAAGCTAAATCAATTAAGAATTCTGTCTCAGGTCTGGGAATCAAAACCGCACTTGAGACTGCAATTTTAAAGTTACGCCAAGGTGTAACTCCGGCAATATACTGCACTGGTAAGCGGTCATTTAATCGCCTCTGCCACAAACGCTCTAACTCTTCTAGAGGCAATTGCAGCTGAATTTTAGGCCAGTTTTTAAAAGACTCCAAACGCAGTGCCAAGCGATCTAACCCAGCAACTTCTAAGAGCAGCCAATCTACCTCGGCATGTGGTACATCAGTGGCTCCTGCTGCTTGTTGAGCAGTATTGCGCCACTGCCAAAGTTGTAAACCAGATATTAGATGTTTTTCCCCCATGCCTCAACCTTAGATTGCATAACCGTTATTTTTTCGGAGTGGTTCTGGCAGCAGGAGATTGATTCGGTGCAAGCGAGCGAATAAAATTGATCGACTCCCGCGATGGATAGAGAACAATTTTATTTATACTAGGGTCGGTACTACTATTGAGAGCCTCCATAACACCGTACAAATCCACTACCTGAATTTCAGTGTTGTCTGCTTCCTTTGGCACGGCTTTTTTGAATTCGTCTAACAAAGCTGTTGCTTGCTCTTTCTCAAAAAAGAAAGGGATATACCGCTCTTTGCCGTTGGCAAGAGGAATCGTCAAATAGCTATTATCTTTCTTAAATTTGGGTACAAATAAGGGAATACCATTAAATTGCTCTCCTTTTTTACCATTTTGATTCAGCATACTTGTTGCCGAAGCTACCTGTGCTTGCGTCGGTACTAAAGTATAAATTACAGAGTCTGATTTCTTTTTGCTTTCTTGGACTATTTTATAATAGTCTGCCAAGGACAAAGGTCTAACCTCTAGGGTGCTTGCCAACTGGGGGTTTTCTTTTTTGAGCCGATTGTCAAGGAATTTTTGAGCATCTTGCTTGCTAATAAAAAATCCCACTTGCGAAATTGGCTTGGATGCGTTGTTCCTCGAAAGTACTACAAATTCGCCTTTAGGATTGGTTAGCGTGAATACAGGTACTTCTTGGAGCTTTTTCACTACCTGATCTTGTGGCAATGCGATCGCCTCTTGATTGCTTATTCCTGGTAGATTACCTATTCCTGAAAGCCCTGTTAAAAATACAGTGCCAGCTATACCCAATGTTGCGCCTAAGCGAATAAATGATTTCATGATTGCTCCTCGCATTAATAGTCCAATTAATTAAACAAATGGTTGGATGTTGCACAGCACCAACTAGTTTTAGTTATATAGCAATCTATTTCAATTGTGAAAAATTCATTGTGCGCGTTGAGGTTGAGTGTTAAGCGTCAACGGTCAAAATCCAATGTTCCGCAACTATTTAGGGTTGCTATAGTAGCCTTTTGAAAAATCTACTGTGCTAAGGTTGTGTTTTTCTCGATTTCGTTTTGTTATTCACCACGAAATGCTGTAGATGCCTATTATATGTCTTCTGAGACAGTCAAAAATCTCTCTGTCTCTCGACCTTGGAGTTGATAAATGCCATTTTATCTGGCTTTCTCTAATATCGAGTGACGCTATTACTTAATCAATCGTTCCATCGCGCTTGCTTTAATATCTTCTTAAATCTATACAAGGCTTAGTGCCAGGAATATCTTACTGCTTAAAACTGGAATTTGCCTGTTAGGCTTCAACACTATAACAGGCAATTTGTTTTTATCGGAAAAAATTTACAATTTAATTGCACGTTTTAGCAATATAACTCTAGTCAATCACCTTAGCCGTTAAATCTATTACTTAAATCGGGATGACAGGATTTGAACCTGCGGCATCCTGCTCCCAAAGCAGGCGCGCTACCAAGCTGCGCTACATCCCGTTTCGACTTATTTGCTTTTTGTGGTTTGGTTTTATCCCATCAAAGCGATCGCGCTTTACCAAAAGCATTAAGGTAAGTATATCACATCAGACCGCTTATGCCTAATCTTTTTTATCCATTGCCAAAGACAAGATAGATTACATTTTCACACTGATAAAGGTTTTTTGCCGACTTAGTTTACAAGATATATACTTGCGCCTTCGTCGGCTGAAAAAAAAGCAAAACCACATCAAAATCATAGATTTTCGCTATTATACCTGATTTTTTTGTGTAAATCGGGTTTGATTTTGATTAAGCGCTAGTGAGGATACCAGAACATGCCTTTAATGCCTTCCGGATCAGCCATAAACCCCATAGTTCGGTAGAAATCTACAACATGGGGGTCAGCGAAGAGAGTGACATTACTAATTTCTTCACTCCTAAGTTTTTTGAGAACGTATTTCATCAGTGCCTTGCCCAGTCCTTGACTTTGAAAGTCTGGGTGAACCACGACATCCCAAATAGTGGCATTAAACGCGTGATCTGAGGTAGCACGGGCAAAACCAATGAGCCGCTTTTGGTTTCCTCTCACCTGCCACATTGAGGCAACAAGAAAACTATGCTCAATAGCCTTTTTAACTTTTCTTAGAGGACGACGCGACCAACCAACTGCATCACAGAGTTCTTCTAGCTCATAAAGGTCAATGTCTCGCTCCGTACTGAAGACGATACGAGTCTCCTTTGAAGATGCTTCGCCAATGCTGCTGGGGTTCGAGTTGCCCGCAGCATCGGCTCTATATTCTTCAAAGGGGTTTGTCCTACTAGGTGCTACAGATTCAGGAGTACTAAACCAAGTTTTCCAAAAACCCATGCCAACGTGGTTCGGGTAGTATAACTGAATTGGTTTCCACTCTTAGGAGTGTTGATTCACGTCTAACATAGCTAGCCCATTTACTACCTTTTACACTCAAATTTTTTCGGTTGTTTTCGGGATTTGCAATGGTAACAGCCAATTAGGGCGTGTTTCACACCAATCATTTTCAACTTTAGCATTTTGTTGTAGAGGCTAGGAGAAATTCACCAAAAGGGTAAGGATATAAATACAGCAGTTTTCTTTTGCATGAAGTACTGCGGGTTTTGAGGCAGGAGGCAGGAGGCGGAAACTTTTTATATATCTATATCATCTGATGCGTGAGTTTTGCATTTTGTACCTCACTTAAAAAGCAAACTGCTGTAATTCAAAATTCAAAATGGAAAAACCTAATCCTGGCAATTGCTCCTATAGAGCTTAAATGCACGTTAGCTTAGGAGTGAATTATATATATAAGAAGATATTTGAGAAAATTCTTCCCCAGTCTCTAGTAGTCTGTCAAGAACTAATTGACGGATAAATTAAGAGTAGAGACGGCGATAAATCGCGTCTCTCTAACGGTCAAAATGAATTTGACAGACTACTACTCTCCAACATTTAGCCCCTAGTCCCCAAGTGATGAAAGCAAGCGAGTCTTACCCTTAACAATGGCTTCTGGTTTAAAATCTTCGACACTGGAACTCCTAAAACGCTTTAACCGAGCGTTTCCTCAGTTTTATGAGCAATTCGTCAGCAGTGAGATTCAACTGCAAAATTTGCGGTTAGCATACCGTCTCTATAAAACTAGACGCGCTGTTATTGAGCTAAAACCTGAAGGTAGCAAAAGTGCCTTGCATTTTGCTTACCGCAACCAGTCTTTTCTTCTCAGCGATATTTTTGGTGTACTAGCAGCTTATGGGTTGACTATTCACGGTCTGAGTCTATACGGTCAGATCCGTCCGCCAATGTTAGTTTTTATCAAACTGTTGGTATCTCGGGGTAGTAAAGCCTTGACCGAGAAAACCGCAGAAAATGTCTGTCGTGCGATTCGTGAAGCTTTAGGAGGTCGCTTTGAGGTAGAAGAGATGCTGGCAGTAGAATTCAATCTTGACACTGGCTTAGAGCAGGTACAAACTGAGTTCTATGTCGATCCGGTCTTTCATCTTCCTGCTTTAATGATTGAAGCCGATAATCAACCAGGATTATTCTACAAAGTGATGTACGCCATTTGGCAGGAAGACCTGCTGGTAGTCAATGCAAATTTACTGGTTTGGCGCGGACGTACACGGCTAATCCTGTACTTGTTGGGGCCTAATGAAAGTCTTATTCCTGAATATCTGGGTCACAAAATTGCTGACGGGGTGCGACATAGGTTGCTGGATAAATGAAAAAGTTAGGAGTTAGGAGTTAGGAGTTAGGAGTTAGGAGTTTGGAGTTAGGAGTTAGGAGTTTGGAGTTTGGAGTTTGGAGTTTGGAGTTTGGAGTTAGGAGTTAGGAGTTAGGAGTTTGGAGTTTGGAGTTAGGAGTTAGGAGTTTGGAGTTTGGAGTTAATAATTAACAACTCCTGTAGAGACGCGATTAATGACGTCTCTACTCCTAATTTTTCGCACTCCGTATTTAGTCGCATCCGCCCTTCGGGGTACGATATAAGTATGGCAACTATCGAAATCTTGGGCGTTCCTCACGCATACGAGCTAACGGCTCCCACTTCCTGCCCCCATGCTTTAGTATTTATCCACGGTTGGCTCAATAGCCGTGGATATTGGCAACCTGTGATTTCCCGCCTATCAGATGATTTGCAGTGCCTTTCCTATGATTTGCGGGGTTTTGGTGAATCCCAGTCTCAGGTAAAAACCGATTTTAGTCGGGCAGAAACGTCTTTGAGCCTGATGCCCATCTCCAGTAGTGCGCTTGGCTCAACTATCGATTCTCTTTATACTCCTGCTGCGTATGCTCAGGATTTAGGAATTCTCCTGAAACAGCTTAATATTAACAGTGCTTGGCTGATTGGTCACTCTTTGGGTGGCACGATCGCTCTTTGGGGAGCAGATCAAATACCTGAGTGTGTTAAAGGAGTGATCTGTATCAACGCTGGCGGTGGTATTTACCTCAAAGAAGCCTTTGAGCAGTTTCGCTCGGCGGGTCAGAAATTTTTGCAAGTCCGCCCGCGCTGGCTGTCCCAAGTACCTTTGATTGATTTGCTGTTTACCAGAGCCAGTGTGGCACATCCTTTGGGACGCCATTGGGCCCGTCAGAGGTTGATTGATTTCGTTGTGGCTGACCCAGAAGCGGCTCTGGGTAGTCTGTTAGACTCCACAACCGAAGAGGAAATCAATCGTTTACCTGAATTAGTATCCCAATTGAAGCAGCCAGTTTATTTTTTGGCTGGTGCGGAAGATAAGGTTATGGAACCTAAGTATGTGCGCCATTTAGCTAGCTTTCACAGACTGTTCCAATATTGTGGTGACAATGTTCTGGAAATTCCTGATTGCGGACACCTGGCTATGTTGGAACAGCCAGATGCAGTGGCTGATCACATCCGGTCAATAGTCAATAGTTATAGGGCATAGGGGATTGTGCATGGGGCATGGGGCATTGGAGCAAGCAGAAAGTTCTTCTCTCTTGACAAATGACAAATGACTACTCAATAGTTTGATACAACTTCATGACCTGGGTAAGGGCTAACCTAGACTCAACGCCTAGTGTGAGGGGGGATGTATGACCACGAGATAGATGTTCGGCGGCGGCAGTGCCGATCATGGCGGCGTTATCGGTACAGAATTTTAGAGGTGGGAATAGGACGCGTAGGTTATGTTCAATGGCGGCGGCTTGGAGGTTTTTTCTTAAGCCGCTATTAGCTGCTACACCGCCACCAATTGCAATTGTGTCTAGATCATAGTCTAAGGCACAGGCGATCGCTCTTTTGGTTAGCGATCGCGCGACGGTTTCCTGAAAGCTAGCTGCTACATCTGCCACTGGCACTTTTCCACCATCTTTTTCTAACTGCTGCACTAAACGCAATACAGCCGTTTTTAACCCACTAAAACTCGCATCATAACGATGGAACCCTCCACCAGGTAAAGAAACTTTTCCTTCTGGTAGAGCAAAGGCTTGGGGATTTCCCTGTTGTGCCAACTTGTCAATTATTGGGCCACCCGGATAACCCAGCTTTAACAATCGCGCTACTTTATCAAAAGCTTCACCCGCAGCATCATCACGAGTTTGTCCGAGCGTTTCATAGATACCACAATCTTTGACATAAATCAAGCTTGTATGTCCGCCAGAAACTAATAAACTCAAGAAAGGGGGATTTAAACTTGGTTCGCTCAAATAAGTTGCGTAAATGTGACCTTCGAGGTGATGAACTCCCAAAAATGGTTTGTTGTGTACCATCGCTAGAGTTTTGGCAGCAGTTAACCCCACCAACAGCGCTCCTACGAGTCCAGGGGCAGAAGTGGCAGCAATTGCGTCAATTTTCTCCCAGTCTAGCTGGGCTTGCTCTAAGGCTTGAGCGATCGCAACATTTATCGTTTCCAAGTGTTCACGAGACGCTACTTCCGGCACTACCCCGCCATACTGCTGATGGACTGAAATTTGCGAGGCTACAATACTGCTGTAAACTTTACGATTGTTAACAATTGCGACTGCTGTTTCATCACAACTGGTTTCTATTGCTAAAACGGTTGTCATTGGGAGTGGGGAGTAGGGAGTGGGGAGTAGGGAGTTATGAGTCCTGAGTTTTGAGTAGCACAAACAAAATCTTGCTTGTTTACTACCGTACAATCAAAATTCTTATACTCAGCACTCCATAACTACCCTACTACAACAATTATTATCCTCAGCACTCCCCATTCCCAACTCCCCGTTGCCCATTCCCCACTCCCCACTCGTCACTCATCTTGGTTGAGAAGCTTTAACTTTTATTTACTTAAACTTTACTCGGTTCCCACCCAAGAGTATGATGACTTCCTAGTTATGCAAATAAACACTGTACAAGCCGCTTCGTTTTGTACATAAAACTTTTTGTTTTGTAGTAAAAGGAAACAACTGTATGCGACGATTGTTTGCTTTGATTTTAGCGATTTGTCTTTGCTTCAATTTTGCCTCCCCAGCAAAAGCTTTAGGGGCTAATTTGACACCGTGCAAGGATAATCCCGCTTTTCAACAGCTAGCAGCTAATGCCCGTAACACCACTGCTGACCCCGAATCTGGGAGAAAGCGGTTTGAGCGTTATTCTCAGGCGCTATGCGGACCAGAGGGTTACCCTCACTTGATTGTTGATGGTAGTCTAAATCATGCTGGTGACTTTTTGATACCCAGTATTCTGTTTCTATATATTGCTGGTTGGATTGGCTGGGTAGGTCGTGCCTACCTACAAGCGAACAAGAAACAAGGCGGCGACGTGGAATTGAGAGAAGCAATCATTGAAGTTCCTTTGGCACTGCCAATTATGCTCTCAGGCTTTGCTTGGCCTGTATCAGCCATAAAAGAATTTCTCTCTGGCGAATTAACAGCTAAAGATACAGAAATTCCGATTTCGCCACGCTAACCCTTACCACAACTTTTGATTTATTTGGGAGAATGATTCATGCAGCAGAAATACTTGGTTAAGTATCTATCCTTGGGGCCAGTTTTGCTTTTTGTCAATTTGTCATTGACAGCCGTTATATTGATTTTATTTAATTACTGGTTTCCTGACCTACTTTTCCACCCACTACCATAAGTTGAAGACAGAATTTAAAAATTTGTTAGCCGTTAGTTGGCAATTAACTAGTAACTACTAACTAAACTACTAACAAATTAATTCTTTGAAACTCGCGATCCTGAAACCAGCTTGCGAGTTTCAAAGTTTTGACAGCAGCTAAATTAATTTTTCTAAACTTATTACGCAAAAAACATCTTTAGCGACAATTATTATTAATATAAAAATGCCACCATTTTAAATTTAGAGGCGAACATAAAATATGGCACAAGCAGTAGATGCATCAAAGAATCTTCCCAGCGATCCCAGAAATCGGGAAGTTGTTTTTCCCGCATTCCGCGATCCGCAGAAGGGTAATCTAGAAACCCCGATTAATGGTTCTCCCTTGAGCAAGTGGTTCATTAATAACTTGCCAGCTTATCGCCCAGGACTAGCTCCTGCCAGACGCGGTTTAGAAGTTGGCATGGCTCATGGTTACTGGATATTTGGCCCCTTTGCCAAATTGGGCCCACTAAGAGATACAGCTAATGCAAACTTAGCTGGTTTACTGGCAACCTTTGGTTTGATTGTTCTTTTTACGGCGGGACTATCCCTCTATGCGAATAGCAATCCACCCAAAGCCCTTGGTAGTGTTACAGTACCAAATCCTCCAGTAGATGCTTTTAACTCTAAAGAAAGCTGGAACAACTTTGCCAGTTCTTTCTTAATTGGTGGTATTGGTGGTGCAGTAGTTGCTTACTTTTTGACTAGCAATCTGGGAGTAATTCAAGGTTTATTTGGTTAATTTAGAAATTAGGAGTTAGGAGTTAGGAGTTAGGAGTTTAAATTCCTAACTTCTAACTCTTAACTCTTAACTTATTTAAACAAAACCGTTTCAATGTTATTTAAAGCAGTTTCAAAATCGTCATTAACGATTTGAGTATCAAATTCATCTGCGGCTTGAATTTCTTCTTGGGCGCGGACTAGACGACGGGCGATCGCTTCTTCAGAATCTTGGGCGCGATCGCGTATCCGTTTCTCTAATTCATCAAAAGAAGGCGGTAAAATAAAAATGCTGAAGGCACTGGGGAAGGAAGCACGAATTTGTCTTGCTCCTTTTAGCTCAATTTCTAGCACCACCAACTTGCCCAAATGGATTTGGTTAAGTACAGCTTCACGGGGAGTGCCATAATAGTTTCCAGCAAATTCTGCCCATTCCAAAAATCCACCTTCAGCAAGTAATTGTTCAAACTTACTGCGGCTGATAAAGTAATAATCTTTGCCATCGATTTCTCCCGGACGGGGAGAACGAGTCGTCACTGATACGGAATAATACAATTCTGGATGACGTTTTAGGAGCGATCGCATTAAAGTGCCTTTACCGACCCCGCTAGGGCCAGTTAAGACAATCAACCTGCCTAAATGTAAGCGTTCTTCGGTAGTAGCAATACTCTGGATGGGTAAAACTGGCATCATCCCCTCAATCTGTGAATCAATCAATAGATATTATTCATTAGTCTTGTGTTTTTGGCCAAGTCCACTAGTACCGCTTTGGGTAATTCGTAATTCGTAATTCGTAATTCGTAATTCGTAAAGGTTTTAGACATTTCAAATGGGTGGGTTATTTCCGCAGCGCTGTACTAGTGACTAAAGATTTTGTAGCAAGGGTGACAGAAAACATATCTAATTCACATAGTACTGCTGATGTGGTGCAAATAGAAGTGAGATTGTTATCCACTCCTAATCAATTATCTACAGTTTGATGCTCGCGGGAAATCACAAAGCGATTCGCTACCGTTTCCGGCTGAATCGCCGACAGAATTACGTGGCTGGAATCGGTGATAATTACAGCCCTAGTCCGCCGACCGTAAGTTGCATCAATTAGTTGACCTCTGTCCCGTGCATCGGTAATAATCCGCTTAATCGGGGCAGACTCTGGACTGACAATGGCAACTACTCGATTGGCAGACACGATGTTACCAAAACCGATATTGATTAACTGAATCTCCATAAAAAAATGACGCCAAACGCGGTTTGAAAAGCTTAAAGTAAACTTATTTACATGTTATCGCCAAAAAACAGGAGTCACAACGATTAAATTCAAGCCAGCCTTCGTTTTTAAATAATGTCTGCTTTTTTTTCGCTATTTATCGGCTATTTTTCCTCAAAATCTTCCTAAAGACATAGGCGTAATCCCACTGTTACAGCTAGTTGGGTGATGTATCTTATCAATAAATAAATGGTGGTAAATAATCCACATCTAAAATTTGCTCAATGCTATAAGGGCAAGCTTGGGGAAAACAATTCAATCCACTTTTCTTTTTTGCTTGTCGTAGCGCATCAATGTAGACTTCTTTAAGCACCGTGAGCAGATAGTTGTAGAGGTTTTTAGATTTGGTTAATTTCCTGAGTTCCACCCGAAAATTATCAATTTCCACTTCCCAATGATTTTTACATTCAGGAAGACTCCAATGTTGATACAAAAGCAGATGTTTGAGAAGTTGCAGTAGATAACTTTCGAGCTTGTGTTTCTGTTCATTACCCAATCTTTCAATTTCCTCAATCAAATGATCCCAATCAAGATGCTCTAAATCTCGTTCTTGTAATTGTTTCAACGTAGTTTCTAACCACAAATGATAATCCTGTTCATAAATAATTTGAGTGAGTAGTTTAGACATTATTTAATATTCTCCTAATTGACGAAGATTTGGAATTAGGTTTTAGCCCCAAATCCAATGTAAGAGACGAAGAAAAGCAACGTCTCTACATACTTAAAATCAATACCAAAAATCCTTAAGTAAGTGGGCGGAAATAATCATCACTGGCTCGTAGTTGCGCTAAAGCGCAAGAGGGCGCAACTACGAGCCAAATACAGAGATTTTACTTTTCGTTACATAGTTTGGTTTTATCTTGCCTACCTACTTAACCCAAGCCTATTGATTTATGGGGTTCTTTCCCCTGCTCCCTGCTCCCTGCCCCTTTTCCTGTTCTTTGACGTACACTTCCAGCTTGACAATCGCGTAACCAAGTTTTAACTCCTTGGGCAACAGTGCCGTTACTACTATCGCGTGGCGGAGATACTGGCTGCTGTGCTGAATAGGAACCAATTTGAGAAAACATCATTACTAAACGCCAACCGGTTTTAGTTTTAGTCAACAATAGCCAGTGGAATTCCTGCAATTCTACTGCTTTCTTTCCGATGTACTGCCGCTCTAAGGTAGTAAAGAAAACTTGCTCAACTCCTGATGCAGAAATTTTAGAAGCGTCTGCACTATATTCTTCAAGGTTAAGGGGCAGAGGAGTAAACTCAGGTCTTCCTGCCACTAGCATATAAGTGTAAATATCACTGCTTCTTTTGAGGCGGCGGGCGCGTTGACTAGCACGATTAGTATAACTAGGTAAATCTTGTAGAAGCTGTATACTTAATGTTTCTAAATTTTGCTCAGAACATAAAGACTTTACCCCACCGTTGACATTTTCTTTTTCTGCTAGCGCAGAGGGTTTTTGTATGTTGTTTATCGAGAACGCTGGTAAAGCTTGGCTATTTGATAGTAAAACCCAGAAGCCACAAGCTAAAAGCCAACTATAATTTTTCTTTTTGAGCGAAGAGGTAAGATTGTTCTGCCGTACACCCTGCACCCTATCCCTTAACCCCCTTAAAAAGCTGGCTCTTAGGGTTCCCCCCTTTTTAAGGGGGGTTAGGGGGGATCTAGGTTTGAGGTTTTCAGTGTGTAAGTCCTGTCTTAGCTTCATGCCACCGTGGTTAACTCCTCAGAAATCCTCTTCCAGGCTAACTGCGGCTCAGTAGCAGTAGTAATGGGACGCCCAATCACGAGATAATCTGCACCAGCAATAATTGCTTGGGCTGGAGTGAGCGATCGCTTTTGATCGCCAATATCAGCCCAAGTTGGTCTAACCCCCGGACAAACTAGCAAAAAGTCATCTCCACAAGTTTGCCGTAGTTGTGCCGCTTCTTGGGGTGAACAAACTGCCCCATCTAATCCCGCCTCTTGAGCTAGCAATGCCATTTCTAGGGCGTATTCTGGTAACTCTAGAGGAATCTTTAAATCAAACGCCAATTGTCTAGCAGAAATACTCGTTAATAAAGTAATTGCTATTAATTTAGGCGGTTTTACACCTGCTTGGGCTGCCCCTTCTTGTGCCGCTTCTGTTGCAGCTTTTAGACCTTCATTACCACATGATGCATGAATTGTCAATAAATCTACCCCATATTTAGCTGCACTCCGACTTGCACCAGCGACTGTGTTCGGGATATCGTGAAACTTTAAATCTAGGAAGATGCGCTTTTCTTTGGACTTTAGCACTTCTAGAATTTTCGGGCCGGTGCTAGTAAACAACTCTAAGCCGACTTTCCACCAAACCACTTGCGGGAGTTGATTTATAAGAGCGATCGCACTTTGTTCATCCGCCACATCCAAAGGCACTATAATTCGTTGTGCCTGTTCACTATTCCCCATTCCCTACTCCCCATTTAAGGCACTAAACGGACAAACTTATTTTTCCCAACTTGTAAAACCTTACCTTGTAACTGGGCTGGTTCAGCAAAAGTAGTATCAACATCGGTAATGCGATCGCCATCTAAGCGCACTCCACCTTCAATAATTTTTCGCTTTCCTTCACCTGTACTTTTGCATAAGCCAGTGACATTGAGGATATACGCTAACTTAGCGGGATGCGATACTTCAGTTAAAGAGAATTCTGGAACTGCACCTTCCTTTCCGCCACTTTGGGCAGCTTCTTTCGCCTCTTGGGCTGCTTGTTCGCCGTAGTACTGTTTGACAACTTCCCATGCTAAAAGTGTCTGGCGATCGCGCGGATTTTCTGGCAATTGATCCAAAGGTAAATCTGTCAGCAGTTCAAAATACTCCTCCAGCAGATTATCGGGAACTCCTTGTAACTTCTGATATTTTTGCCCCGGATGTTCCGACAACCCAATATAATTACCTAAAGACTTGGACATTTTTTGCACCCCATCCGTGCCAATTAAAATCGGCATTAGCATCCCAAACTGGGGTTTTTGACCAAAATGGCGTTGCAAATCTCTGCCTACAGCAATGTTAAATTTTTGATCGGTTCCTCCCAATTCCACATCTGCCTCAACAGCAACGGAATCAAAACCTTGCATTAACGGGTACAGGAACTCATGGATAAAAATTGGATTCTCTTTTTTATAGCGATCGGCGAATCCTTCTTTAGCTAACATCTGCCCCACCGTCATCGTTGAGAGTAACTCCAAAATTTTCTCTAAGTTTAGCCCAGAGAGCCATTCGGAGTTATAGCGCACCTCTAATCTTCCTGGTGTGTCAAAATCCAAGATAGGACGTACTTGGTCAAGATAAGTCTGAGCATTTTGGGCTACATCTGTTTCTGTAAGCTGACGACGCACTTCAGATTTACCTGTCGGATCGCCAATGCGTGCGGTAAAATCGCCAATAATCAGAACTGCTATATGGCCTGCATCTTGAAACGCTCGCAGTTTCCGTACTGGTATGCTATGACCAAGATGAATATCAGTACCTGTAGGGTCAATGCCCAATTTGATCCTCAAAGGTCGGTTTGTAGTTACCAAGCGCTTTTCTAGAGTTTCACTGTTAACATCAGTTGGTTGTGGGAAAACTTCTACCACACCACGACGCAGCCAAGCAAAATCTTGCGTCATACTAGAAAATCCACTGTTAGCTATATTTTGCACACTAGAAGTTAAGTTGGTTATAAACACTTGCAATTTATCCGCTTTCTCATCTGCCAAACTACTATAATTGCAAAAAATCAACCGCCTTGCTTCGTCCAATCAATTACAGTTAAATTTACAAGTGAGGAAGTGAAATCGCCGTGTCGTCTTCTAGGACTTTTGAAGATAAACAGCCACAACGTCGGGCTTCATCGGGTTTTGAGTTTTTGAAAGGAGTCGGTCAGGTAACTGGCGGTACTCTGCTCTCAATGACCATGCTGGCAAGTTCTATTGTAGCCGGAGGACTGGTTGGTTTAGCCATTAGTTTCCGCAATTTGCCAGATGTCAGACAGCTACGTAACTTCTTTCCCTCAGAAACAACTTACATATATGACGTTAAGGGTAAACTTTTAACGAGTATCCACGGGGAAGCCAACCGGGAAGTCGTACCCCTGGATAGAATTTCCCCGAATTTAAAACGGGCAGTATTAGCAAGTGAAGATAGCCACTTCTACGATCACCACGGTATCAACCCTACTGGTGTTGGCCGTGCTGTAATAGTTAACGCTGTAGCAGGTGGAGTCAAAGAGGGTGGCTCTACTGTTACTATGCAATTGGTAAAAAATCTATTTTTATCTCACAAGCGTGCCTTTACCCGGAAGTTAGCAGAGGCTGTGCTGGCAATTCGGTTAGAACAAATTCTCACTAAAGACCAAATTTTAGAAATGTACCTCAATCAAGTTTATTGGGGTCATAACAATTATGGTGTACAAACAGCAGCCCGCAGTTACTTTAATAAGTCAGCAGAATATTTAAACTTGGGTGAGTCGGCAATGATGGCGGGTTTAATCCAAGCACCTGAAGAATTCAGCCCGTTTGTGAGCATGGAGAAGGCAAAACAGAAACAAAAAGAAGTGCTAGGACGGATGCGGGACTTGAACTGGATTAACCAGTCAGAGTACGACGATGCCCTCAAACAACAAATCAAACTTGGTAAAATCAAATCTTTTCAAGGTAGCGCCCTACCTTATGTAACTAATACCGTAGCGCAGGAGTTGGCTAAAAAGTTTGGGCGTGAGACACTACTCAAAGGCGGGATGCGGGTACAAACTACAGTTGATGCCAACTTCCAAATGATGGCAGAGGAAACTGTCACTAAGTGGCATAAAAACCTTCTGGAGCAAGGATTATCTAAAAATCAAATGGCCTTGGTGTCAATAGATCCGCGCACACATTTTATTAAAGCACTGGTGGGCGGTATAGATCCTAAGACTAGTGAATTTAATCGGGCAACTCAAGCTCAGAGGCAACCCGGATCTTCTTTTAAACCGTTTGTATATTATACTGCTTTTGCTACTGGTAAATATGCGCCAGACTCAACGGTGGTAGATGCTCCAGTTAGCTATCGAGATGGTAATGGTTGGTACTTTCCTAGAAATTATGATAATAGTTTTAGGGGAGCGATGCCAATCCGCACAGCTTTAGCCCAATCGCGCAACATTCCCGTGATTAAGATTGGTAAGGCTGTGGGGATGAATAGAGTCATAGAAACTTGCCGTACCTTGGGCATTACCAGTCCAATGGAACCTGTGACTTCCTTGCCCCTTGGTGCAATTGGTGTCACACCTTTGGAAATGGCTAGTGCTTATGCTACCTTTGCTAATTATGGTTGGCAATCTCCACCAACTGTAATTGCCCGTGTCACCGATAGTAGTGGTAACGTGTTGCTAGACAATACCCCTAAACCACAGCTAGTTCTCGATCCTTGGGCTTCAGCATCAATTATCGATGTGATGCGATCGGTAATTTCTGAAGGTACAGGTAAAGGTGCTGCGATCGGTCGCCCAGCCGCAGGGAAGACGGGAACAACATCATCAGAAAAAGATATTTGGTTTGTTGGCACTGTGCCACAACTAACAACTGCTGTCTGGGTGGGGAGAGACGACAATAAACAATTAGCTGACCATGCAACAGGTGGTGTTCTGGTTGCTCCCATCTGGAAAGATTTTATGGAGAAGGCACTGAAGAATACACCAGTAGAAAACTTTAAGTCACCTTCCCAGTTTTCTCGGCCCAAGTCACAATAATTTGGGATTTTAGATTTTAGATTTTGGATTAATTGCAAATCCAAAATTCAAAATCTAAAATTGACTAAGCTTGTTTTTCTAGTTCGGCTTTCATGCGTTCTAAAGTGAGGTGCATTTGGTCAAACATTTGTTGCGGGGTGACACCGAACTGACCTAATTGTGTTTTCAGTTGTTCTACTGTCATTTGTGCCATGAAATCTTCTGATAGCTCGAAGCGCTTCATAAAGATGCGATAACGATCCATCATTGATTCCATTTGCTCAATAAATACCTTTTTGCCATCGCGGTCAAATTTGCCGTAGTTATTACCAAGCTTGATTAGTGCTTGATAATCTTCAAACAGCTGTTTTGCTTCTTGCTGAATTATCTCAGAATCGAAAAATCCCATATTGCTTATATTAAACTGAGTGTCTAGACTCAGCAGCTTAATAGCTTTACTTCTATTATTATTTTAGTCTAGGAGAGTAATATAGTAACAAAGCTTCGGTTTTAGTACGGTTTGTTACCGAAATTTCAACACTTGACTTGAGAACCTTTGCCCGGACTAAACCGACTTAATAAAGCCGCAATACTCATAGCTTTAGCCATTGATTTGGGAGTGGTGTTTTCATAAGATTCAATTTTCAGTCCGGGAGCGTATTTTAAAGCTAGGGAATTTTGCGGGTTCAGTTTTAATGCTTGACGGATGTAAACCCTAGCCATCCCGATAAATTTTTGTTTGAGATGTACCAAACCTAATAAGGCATAATAGTCGCTGTTATCTGGCTCTAATTTGATAGCATCACGCAATTCTTGCACGGCTAGAGGCCACTTGGCTAGCCTGACGTACTCAATAGCTCGCTGGTAGTGACGTTGAGCGTAGTTTGTCAAAACTGGTTTGAGATCAGTTTGTTCATCTAATGTCAATTCAACTGGCTTAACTTCTACCTCAGGGAGGATGCGAACAGCTTTTTGCGTTAATGTCAGGTCTGGTTTATGCAACCGTAAATATACAAGATTCAGTATACTAATTTGTTGCGTTACCTGATAAAACCGCTCTAATGATTTGTATTGATCTTCTGCATAGGAGGCGATCGCTTCTTCGTAAAACAATTCTGCTTGGGGTGTAGACATTTCCATAATTTTCTCAGTTATGGCACTTTGAGAAGACAAAGGCTTCTGCTCCAAAGCTTTTGCATCTGATCGCAGCATAGCGATCGCCATCAAGCGCTTCGGTTGATGCTTCAGTTGTTCATAAGCTGGATTGATTAAGCGGCTAAATATTGCCGTTGCTAATTCTGAGTCTGGATTGCAGTTTTTGGCTTGGCGATCGGGATGTAAGAGCTTTGCTAAAGTGTGATAGCGTTTTAAAATCTGGCGATTGTCAGCACTGACAGAAATTCCTAGCACAGCGTAAGGATTACAAAGCTGTTGAAGCCATTTTGGCGGTAGGAAGGTCTGTGACATAGTAGTAATTAAGCTGTTAAAAACTTAAAATTAGCATTAAAGCTCAATGCATAGTCATGTGAAACTTACTCAAATTTCTGCAAATACTAAATTATGTCTGGGAATTCCCATCTAAAAGTCCCAAGGGCAAGGTAGGGTAGTTGACTATCTGATTGTCGTAGCTGTGGTATTAGTATATTTATTAAAAATATGTTGACTAAGCGCAAAAGCCGAAGTGTTGCTGCTGTTTTAGCTTTTTCTGGCACACTGGCACCAATTTCAGGATTACATAAATTCTATCTGGGACAGCCGTTATGGGGTCTTTTGTATATGTTGCTTTCCTGGACACCGATCCCCAAGGTAGCTAGTACGATTGAGGGAGTTTGGTATTTAGCCCAAAATGAAGAAGCTTTCGATCGCAATTTTAATCTAGGTAAGTCAGCAACAAGGAACTCACAAAAGGTGAGTAATCAGGTAGGAGCGATCGCTGATGCAATGCGTGAATTAGATGCTTTGCGCCAGGATGGGCTAATTTCAGAGTATGAATTTGAGCAAAAGCGCCGCCAATTGCTAGACCAGATTTCTTGAGGTAAGCGACAACATGAATAACTGGCTACCTTTGAACCCCAGACTGCAAAAACTCCGCGCCAAACTCCTCAACGATCCTTACTATCGCCTACAATCTGGCGAAGAAATTCAGATAGCGGCTAAATTAGGTATTCGCATTGATGCTAATCAAGCGACTGTAGATGATTGGTTACGTTTACCAGGTTTGTCAATTCACCAAGCGCGATCGCTTGTAGAACTTTCACGTTTGGGTGTTAAATTTTACTGTATTGAAGATATCGCTGCGGCTTTGGCTGTACCATCGCCCCGGTTAGAGCCATTAAAGCCTCTGCTGAATTTTATTTATTATGACCATGAATCTTTAGAAAGTCCGATCCATTTAGTCAATCCAAATACAGCAACAGTTGAAAATTTAGCCCAAATTCCATTTATAGATTTGTCTCTAGCGCAAGCAGTGGTGCAAAATCGGCAATCAGGGGGATTGTACCGTAACTTAGCTGATTTTCAACGACGGTTAGAGTTAACTGGTGATGCGATCGCTCAACTGATGTATTATTTGAGCTTTTAAGTTAGAAGTTTTAAAATAACTCCTAACTCCGGCAATTTTAGATTTTGAGTCACACCTTTGATCCCCTTACAGTGCAACTTAGATTTTCGATTAAAGGAAAAATCTAAAATCTAAAATCCAAAATCCAAAATTGATTAAATGAACCCAATGCGATCGAGAGGCCAAAAGCGAAACGCTGCTCGACCGATGACATTTTTTCTGGGTAAAAAGCCCCAATAACGAGAGTCATTACTATCGTTGCGGTTATCTCCCATGACAAAAAACTCATTTTCTGGAACTTTCACTGGTTTATATGGCTGATTTGGGGGTTCAGCGATGTAGTCTTCTGCCAAGGGTTGACCGTTGAGATAGACTTTGCCAGAAGCAACACTAATTACCTGACCAGGCTGGCCAATAACCCGCTTGATGAAGGCTTGGTCTTTGGGATATCCTCGACGTTGTAGTTCTGCGGGTGGCTGAAAAACAATAATATCACCAGTTATGGGAGGGTGAAAATGGTAGGATATTTTTTCAACTACCAACCGATCGCCTGTATGTAAGGTAGGCAGCATCGAATCAGAAGGTATATAGCGGGGTTCGGCGATAAAAGTCCTGATTAGAAATGCCAAACACAATGCGATCGCAATTAAAATCAGATTTTCTTGCCAACCACGCCATACTTTTAACGACGCACGATCTTCTTTTGCATCACTTTCGTGAGGAATCATAAAAGTTTCTAGCCAGGTTAAAAAGTGGAACAAATACCTTGATTATTTTGACTCAAAATGTATACTAATAAACAAGCTGGATTCTGCATAAATCCATACTATATATTAAATACAGCAGATTTCAATTTACTGAGGTACACTAGCTAAGTCTCAAAGCCAAGTATAAAGCCTTTACGTCAAATAGTTCTACTGGACTGATGCTTTAGTATAGATAGATACTATATAATTACATTTCTAACAGCTTGATTATAAAGAGGTGAATAAGTTGCGTAATTTTACTGTGACAGTATATACTAAATTGTACTATTAATAATATATAAATCTCCCTTAGTATCAAGAAGAAGATTAACAAACAAAAAGCTACTATAGGAATCCGGTTTGATTTCTGAAAATATACGTAGGATGTGTTAGCGACAGCGAAACGCATCAAACCCTTGAGAATAGTGCGTTACGAACTCCGTTCTAACACACGCTACAATACCTAATTTCGTTCAGAAATCAAATAGTAATCCTATAGTAATTTAGGCTTAAGTATCAGTATCAAAAACAGAGTTAAGCTGCTGATAAAATCATTTTTGTTGAATGATTTCAAGGTATCTCGATTAACGAAGAAATGCCCCTTGGCAATGAGAAACTATATTTAATCAATTTTCGTCTGTCTGTTTCATAGAAAGTTCAAGGCAACATTCTGTAAGTTAAAAATTTAATTTTTTCTTAAAAAGGAAAGAATGGCAGCAGGCAGTAAGATATATCTTATCAAGAATAGAGCTAATAGTTTATTAGACTCTTTTCTAAAAGATACCCTGCCCCTTGTAAGTAGTTTTGTATTTAATTAAATAATTTACTCAGCTACAAATTATACAGCTTTTCTCTGAGAAAGTCTTGCTAAACTTCAGCCCGCGAAAAATGCAAATCGTAGGCGTGAGAGTTGAGCTACATCTTATTTGTAAAGCTATAAAACTTGAAAGGATATGCTGCCTTAGCCGTGAAGTGAAAGACACAAACGAATTCAGAACTTTGATAAACAGGATTTTGGGGTCTGATTAATTATCTGATTGCGCTCATCCGTGAGAGCTAGCGGTAAGAATGTGGAAGTTCAGACCTTGCCTTTTATAAATGGATTGACATTAAGCAGTATCAAGTATTGTATAAGCGATCGCCCAAATCTAGGAAGCATCCCGTCAGGTGCAAAAACCTTGATAGCCCTCATCCCCTAACCCCGAATCCCATCATTTGGCATTGCTCCCACTAGAATTGTGTCTCCCCTCTCCCAAAAATGGGAGAGGGGCTGGGGGTGAGGGAAAAGATTTAAGCCAAAATTAGGATGCTCCCCAAATCTATAGCATCTAAATTTCAGTTAAAGCTGTATAGTCTATCTTCTCGATTATGAATTTTCGTTAGTCCCAATTCCAATTTTCAGGATTACCAGAAAGCATCTGGTATCTAAAATATCTCAAAAAAATGTGCTATAACATACCGTCATAACGTGGTTGATGGTTCGATATTTGAAGGAGTTATTAGGTGGAAAACAATAAGTCGTTTCTGTGGCCAGAAGGAATATTAATTGCACTACTTGCCTTATGTGGTGTTTTTAGCCTTGCTTTCATGATGCTTCTAAGGCCAAATCCTTCTGAGGCTCAGAGTAGACAGAGTATAAATGTCAAAGATGTAGCTGCTAACGTAGGAACTCAGGAGCGGATTGAGAAATTAAAGGCGGCGATGCTTACAAGTTGGCAGCAAGAAGCACAAACAAAAGGAATATCCTACGCTATACCATCACGTTTTCAAGGGGCAATAATTGAAGCGGCAAAACTCACTAAGGGAGAGAAACTAATTGCTCTGACTTTTGATGATGGCCCTTGGCCTAAGACCACAGAGCAAGTGCTAGATATTCTGAAATCAAATAATATCAAAGGGACGTTTTTTGTCGTTGGGGAGAACCTAAAAAATTATCCAGAATTAGGAAGACAGATTGTAGCTCAAGGTCACGTCATTGCCAACCATACTTGGCATCACTGGTATCACTTCATGAATCCACAAGCTGCTGCTTTTGAAATAGATCGCACAGAAGACTTAATTTCTCAAATTACAGGTGTTAAAACAAATATATTCCGACCGCCTGGTGGCTTCCTGCACAATGGATTAGCTGCTTATGCGAAAGGGCAAAAATATGCTGTGGTGATGTGGTCAGCTGACTCCACAGACTACAAGCAGCCAGCTGTACCAAAGTTGATAGATAACGTGATTAAAGATTCAAAACCTGGTGGTATTGTGCTAATGCATGATGGAGGTGGTAACCGTTCCAAAACTGTGCAAGCTTTGCCAGAAATTATTAACAACTTTAGAAAGCAAGGCTATCGCTTTGTTACTATTCCAGAGCTTTTACAAATGGAAGATGCAGACCAAAAGTTGATTGTTAACAAAAGCAAAAAGTAATAAAATCGCGTTTAACCAGCGATGAAGAAGCAATAACTGTCTAAACTGCCCAGATATTTAGGGTACTCCTTGCAATGGTCAGTAGTGCTTGCAAAGTGTAAAAAATAATCATTTTGGAAACGTTCTCTTCAGAACTTTTGCGCTCGGAAGCTTGCTATTGTATCTATAAGCATTTTTATAGACAAATCCTAGTTGTTAGGAAACATTTATATAGTAGTTTACCAGCATTTAGATAATGCCTTCTATACCCAATTAGATAAATTTCAAAACAGTGCTGATCTCGACTTTATTACCTGGACTTTGACAGTCACTTTTGTTGGCTTAGTTTAAAGTCCAGTTGGGAATCATTTAGTGATATTCCTCCTAAATAAGGGGGAATATTTTTTTATCTCTACAGTCTTTTTAAGAAGTAAATTCAAGCGACTGTTTTAAGTATCCAAAGGGATTTTCGCAGAGTAGCTGTTTGTGCAGCTTCTTTGACGAGAGAATGGCTTAAGGCTGAGGATGAAAATGGTTACAGTTACTAAGTAGGTAAGTAAGTGGGCGCAAATAATCATCACTGGTTTGTAGTTGCGCTTTAGCGCAAGATAGCGCAACTAAGTAAGTGGGCGCAAATAATCATCACTGGCTCGTAGTTGCGCTTTAGCGCAAGATAGCGCAACTACAAGCCAAATACAGAGATTTTATTTTTTGTTACATAGTTTGGTTTTATGTTGCCTCCCTACTTACGAGCCAAATACAGAGATTTTACTTTTCGTTACATAGTTTGGTTTTTTCTCGCCGACCTACTTATACCATTTCTTTGTGAGGCTGCGCCAAACCCTCTTAACTTCTTCTTTCTTTCTTTGTGTTCTTTGCGGACTTTGCGGTTCGTTTTTCTTTCTTGTACTTAAATATGGTTTAGCGCATCTTCATACAGAATTGGTATTACTTAATGACTGCTAACTAAACTGAACTCAGTTGTTTTATTTTCAGGATTGGCTTCGGGACTATCAGCTTCAGAAGGTGGTACTAACTGCCAGAATTTCGGCAAAAATTCTTGCCAGTTTTGCAGAATTTTATTCGCCTTTGGTGAACCAGTGCGTTCCGCATGAGTTTTGATTAACTCTTGCAGTTGTTTTGCACCTGCTTCTGTAATCACCCGTTGGATTTTGACAATTTCGGGGTTGACTAACTCACGAAATGAGTCGTTTTCATCTAAGAAGTATGCCAGTCCACCAGTCATTCCGGCTGCTACGTTACGTCCTACTTTGCCGAGGACGACAATCACACCACCAGTCATATATTCGCAGCAGTGATCCCCAGCGCCTTCAATCACTGCTATGCCTTTGGAATTTCTTACAGCAAAACGCTCTCCTGCTAAACCGTTGGCAAATAACATGCCACCAGTAGCACCATAGAGGCACGTATTGCCAACTATCACGTTTTGTGATGCGTTATAGGTAGCATCAGTTGGAGGTTTGATGATGATTTCACCACCATGCATCCCTTTACCTACGTAGTCGTTTGCTTCTCCTGTTAGGTAAAGAATTATACCAACGAGGTTGAACGCACCAAAGCTTTGCCCAACACTACCTGTAAAGTTGAGATTAATTTGTCCTTCAAAGTCACTATCACCGTATTGAGAAGCGATCGCTCCCGCTAATCTTGTGCCTACTGTTCTGTCAGTATTAACAATAGGGTAAGTTTTGGTAACAGTGGACTGATCCCTAATGGCAGTCTGAATGTCGGGATCGGCAAGCATCAAGTCATCCAAAACTACACCGTTGCTGTGGACTTCTTCATGCACTAACCAACTACGATTGTCTCTGGTATCTGGTAGCTTCAGTAAACAGTCGAGATTCAGTGATCGCGTTTTGGTGAGTTTTGCCTCTGGGCGCAGTTTCAACAAATCTGCACGTCCAATAATTTCTGACAAAGAACGGTAACCAAGTCGTGCTAATAAACTACGCACTTCTTCGGCGACGAAGTAGAAGAAGTTGATAACCTGTTCCGGCATTCCCGTAAACCGCTTACGGAGTTCTTCTTTTTGAGTAGCAACACCTACAGGGCAGGTGTTCATGTGGCAAACTCGCGCCATAATACAGCCTTCAGCAATCATGGCGATGGAGCCGAAACCAAATTCTTCACCGCCCATCAATGCACCTATTACCACATCCCAGCCACTTTTCAGACCGCCATCTACGCGCAAAATCACGCGATCGCGCAAGCCATTTTCCATCAAGACGCGATGCACTTCACTTAAACCCAGTTCCCACGGGGAACCAGCGTGTTTAATCGAACTTAGCGGCGATGCACCTGTACCACCATCATGGCCAGAAATCTGGATGATATCAGCGTTTGCTTTAGCTACACCAGCTGCTATCGTGCCAATGCCAACTTCTGCAACTAGCTTCACCGACACCTTTGCTTTGGGATTAATTTGGTGCAGGTCAAAAATCAGTTGCGCTAAGTCTTCAATGGAATAGATATCGTGGTGCGGTGGTGGTGAAATCAGCGTTACACCTGGCTTTGAGCGCCTTAACATGGCAATGTATTGGCTCACCTTGGGGCCTGGCAGTTGTCCACCTTCCCCAGGCTTGGCACCTTGGGCAATTTTGATTTCAATTTGTTTAGCGTTGACTAGGTACTCTGGTGTGACACCAAAACGTCCCGATGCAACTTGCTTGATAGCACTATAAGCTTGATCGCCATTCCGCAATCCTTTTAAATGAGGTAGGGTTGGCGAGTGACCAGACTCGTCTACATCATCTAAAACTGTATAGCGCACTGGATCTTCGCCGCCTTCTCCAGAGTTAGATTTACCGCCAATGCGGTTCATGGCGATCGCTAAAGTTTCATGGGCTTCTCTTGACAAAGCGCCTAAAGACATGCCTCCGGTGCAGAAGCGCTTGACAATTTCAGTTACTGACTCTACTTCTTCTAGAGAAATGGGTGTGCTATCGCCTTGAAAGTCCAACAAGTCACGCAAAGCTGTTACTGGTCTACCTTGGAGGTGCTTTTTATAAACTTCGTAGTGGTCGTAGTTTTTGCCATCTAAAGCCTTATGCAGCGCCTTCACCATTTCTGGACTATTCATGTGGTACTCGCCGCCAGGACGGTATTGCACAAAGCCCAGGTTTTGTAACTTATTGGTCGTCAGTTCTGGGAAAGCTTTACTGTGGAAGGAAAGCACTTCATCAGCGAGTTCGCTAACACTCAAACCACCGATCCGGGAAGTCGTACCACGGAATCCCAGTTCAATTAAATCTCCCCCAATGCCAATAGCTTCAAAGATTTGGGCTGCTTGATAGCTGGATAGCAGAGAAATTCCCATCTTGGAGAGAATTTTTAGCAAACCCGACTCTACTGCTTTGCGATAGTTTCCTAAAGCTTGTTCTAGGGTGAGGGTTGCAATTTTTTGCACACCCATTAACTTTTGAGTTTTGGGATCAGACCACCAATCACGCACCGTATCCAAAGCCATATACGGACAAACTGCACCAGCACCATAACCAATGAGACAAGCAAAGTGATGGGTACTCCAGCATTGAGCAGTATTGACAATTAGGGATGTTTTCATTCGCAACCCTTCCCGAATCAGGTGATGATGTACAGCACCCACTGCTAACAGGGGAGGAATGTATGTATTTTCTGGGCTGATACCGTCATTTCCCTTATCGCTTAAGATTAAAATCTTTGCACCTGCGCGGACTGATTCAGCTGCTTGTGCTTGTAAAGATTGGACTGCGGCTTTTAATCCTTCTGGGCCAGTGGCGATCGCAAATAGGGTTGATAACTCAGCTGTGGCAAATCCTGACAGCTTAATTGCCTCTAACTCACCATCCGTTAATACTGGCGATTCCAGCTTCAATCTCCGAGCATATTCTGCCTTGGGTTCTAATAAGTTACCCCGTTCACCCAGTTCGACTTTCAGAGACATCACTAGCTTTTCCCGTAGGGGATCGATCGCTGGGTTCGTCACCTGAGCAAAACGCTGTTTGAAATAGTCATACAGCAGGTGGGGTTTTGTTGACAGCACTGCTAAAGGAATATCATCCCCCATGCAAAAAGTCGGCTCTGAACCTGCGATCGCCATTGGATGAATCACCATTTCTACATCTTCTGTGGTGTAGCCAAAGGCAGTTTGATACTGAAGTAAGGTTTGCTTGTCAATTTTGTCTGTTGTACTATGCCCGTTGCCATTTTCAGCAGCCAGATGTCCATTTCCATTGACATCTAACGACTGACTACTGACAATTTGTTTGAGTTCTTGACGGTACTGTTGCAGCCATTCCCCATAAGGGTGCTGTTTGGCAATGCGCTGCTTAATCTCCCAATTCTTCAGCACTTCATGGTTGACTAAATCCACGGCAATCATTTGTCCTGGTCCGAGTCTACCTTTCTCGACAATATCGGCTTCTGGAAAGTCCACTACACCAGCTTCGGAAGCTACAACAATGTAGTCATCTTTAGTGATCAAGTAGCGGGCTGGTCTTAAACCATTACGATCTAGTGTTGCACCAACTTTTTTGCCATCACTGAATACTAAAAGTGCTGGCCCGTCCCATGCTTCTTGCAGTCCACTGTAATATTCGTAGAAATCAATAATTTCTGGATAGTCATTTAAAGAAGGCTGATTTTGGTAAGCCTCTGGAACCATAATCATTAAAGCTTCCAAGGGGGTGCGTCCAGAACACACTAGCAATTCCAGTACATTGTCTAGAGTAGCTGAGTCGCTGTTATCAATATGAACTAATGGTTTGAGTTCCTTAATGCGATCGCTCCATACAGGATGATTTAAGCTAGCTTCTCGCGCCATCATCCAGTTGATGTTACCCAACAAAGTATTGATTTCGCCGTTGTGACCCAAAAGCCGCATTGGTTGAGCTAGGGGCCACTTGGGCATTGTATTGGTACTAAAGCGGCGGTGATAAACAGCAAAAGCACTTTTGTAAGCTGGATTTTTTAAATCGTCATAAAAGCTGCCCAAGACAGCAGAACGCACCATACCTTTGTAGACAATTGTGCGGCTTGACAACGAGCAGATATAAAATTCTTCTGAGATGTTGGTTGCAACTTTAGTAATTCGGCGGCGGGTAATATACAATTGTCGTTCTAATTCATCGCCGCTTTTGTCAACAGAAGCTAACAAAACCTGTTCAATCTGGGGTTGATTTTCTCTTGCTTGTACCCCAAGTAAATCAGGTTGCACTGGCACAACTCGCCAACCAAGTAAAATAAATTTTTCTTCAGCAGCTACTTGCTCAACTGCAACCCTAGCTTTTTTTGCTGCTTGCTCGTCTTGTGGTAGAAATATCATCCCCACAGCTATATTATTGGTGGATGGAAATTCCTTTCCTCTTTGGGCAAAGTCTTGTTGGAACAACTCCCAAGGTATTGCTGTCAATACTCCAGCCCCATCACCAGAATCTTGATCGGCGCTACAACCTCCCCGGTGTTCTAAGCAGGTTAAGGCAGCTAAGGCTTTTTCGACAATTTCGTGGCTGGTATGATTTTGGCGATGAGCAATAAAACCTACACCACAGGCATCTCGTTCTTCTACTAACCACTTCTGCCCCTGATAGGTATCTCTTGAGTTTATATCCTCTGTGATTTGTTGGTCTTGATTCATCGGTTTATTATTCATACCCTGTTCCTGAAGTATTGAGTTAGCAATTTTGCCACTACGTTATCGGAAAAATTTCTAAATTCAGCGATGGAAAAATATACAAGCACCGAAATTTAGGGAAAAAAAATTTTAACTTCGGTTTTACTGTGTTAGTTCACCCGTGTTAAGTTAAAATTTTGGCGTATTTTTTATGTATTTATGCGGTGTTAGACAAGTTACCTCCGCCAAGACATGATTTTTGCCCTGACAGTTTCTTTTTTATATTGTGAAGCTAAATATTTTCTCAATTCCCTTTTTCCAGATGCACGCTAGCTACTCATAGAGCCTATTTCGGCTCACCTGAAACAAAACTAAAACTGAACGCTCTACTATCTTTTAAAGCCAAAGTCAAAATAATTCGTAATTGATCGTCACGATCAATTACTCGCTCTAAGCCTTGGCGTAGCCTCTCCCCTTCTCCCTTTAGGAGAGGCTAACGCCAAGGGACAAGAGAAGGCTTTAGTTACGCTACCTTAATTCGTAGTTGCAATCAGTGGGGGGTTGTACCCTCCATTGTGTTGTTAACCACTAAATTTTTAATTTAGTGTGGGCTGCTGTACCCTTTTAATTACGAATTACGAATTACGAATTAGTAATTATTTAGTTATCCCGATCCAGCAATAAAATCAGCGTATTACAATATATACCCATTTGACAATTCCCAAATATTGTTGTCTAGAGTTTTGCCGCTTATCAGTTGGCACATGTATTACTATTAACTAGACCTTACTGAATTAGCAACGTTCAGTCAGGATTAAATATATTAATCCAGTTTTGATAATCAAAACTACCGTGTATAGTGTGGTTAGAATTAGTGCCAGTTAAAACACTTGATTGCAGTGGCTTTAGCGTCTATATAAATTGATTGGCGTTTAAAAGAGACAGCTAGCCAATATATAGAATATCATGTTTTTTCCAAAATAAACTCATGTTTTTTTTATATTTCCAAATAATTAGTTAGTTTATACCTTGGCTGATAGTTTTCCAAAAAACGTAAGAAATTATGGTAAAAATGCCGAATTATGGACAATCAGGGAATAGCGATCGCAAAGCCAAGGTCAAAGGCGATCGCAGATTTTTCTGGGCTACTGTGTCACCATTATTTTTAATAACACTATGCTTAACTACTACCTGTACTACCAACGCCCAATCAATACCCAGGCTGATCTCCCAGTCACCTGTACCTGCTTTAACAGGCGTACTATCCTCTGGTAATCAAATTTCCCTCAATGGTCGTACTTTACCAGCAACATGGTTCCAGCGACCTGGAAAAGCTGGTCGGATTACAACTCATCTGAGTGATGGGGCATTTAGGCAGTTAATTGGAGTAAATTTCTTAAACAGTAGTAACTCAGCAAGGCAACCAATACAGTGGTTTTCATCGGTGATAAAGCCACAGGTTTTATCCACCAAGCTACTAGGCGCATATCGCTATTTGGATATTACTAATTTTGCTCAAACATCTGGATGGGAAATCCGAACCAATGACAACATTTTGGTGATTGCTACCCCAAAAGCACAAATTACAAATATTGTTCAGAGCCAGCAACCTCCAGAGGCGAGTGTTACTCCTTTGCAACAGGCTCGCATTCTTGTTGATTTAGATCGTCCAACACCCTGGCAAGTTGCACAAGGGTCAGCGATCGCAAAACCCCAAACTCCATCTTCTGACCCAGACACACCAACCCCAAAACCGACTACACCGGCAAATCGAGAGTGGACAATTACCCTGGATGGAATAGCTGATCCCCTTTTGATAGAACGCTATACCCGAATGCCACCAGCAGCACCACCAACATTGCTGCCAAACTTGCTCAAACAATTATTACCAGTTACACCAACACAACCAATACCAGCAGCCCCAGCCCCTGAACCACTGATTCAACAAGTGGAGGTGGTGAAAAACCAAACCATAATTAGTCTGAGCGTTCCTTTTGGTCTATCGCCTCAAGTTAGTACTGTAGATAACCCCAATCGCTTGATTATCGATATTCGACCCGATCCCCTAGAAGAAAGAGATATTAGTTGGGCTCCTGGATTGCGCTGGCGACAGCATTATGTCAACTTAGGCACAGAACGCTTCCCGGTGGTCTGGTTAGAAGTTAATCCCCGTAAATTTGGGCTAACGTTGAAACCTATGTGGGCTAGTCCTGATGGGCTTGCGGGTACTGCTCCCTTAATTCAAACAGCACAACGTTACTTAGCAGTAGCTGGAATTAACGGTGGTTATTTTAACCGCAATAACAGATTCCCCTTGGGTGCAATTCGTCGGGATGGTCAGTGGTTATCAAGCCCCATTCTCAACCGTGGTGCGATCGCTTGGAATGATTCTGGCCAATTTTACTTCGGTCGTCTCACCTTAGAAGAAACTTTAATCACAGCAAATAACCAGCGCCTACCAATTCTGTATCTTAACAGTGGCTACGTCCAGAGTGGCATTGCTCGTTACACCCCAGCTTGGGGATCAACTTACACGCCCTTGACGGATAACGAAATTATCCTAGTCGTACAGAAAGACCAAATTACTCAACAATTACCAGGCGGCAAAATTGGTGAGACGGCCGTTCCCATTCCCCAGGATGGCTACCTACTAACCTTACGCGCCAACGCTGCTAGTGCTGCCTCACAGCTACCGATTGGAACCGCAGTAAGTATTTCTAGCGCCACTACTCCGGCTGATTTTAGCCGTTATCCCCAGATTATCGGAGCAGGTCCTTTATTAGTCCAAAATCGTCAAATTGTCCTCGATGCCAAAAGCGAACAATTCAGCAATGCCTTTATTGCCGAAAAGGCTATTCGTAGCGGTATTTGCACAACAGCAACAGGCACATTGATGATTACTGCCATACATAATCGTGCAGGCGGTTATGGCCCTAATTTGGCAGAACATGCCCAATTGCTGCAACAGATGGGCTGTGTGGATGCCCTAAATTTGGACGGAGGTAGTTCTACCAGCCTTTACTTAGGAGGACAACTACTCAATCGCTCACCTAGTACAGCTGCTCGTGTTCATAATGGAATTGGTATTTTCTTGAAACCACGATAATGAGGGAGTAGGGATTCGGGGAACTAGAATTATGTCTCCCCTCTCCCGTGATATGGGAGAGAGGCTGGGGCTGAGGGAAAAGATTTAAGCCAAAATTGGGATGCTCCCGATGAGGGAGATGAGGGGATAACTCCAAACTCCAAACTCCAAACTCCAAACTCCAAACTCCAAACTCCAAACTCCAAACTCCAAACTCCTAACTCCAAACTCCAAACTCCTAACTCCTAACTCCAAACTCCTAACTCCTAACTCCAAACTCTTAATGCCCAATCTTTCTTAAAGATTAGAACAAGCTGTAATTTTGCTTGATGAAGACTTGGTGTAGATGCCAGAATTTCAGTAGTGATGATTTACACCGTCACGTTTGATTTTGCTATCTTTATCAAGGTGCGACAAAATTGCTGATTTCCAAAGTTGCAAGATAGCGCCAGATTTTTATATCAATAGTAAGAGTACCAACGGTTTGTTATGTCTCCAAATGAGGTAACTATGGCTCGATATCAAGAAACTACACAGACTGAAACTCTACATCTACCTTCAATTATCACATCCAAAGGCGTTGCTGCAACTGAGTTACGTCCTTGGGGTGCTTTTACAGTTTTGGAAGAAGGGCGCGGATACAAAATCAAGCGCATCGAAGTTAAGCCAGGACACCGCCTCAGTCTACAAATGCACCACCACCGCAGCGAACATTGGATTGTCGTCTCTGGTACAGCTAGGGTAACTTGTGGCGAGAGAGAAGTACTACTGAGCAATAATGAGTCAACTTATGTACCCCAATGTACATCTCATCGTTTAGAGAATCCTGGCGTAATCCCTTTGGTGTTAATTGAAGTCCAAAATGGCGAATACTTGGGAGAAGATGATATTATTCGCTACCAAGATGACTATGCCCGTACTAAGGATTAAAGCTCTAATCTAAAAACTCAATACATTTTTGTGCAAACCAGCTTTTGGAACCACTGCACCCCAGAAGTCCCTACCTAGTTAAGGTGGGGACTGAAGCATGTTGTGCTATAAATGTAGTAATAGCGATCGCACTCATAGCTTCGATGATTTGGAATTTTCAAGAAGCTAGGATTAACCCATCTGTCTGTAAAATGAAGATGGGGTCTTCAATTGCAAAAAACGAGTTCCATGATTCATCTGAGTCTTGCAGCCGCCAGTGAAATTGGGCGAATAAAGTCCAAGCAGCAGCCAAATGTCTTGTTTCGATTGGCAGTAAAACCAGGTGGTTGTTCCGGGTTATTTTATGATATGTCCTTTGATGAAGCAATAAAAGTCGGCGACCAGGTTTTCAACTTAGATGAGATTCAAGTAGTCATAGATGCCGCAAGCTTAAATTACGTCAACGGTTTGAGGGTGGATTATTCAGAAGACTTAATGGGTGGTGGTTTTCGCTTTCACAACCCCCAGGCGATCGCAACCTGTGGCTGTGGTAATTCATTCTCCACAACTAGTCAATAGTCCTTAATTAGCGATCGTTTACCAATAACAAAGGAAAAATGACCAAGTAATTAAGGAAAAATTACAATTGACATAAACCCGTAAAAAACGATATAATTAGGATTTGTTAAAACTTAGACATATAAGCAGCTTTACGCGCTGTAACTCATGCCAACAATACAGCAGCTAATACGTAACGAGCGCGAACAAGCGCGTCAGAAAACCAAGTCCCCGGCTCTGAAACAATGCCCCCAACGTCGGGGAGTTTGTACCAGAGTATACACGACCACACCAAAAAAGCCGAACTCAGCTCTACGTAAAGTAGCAAGAGTCAGACTTACCTCTGGATTTGAAGTCACAGCTTATATTCCAGGTATTGGTCACAACTTACAAGAACACTCAGTTGTGATGATTCGTGGCGGTCGGGTTAAGGATCTACCAGGCGTGAGATACCACATTATTCGTGGCACCTTAGATACAGCCGGAGTCAAAGACCGTAAACAAGGGCGTTCCAAGTATGGAACCAAGCGTCCGAAAGCAGCAGCGAAAAAATAGGATTAGACGATTAATCGCACCCAACACGGTTAATCGTCTACCTGAAAAACGCTCAAGGACAAAAAAACTATCAGGGTCTGTGTTCTCACAGCAGTTATGAAAGCTGCTCAAGTTTAAAAAAAAATCAAGCAAGCTACACCTACACTGAGCGAGCAAGTGTAGAAGTTCTGAGGAGAAAGCTGTAACCCACAGCAGAATCTAATCTGAACATTAAGATTTAGAATCTTTTCGCCTTGAGTATTTAGTTGCAGGTAGCAAGTCAATGAATTTTAGATTTTAGACTTCGACTAGGCTCAGTCCTTCGACTTCGCTCAGGAAGCATCGAACGATTTGCAATTTTGGATTGGTCGAACCCACAAGGGGATGAGACTTACAGACTTTTGATTTTTTCCAATCCTTGTGGTCGGAACGTCTACCAAAAACTCTAATCCAAAATTGGCAGTCAATAGGTCAGCCCTGCTGTAACAGTCGAAAACAAAGTTGAAAAAGTCTGAGGGTTGGGTTCCACAGCTTTTAGTTTCCGGTCTCTGATAGCATATAATTTCGTTGCCAAATTCCGAATTAAAGGTGAAGTATGTCTCGTCGTGGTGTTATTCAAAGGCGCCCAGTCCCGTCTGACTCTGTATATAACAGTCGCCTTGTGAGCATGATTATCAGGCGAATCATGCGTCATGGCAAAAAATCACTTGCCGCACGAATTGTTTATGAAGCATTGAAAACTATTGAGGAACGCACTGGTAACGGTGCTTTAGAAACCTTTGAAAGAGCAGTGCGAAATGCCACGCCTTTAGTAGAAGTAAAAGCTCGGCGGGTTGGTGGAGCAACCTACCAAGTACCAATGGAAGTGCGTACAGAACGGGGTACTACCCTAGCACTGCGTTGGTTAGTGCAATATTCCCGGTCTAGACCAGGGCGGACAATGGCAAGCAAACTGGCAAATGAATTAATGGATGCTGCCAATGAAACAGGCAATGCAATTCGGAAACGCGAAGAAACGCACCGGATGGCGGAAGCTAACAAAGCATTCGCACACTATCGTTACTAAGTAGAAAAGCGATATATCGCCCTCCAGAAGCGGTATATCGGATGATTTACAAAAAGCAGACGGTTTTCCCTAAAAGTATAGAATCTTAACAAAGAGTAATATACAAGATATCATGAGGCAAAAACTATAGGAGGTAGCTGTGGCACGCACGATCCCGCTAGACAAAGTACGCAACATTGGTATTGCGGCGCATATAGATGCGGGCAAAACAACAACAACAGAGAGAATATTATTTTACTCTGGGATAATTCATAAAATTGGCGAAGTTCATGAAGGAACTGCCGTCACAGACTGGATGGAGCAGGAGCGGGAGCGGGGAATTACCATTACTGCGGCTGCTATCAGTACCAGCTGGAAAGATCATCAAATTAACATTATCGATACTCCGGGTCACGTAGACTTCACAATTGAAGTTGAGCGTTCCATGCGCGTGTTAGATGGCGTAATCGCAGTATTTTGTTCTGTGGGCGGCGTGCAACCGCAGTCTGAGACAGTGTGGCGGCAAGCAGAGCGCTACAAAGTACCTCGGATCGCCTTTATCAACAAAATGGATCGCACCGGAGCGAACTTTTATAAAGTTCACGAGCAAATTCGCGATCGCCTGCGGGCAAATGCGATCGCTATTCAATTACCAATTGGTAGTGAAAACGACTTCCAAGGGATCGTTGACCTAGTAGGGCAACGTGCGTATATTTACGCCAATGACCAAGGAACCGATATCCAGGAAACCGATATCCCCGAAGAATTGCAAGCGCAGGTAGACGAATTCCGCACCAAGCTCATAGAAGCCGCAGCAGAAACCGACGATGCTCTGATGGCTAAGTACTTCGAGGGCGAAGAACTTACAGAGCAGGAAGTTCGGACTGCCCTGCGTAAAGGCACAATTGCGGGAACAATTGTACCAGTACTTTGTGGTTCAGCATTCAAAAACAAAGGCGTGCAGTTGATGCTGGATGCCGTTGTAGATTACCTGCCAGCGCCAAGTGAAGTACCGCCAATTCAAGGCTTACTGCCCAATGGCGATACTATTGAGCGGCGGGCTGATGACAACGAACCCCTAGCAGCTTTGGCATTCAAAATTATGGCTGACCCTTACGGTCGCCTAACATTTGTTCGCGTTTATTCTGGTGTCCTGAAAAAGGGCAGCTACGTTCTCAACGCTAGCAAGAATAAAAAAGAACGGATTTCCCGCTTAGTTCTAATGAAGGCAGATGATCGGCAAGATGTCGATGAACTGCGAGCGGGTGATTTAGGAGCAGCTCTGGGATTGAAAGACACCTTGACAGGTGACACCCTCTGTGATGATGGATCGCCAGTAATTCTGGAATCCCTATTCATTCCTGAGCCTGTAATCTCGGTGGCGGTTGAACCCAAAACCAAGAACGACATGGACAAACTGTCCAAGGCTCTGCAATCTCTCTCAGAAGAAGACCCCACCTTCCGCGTCCGCGTCGATCCCGAAACAAACCAAACCGTGATCGCCGGAATGGGAGAGCTACACCTAGAAATTCTAGTAGACCGGATGTTACGAGAATTCAAGGTGGAAGCGAATGTAGGTGCGCCACAAGTAGCTTACCGAGAAACAATTCGGAAAGCTGTGAACAAAGTTGAGGGCAAATTCATCCGCCAAAGTGGTGGTAAAGGTCAATACGGTCACGTTGTGATCAATTTGGAGCCTGGAGAACCCGGTACTGGCTTTGAATTCGTTTCCAAAATTGCTGGCGGTACAGTACCTAAAGAGTACGTTGGCCCCGCAGAACAAGGGATGAAAGAAAGCTGCGAATCCGGTGTTCTAGCTGGATATCCGTTGATTGACGTTAAAGCGACGCTAATTGATGGGTCATACCACGATGTAGACTCTTCAGAAATGGCCTTCAAAATCGCTGGTTCAATGGCGATGAAAGAGGCTGTGCTGAAAGCTTCACCTGTCATCTTAGAGCCTATGATGAAAGTTGAAGTTGAAGTTCCTGAAGACTATATGGGCAACGTCATTGGCGACCTCAACACCCGCCGAGGGCAGATTGAAAGCCAAAGCACGGAAAAGGGACTTGCTAAGGTAACATCAAAAGTTCCACTGGCGAGCATGTTTGGCTACGCCACTGATATCCGGTCAAAAACGCAAGGTCGGGGTACCTTCACGATGGAGTTCAGCCACTACGAAGAGGTTCCTCGCAGCGTAGCTGAAACTATCATTGCAAAAAGCAAAGGGAACGCTTAGTTAAAATAAGGAAATGAGCATTCATGGCACGCGCAAAGTTTGAAAGGAATAAACCCCACATTAATATCGGTACAGTTGGCCACGTTGACCACGGTAAAACTACCTTGACAGCAGCCATCACCATGACCTTGGCAGCTATGGGTCAGGCTATAGCTAAGGGCTACGACCAAATTGATAATGCCCCAGAAGAAAAAGCCCGGGGTATTACCATCAATACTGCTCACGTAGAGTATGAAACCGAAAGTCGGCACTATGCTCACGTAGACTGTCCAGGACACGCTGACTATGTGAAGAACATGATCACCGGTGCTGCCCAGATGGACGGAGGAATCCTGGTAGTTGCTGCTACCGATGGTCCTATGCCCCAAACCCGCGAACACATCCTGTTGGCAAAACAGGTAGGCGTTCCCAGTCTGGTTGTCTTCTTGAACAAAGAAGATTTGATGGATGACCCAGAACTTTTGGAACTGGTAGAACTAGAACTGAGAGAACTGTTAAGCAGCTATGATTTCCCTGGTGACGACATCCCCATCGTCAAAGGCTCTGGTCTGCAAGCTCTAGAAGCAATGACCAAAAATCCCAAGACCAAACGCGGTGAAAATCCTTGGGTAGACAAAATCTACGAATTAATGGATGCTGTAGATTCTTACATCCCCACTCCTGAGCGGGATGTTGATAAACCCTTCCTGATGGCTGTAGAAGACGTGTTCTCAATTACAGGTCGTGGTACTGTCGCCACTGGTCGGATTGAACGGGGTATAGTCAAAGTTGGCGATAACGTTGAACTAGTGGGTATCAGAGATACTCGCGCCACTACCGTAACTGGTATTGAAATGTTCAAGAAGAGTCTCGACCAAGGTATGGCTGGGGATAACGCTGGCGTACTACTCCGGGGTATCCAGAAGGCTGATATTGAACGGGGTATGGTCATCGCCAAACCTGGTTCGATTAAACCTCACAATGAATTTGAAGGTGAGGTTTATGTCTTAACAGAAAAAGAAGGTGGTCGTAAGACTCCATTTTTCGCTGGCTACCGTCCCCAGTTCTACGTGCGGACAACCGATGTAACTGGTACTATCAAAGCCTACACCTCTGATGATGGCAAAGAAGTAGAAATGGTGATGCCAGGCGATCGCATCAAGATGACAGTAGAATTGATCAACGCGATCGCTATTGAACAAGGAATGCGCTTCGCTATCCGCGAAGGTGGCCGCACCATCGGTGCTGGTGTCGTCTCCAAAATTATCAAATAGCACCTTTTCGCTCATAACAAAGGAGCAGAGATGGTATAATTCCTCTCTGCTCCTTTCTCTTCCCTCTATAAATAAGGTAATAGGTTACAGGGGACAGGTAATAGTTTTCTGTAACCTTTAACCTGTAACCTTTTACCTGTAAATATTCCCCTAATTACGCAGAACCTGGAAAATTAAAGATGGCAACTCTACAGCAGCAGAAAATTAGAATTCGCTTACAAGCTTTTGACCGACGCTTATTAGACACATCTTGCGAGAAGATTGTAGATACAGCTAACCGCACAAATGCTACAGCCGTAGGCCCAATTCCTTTACCAACAAAACGCAGGATCTATTGTGTGCTGCGATCGCCTCACGTAGATAAAGATTCACGGGAACACTTTGAAACCCGTACTCATCGCCGGATTATTGATATTTACCAGCCCTCTTCTAAGACTATAGATGCCCTGATGAAATTGGATCTACCATCAGGTGTAGATATCGAAGTCAAACTTTAATTTAGTCATTGGTCATTAGTCATTAGTCATTAGCAAAGGAAAAATGACAAATGAGATTAGTATGAATTTTTACATTGCCCTGAAGAAATATATCTCAGGGCTTTTATTTAGCTAGGAAACAAATGATAGAATGTAAATGAAGTACGGGAAAAGCAGAGAAAAATTATTTTTAAGATTAAGTTTATACCAAAGTAACAATGACATCATCTTCTAAAATTGCAGTTCGTGAACTACCTCTGTTCCCGTTACCCGAAGTAGTTCTGTTTCCTACCAGACCATTGCCTTTGCACATCTTTGAATTTCGCTACCGAATCATGATGAACACGATTTTGGAGAGCGATCGCAGGTTCGGTGTTTTGATGGTCGATCCTGTTAAAGGTACAATTGCAAACACTGGTTGCTGTGCGGAAATCGTTCATCACCAACGGCTGCCAGATGATCGCATCAAGATGTTGACTTTAGGGCAGCAAAGATTTCGGGTATTAGAGTATGTTCGGGAAAAGCCATATATGGTTGGCTTAGTTGAGTGGATTGAAGACCAACCACCAGCTAAAGATTTGCGACCTTTATCAACTGAAGTAGAACAACTACTGCGAGATGTTGTGCGTCTATCAGGCAAATTAACCGAACAAAATATCGAACTGCCAGAAGATTTACCTGACCTACCAACAGAGTTATCTTATTGGGTAGCGAGTAATCTTTATGGTGTCGCCGCAGAGCAGCAGTTATTGCTAGAAATGCAAGATACTACAACTCGTCTTGAGCGGGAAGCAGAAATTTTAACCTCTACTCGGAATCACTTGGCGGCTCGCGCTGTTCTTAAAGACACGTTTAATGAAAAGTGATGAGTTAGGATTTAGGAGTTAGGAGTGAGGAGTTAGGAGTTAGGAGTTAGGAATAAATAACAAAAAAATAAAAGATTGGCAACTTATAATTTATATTCCCTCTACCTGATAACTAATAACTGATAACTCCTAAATCCTAACTAATAATTCTTAACTTCTAACTCCTAACTCCTCACTCCTAACTTATCAAGTAAGAGCGCTGATTGGCAAAAGATTGTAAGCGCCAAGAATTTTTAAAATTTCTGTGTGCATAGTCAATTCTGCTAAAGCAGATTGCATTTGTGCTTCCTTGGCATCCGCTTCTAAATCCATGAAAAACAAGTATTCGCCAAGCGATCGCTTCGTCGGACGAGATTCAATCCGGCTGAGGTTAATTCCTAGTTGAGCAAATATTTGCAAAGGTTTGAGCAATGCTCCGGGTGTATTGGCAGGCATACTAAAAGCCAGTGATGTGTGACTGGTAGGCACTTTTGATACCTGATATCCAGCGTCAACTTCACCCTGACTTACTACCCAAAAACGAGTACAGTTTTCTGGATAGTCGTTGATGCCACTAGCAAGTATCGGCAGGTTGTAGAGTTGCGCTGCTCTACTAGAAGCGATCGCTGCTGTTGTTGTCTCTTGCTCCAATCGCTGTAGTGCTTCGGTTGTAGAATTGGTGGGAATAATCTGTACAGTCGGGAGAAACCGCTCTAACCATCCCTGACATTGTGCCAAAGCTTGCGGGTGAGAGTAAACAGTTTTAATTTTATCTAAGCTAGACGCGCAAGAAATTAACGTATGGACAATAGGTAATACTAAGGCTAGTTGAATTTGCAAAGTGTCCAACTGCCACAGTGTATCTAGTGTCATAGTCACACTCCCTTCAATAGAATTTTCCACAGGCACAACAGCCAAGTTGGCTTGGCCATGAGCAACGGCGTGCAGTGACTGGGAGATGGTGGGATAGGGACATAGGCTAGCTTCAACTCCCATACTTTTAGTTAGCCAGTTGACATAAAAAACAGTTGCTTGTTCTGTATAAGTGCCGGGAGGCCCTAAATGTGCGATCGATAAAGTCATACCTTTAGCCTTGAGTTGCAAGTTTAATAAGTAAACAGAGATTATGATATTTTGGTTTTGGCAAATGTATCTAACATCTACTCTTACTAAACGAATAGACCGAAATATGTATCCAGGAAAATAGGTTATGGAAATCAGTCTTCTAGCAGATAAATTTCCTGGCAGTTTTTTTGCTAAATTCCTCTGAAGATTTAAGAGCAATTATATTAGTTTCTGACCAAATAACAATTCATATTCTTGATTTGGTGTCAAGAATGAAATTTTAATACCAATTCAAAAAATGTTTACGATAGATAGGGCATTCAAAATGTAGTCATAACCAGTCAGGGAAGCAACAATTTCTGGGGTAAGTAGGCGTATTAAGGGTTCAGAATTAATCGGTAATGCGATGGAGCCTGAGTTAGTGTTAAACTGAGTCGCAGTTAAAGGGGACTTGCCAATGGTTGAGCAACTTAGCTTAAACAATTACAAGCAGAAAATCGCTGATTTATACAACCAAAGAAGTCAGACCTACGACGATACCAATTGGCATTTGCAAATTTGTCGTCGTTTACTTGAATATTCACAAGTCAGTTCTGGTCATCAGATTTTAGACATTGGAACTGGGACAGGGCATCTTGTACTCGAAGCATCTCGAATTGTTGGAAATTCAGGTCGAGTCATTGGTGTAGATATTTCTGCTGGGATGCTGGAACAAGCAAGGGACAAAGCTGAAGCTTTAGATTTAGGCAACGTTGAGTTTCAACTGGCAGACGCTGAATTACTCAATTTTCCTGCCAACAGTTTTGACCGAATTTTGTGTGCCAACACATTCCCTTGGCTAGAAAACAAAGCAGCGACATTACGCCTCTGGCATCAGTTTCTTAAACCAGATGGACTGATTGGCGTTCATACTCCTGCTGAAACAGCCTATGTCGGCTATGTGGTGTTTCGGGAGGTACTTGCGAGGTACGGAGTAATGCTAGAACCGAGTAATCGCCTTGGAACATTTGAAGAGTGTCGGAAACTGTTCTTAAGTGCGTGTTTTGAAGCGGTTGAAATTAAAACTGAGCAGCACGGTAGCTACCTGAGCTTAGACAAAGCAAAAGCAGCTTGGGGCGGCAATTCTTTTCCAACCCCTGGACAACCGGAAAAACCCTTATCAAGACTTTCTGAAGCGCAGTTAGAACAAGCCAAAGCCGAATTTGAAGCAGAGTTAGAGGCGCGACAAACAGAGCAGGGCGTGTGGGATGATGTTACAACTTGGTATGTGATAGGTCGCAAGCCAAAAAATAGCATCTTACATAGTAGTTGAGCTCACCCCTAATCTATATTTATTGAACTAAAGATAGTAATAAGCGTAGCAACTTTTTGCTAGTGATGTATAGCTGATAAGCAACAATCATTTTTATGGTCAATAAATTTTGTAATTTTTTAATAATTAGATTTAATTTATTAAAAAATATTAAAATTAAGAAACAAATATTTTTATCCGCTCATGGCTACCCGGTTTACTGCCTCCCAATCGGTTGAAATCGCTGTTCCAGAGCAGCCTATTCCCATTCAGCACTACTTGCGCCAGCCTCAACGTCTAGTTAAGGCTTTGGCTGACAACAGTAGAATTGAGCAGCTTTCTGAGGAAGTATTTCGCTTGAAAATGCGTCCGTTAACTTTTATGTCATTGAGTATTCAACCTACTGTAGACATGAGAGTTTGGGCAGAATCAAATGGAATAATTAATTTGCGATCGCTAGGCTGTGAAATTCTGGGCTTCGAGTATATTAACCAGCGCTTTGCTCTCAATTTAAAAGGTCATTTGTCTCCCAAAGAGTTAAGCACTGGCACTCGCCTGCAAGGAAGGGCTGATTTAGAAGTGCTAGTGGATTTGCCACCGCCATTTTGCTTCACTCCTAAGCCAATTTTAGAAGCTACTGGCAATGCTTTGCTCAAAAGCGTGCTGTTGTCGGTCAAGCAACGGTTATTAAATCAACTTTTGGCGGATTATCGCTACTGGGTGATATCACAAACCAAAGATAGAGGAATTAGCGGTAACAGTACTGAATTGCCAATCTTGAATGCTGAGTAATTATTTAATCACTCAGCGTTCGATACTTTGATTTGGCAAGGACGAAAAGACTGACGATGTAGGGGCGAAGGCCCATATTGTTGCAAAGCCAGCAAATGCCGCTGGCTACCATAACCCTTGTTACACTCCAGGTTGTACATGGGGTATTTTAATGCTAGACGCAGTACCAGATCGTCACGCCAAACCTTAGCGACAATACTAGCAGAGGCAATAGCGAGCGATCGCTCGTCCCCCTTAATTATTGTTTGTTGCGGCAATAGCAAGTCTTTGATTGACTGATTACCATCAATCAGGCAGAGTGCAGGCTGTACCTTTAACTTCAGCACAGCCCGCTTCATTGCTAACAGCGTTGCTTGCAAAATATTTATCTTGTCAATTTCGGCAGTAGAAGCAAACCCAATTTTCCAGTCTATAGCCAGCCCACAAATCTGCTGCGCTAGCTGAGTTCTCCGAGAACTAGATAACTTTTTACTATCTTTGATTTTAGCTGCCATCAGTATTGGCAGAGCATAATCTGGTAGGATCACTGCTGCTGCCACCACAGGGCCAAATAGAGCGCCTCGCCCTACTTCATCCACACCTGCAACCAACCCTGGAATCCCTGACAAGGTAGAAAACTCCAGCCAATTGGATTGTTCCAAGGGCGTTGGCGACGTTTCTACCATAAAGCAAATTAGTTATCCTCGATCGCTGAGGAACGACGGCGGCGGCGACGGCTGGCAGTGGCGGCGCTGTTGGCATCACTTTCATCTTCGTTATCGGAAGCTTTGGCAGACAAGCTACCCGTTGGGCTAGCAGTCAACTCAGATGGTTCAGTTATCTCTTCTATCAAAGGTTTTGGTTCTGGGTCAATAACTTTTGGTATTGGTAGCTTGCTTGGGGTTATTTCAGGTGTTGCTTTTTGGACAATAGTTAATTCTGAGGTTGATTGAGTTGGAGTCGTTGGCTGCTGACCAGGTTGAATTACATTAATAATCACAGACTTGGGATTTTTAACCTCTTGCTCTAATTTCACCAAGGGAGATATTCCCATCAAAGCAAAAATATCCTGTTCCTGGAGGCTCATTTCTACAGTTCTAATCTCCGGTGGTTCTACCACTGGTTTAATTGGCTCTGCCTTGGTAATTTTAGTGCGATCTACAGTCCGATCTATAGTCCGATCTATAGTCCGATCTATAGTCCGATCTATTACAGCGCGCTCTAGTCTTTCACTCCAACCTGGTTTACTAAGGGTGGGTGAGGGAATCTCTGGTGCAACTCCTAGTTCTGGTTCAATATCAAGGTCTAAGTCTGGCTCGTTGACAAAAGCCAGTGGATTGGCTATAACCCGAGCTTCATCTTTACCGTTTAACCCATTGATGGGAATTCGACTGCGGCGAGTGCGGGTACGACGCTTATTATCATTAAGGTCTTGATAACTAGGATGATTGATCAGATTTAGGTTACCCGATTCTAGGTCACCCTCAAATGCTTCTGAAAATCCATCATAGGTTTCTCGTGGTTCTGGGATGCGGGTAGCAGGCTGACGTGGTTCTCGGTGAGGCAGGGATATAAAACGCTCACGTTCACGCTCTGGTGTTTCTGCTGGTATTGGTAATCGGTTTTCGATTTCTCCAGGCAGACGCACAGTATGTCCTAAACCGCCACAGGTGGGGCAAGTATCACCAAACAATTCGTAAATGTTTTGACCTTGGCGTTTGCGGGTCAATTCTACTAAACCCAGTTCGGTTAATTGGGCAATCTGCGGACGAGCTTTGTCTGCTTTGAGTGCTTTATTAAAGTGTTCGAGAACTTGCAGTTGATCGCGTCGTGATTCCATATCAATAAAATCAACAACGATCACCCCAGCAATATTCCGCAGACGCAACTGGCGAGCAATTTCTGTTGCAGATTCGCAGTTTGTCCACAAAACTGTTTCTCTAGCTGTTGCCGATCGCGTGAAGGAACCTGAGTTAACATCAATTACGGTTAATGCCTCTGTCGGCTCAATGATGATATAGCCTCCAGAAGGTAGGTCTACTCTCGGTTTGAGGGCTTCTCTAATGGCGGCAGTGATGCGGAAGTACTCTAAAATAGGGGAGCGATCGCGATGATGGTCAATTAACAATCCTTGTGGTGTTTGACCTCCGCTCCAGTTCTGCAAGTACTGCTTCACGCGCTTCAAACCAGTACTGGAATCTACGACAATTCGATTTACATCCGCGCCGTACATATCCCGCAATACGCGCTGAATGAAGTCATCGTCCCGGTTGAGTAGTGCTGGCGCACGGGTGGAATGCGCTTCCTGCTGAATGGCTTCCCATTGCTTTTGCAGCAATTCCAAATCTTCCATAATCGCTTCTTCGGGTTTGCCTTCTGCTTCTGTACGCACAAGCAAGCCCATTCCCGCCGGTTTGACCAAAATTGCTAGTGCTCGCAAGCGGTTGCGCTCACTTTCACTTTTAATCCGTCGGGATAAATTTACGCCTCTACCATAAGGCATCAGTACTACGTAGCGTCCGGGTAAGGTGATATTACCCGTCATCCGGGGGCCTTTTGTCCCCGTTGGCTCTTTCATTACTTGCACCAAAACTTTCTGCTGTGGTGCTAGTAATTCTGTAATTGCTGCTGCGGTACGCTTTAGCTTTAATGGTCCTAAGTCGGTGACGTGAATAAAACCGTTGCGCTCTGGGTCGCCAATATTGACAAAAGCTGCATCTATCCCAGGCAATACGTTTTCAACTACTCCTAAGTAGATATCACCTATTTGGTGATGACCCGTAGCAACAACTAATTCTTGTATTTGATCTTCAGAAAATACAGCAGCAATTTGGTGCTGCTCCGCGATGATAATTTGTTTTGGCATTCAATTTCCTCAAAATTGGCAGCACCAATAGGTCTGGAGGTTTGTTATACCTTTGTTGCCCCTGCAACCCTCAAAAGGCGCTACTGATAATAAAAATCGCAAACCTGAGCTTCTAAATTAAATAGCTATTGGCGCTCTTAAGAGCATTTTTACGGCGGATTATTCCAGAACGGCTGCATGTTTAAGCAATTAAATCAACCGTCCGTGGTTGATTTGTGATGCAATACCCTCAATAAAGAGAGTTCTTCGTTAAAAGTTCTGAATCCTGAGTGAGTTTTTAACTCAGGAAGCTTCATTTGAGAGTAACCTACTGATGTCGTTAAGAAAAAGAAACTATTTCTATTTTCCAAACGCCAGATGCTACCCTACTTTAAGCCGCGCTTTGCGCGTTGTGAACGTCTTGCAAATTTAGCTTAACCTAACCTACATTAACGCCAAAGGCGAACAACTCTAGTAGAAAAGTGGCTCACTAGCTCTTTGGCACTACTGGGGATTAAACATTCAGCAGTTGTTTAAAAAGCATGGATTTAGAGAATCTAAACGAGCCTGCTGTTAGTTACTGATTCACAAGGTAGCTATAGAGAGAGTGTGTGTTCTTTAATCTGCCTCAGTTTGTCTGGGATAAAATCCTAGAATTTGCACTCTAATATCTTTGCTTTCGCCCCCTGAACACCAGGGTAGTGAACCAGCTAATTCAATGCAGCGCCAGAAAATTTCTCTTCACCCCATTCTAACGCAACCTTGCTAAAAATCAATTCCAACGATATACCCACGTTAGGACAACTACTAGCAAGCTGCCCTACAGGGATTATACCCCTAAAGTTAGCCGATTGCGGTGGATGTGCAGGAGTTGGAATTCTCCATTAGCCACCATCCCTAGCATAAACAGGATTTGTTCAGGACGCAATAGAAAACCATCTTGGCGATAGCTACCTACATAACGGATAACAGATATAGATTCTGCAATGCTTTTGCGGGTTTCTACTAATTCCAGTTCAAACAAGCGATCGCGCAGATTTATTAACTGGCTCTTGCCTGACTTTGTTGTATGCTCGTACCACAGTTCGTCTTTTGCTTTGATGGTATCAATCCATTCTTGCCATTGTATAGGTGTTACTTCTTCAAGTGCTGCTACGGTAATTAAATATTCTGCGGTTTCTAGCAGTTGAGTCGCTGCCGGAGTTTTTAAATCTATCTGCTCCACATTATATATAGGTATGTCTGTGGGCATTTCCCGAACCAATTCTTCTCGAAAAGTATCGACTGCCATTGGTACAGTTAACTCAAAATCCGCAATTTCACCACTACTAGTAGCCCCTAAAGCCAAAGCAGTTGCTACTGAAATTCGCGGCATTGGATGAAATCCACCAGTGAAAGCGATTGGTAAGCCTGCTCGCCGCACAACTCGGTCAAACAGACGGATTAAATCTAGGTGGCTTACCAAAGCCATATTACCCTGTTTTCCAAACCAAACTCGCAGTCGTTGTAGCTTAGTTGTGTTGGGGACAAACTCGCCAGCGAACTTCGGGATGGCAGGTGATTCAATCACAATGTTATGGCCAAAGTCGGTTCCACATACGCCACAGTGAGAACAACCTTCAAAAGAGCAATCGGGTACAATTGCAGCTTCTAAGGCGCGTTGCAAGTCTTCTTTGAGCCACTTTTTGTCAATTCCGGTATCAATATGATCCCAAGGGAGGGGAGTATCGAGGGAGTGGGAAGTTAGGAGTGGGAAGTTAGGAGTTGGGAGTGGGGTATTTTCCGCATCTTTCGATCTCGTCTGATCTTGTGCGTGAAACAAATTCCATTCGCCATCTTCTACTTGGCGGTATTTCCAGTCTAGATCGGCCCCGGCGATCGCATCTCCCCAAGCGCTAAAAGCTTGATCTAAATTTTCATACCAGGAATCCATTCCTGCGCCCAATTCCCAGGCGCGGCGGACTACTGTGCTCAATTTGCGATCGCCTCGTCCCACAAAATCTTCCATTGCCGAAATGCGAACATCGGTAAAATTTACCTTCACTCCCTTTATTCGGCGGAATTCTTGCCGCAACAGGTTTTGTTTGCGTTTAAATTCAGCCGTAGAAACTGAGTGCCATTGGAATGGCGTATGGGGTTTGGGCGTAAAGTTAGAAATAGTCAGGTTAAAGTTTAGGGGTTTTCTGCCTTTGCCCCGACATTCTCGCTGTAGCCAACTGACTGTTTCCGCAATGCCCAAGATATCAACATCCGTCTCACCCGGCAAGCCAATCATAAAATACAACTTGATTTTATCCCAGCCTTGCTCCCAAGCGGTTTTCACTCCCCGCAACAATTCTTCATTCGTCAAACCTTTATTTACGATGTCTCGCATTCGCTGAGTTCCAGCTTCTGGAGCAAAAGTCAGTCCACCTTGCCGCGTACCTCCCAGGATATTGGCAATATTCTCATCAAATCTGTCTACCCGTTGGCTTGGTAGAGTCAGAGAAATATTTTCGTTTTTTAAGCGATTTTTGATTTCCATCCCCACTGCTGGTAGGGACAAATAATCAGAACAACTCAGAGATAACAAGGAAAACTCATTGTAACCAGTTGCCCGCATTCCCTGTTCAATTGCTTCTACAACCTTATCGGGTTCTACATCCCGTGCTGGGCGAGTCAGCATTCCTGGTTGACAGAAGCGACAGCCACGAGTGCAACCACGCCGAATCTCAATTGTTAAACGGTCATGCACCGTTTCTACGTAAGGAACTAACCCAATGGAATATGCTGGTATGGGAGTTGCAACCCGTCGCAGAATTCGTTTGGGCACGTCAGAGCGACAAGGTTGAACTGAGCCATCCTCTGCCATATCGTAAAACTGGGGAACATATAGGCCTGGTATCTGTGCCAAATCCAGTAATATATCTTGCCGACTCAATCCTGCTTGTTTGCCTTCCTCCAACACTAAACCAATTTCTGGCAGCAGTTCCTCTCCATCTCCAAGGGCGATAAAGTCGAAAAAGTCAGCGTAAGGCTCAGGGTTGGATGTTGCTGTTTGCCCACCAGCAAAAATCAATGGAAACTGGGATTGGAGATTTGTAAATTCTCCCCCTGTTTGTTGGCGTTCTCTCCACGTCAAGGGGATTCCAGCTAGATCCAACATTTCTAGGATATTAGTTGCACCCAGTTCGTAACTGAGGCTAAAACCTAAAATGTCGAATTCTATGAGCGATCGCTTCGACTCTACCGCAAACAATGGCGTATTAGTTTCGCGTAGTTTGGCTGCTAGGTCTTTTCCTGCGAGGTAGGCGCGATCGCACAATTGACGCGGTTGGGCATTCAGGATGTTATAGAGAATAATATGCCCTAAATTGGATGCACCAACTTCATATACTTCTGGATAAGTTAATACCCAGCGTATTTTTGCCGTATCCCAAGCTTTGTGTACTGCTAAACGCTCATTACCCAGGTAACGTCCTGGTTTTAAAATATCCGATGTTATTAATTTTTCAACTGCAACAGCCACTGTGCTATCTTCTAGCTACCTTAATTACAGCTAATCAAACCCAACATTAGCATTGAATTAGGTTTTCTAGCATAGTTTATCGTTGCAACTTATAACTCCTTTACATAAAGTCCACTTCCTACCCGAACCTTTGTGCTTTTACATAAAGTTATGTTGCAGCCAACTCAACTTCACCATCCACTATTTCAAACACCCTATCGAGTTGCGTTAATTCAAAAATAATTCTAATTGACGGAGCAACAGCCCAAAGTTGGAAACCCCTTCCTAAACTAAGAGCCAGTTTGTGTATAGATAACAATGCCATCAAACCCGCGCTGTCTAACGATTCTACTGCTGCGAGGTCTACTACCAAGATAGAAATACCACTTTGTGCTAACGCTGTAGTCATATCTCGTTCAAATTCAAAGGCGTTTGTAGCATTCAAAAAGCCTTGGGGGCGAATAACTGCAATCTTGGGATAGTTAAGAACTGCCTGCATAGTTACATCCTATTGAGAATTGTTAAAGCGTCAAGCTAAGAATTATTTGAACATAAACTCTATTTTGTTGCATCGACCATATGTCTTAGTTCTCTTTGCTGAATCTTTATTGCTTTAGCATCTCTGTTTAAAGATTGTCATAATTCCAGGTTAAAATGTAATTATCTATACTTTTTTTTTATGCTAGTTCAAAAACAATCAACTATAGACAGCCATAGAAACGACAAATCATCAGTAAGTATGCTGATCAAACTTGCTTAGTCTATAACTGAAGCTAATTTAGCCAAGTTTTAACGGTAAGTTAAATTCCTCACTTTAGCGTTGCTGACGGCATACTACATCCTCATAGCGAATTATTTCTTTAACTAATTAAAATGTGATCTATATGACCATTAGATTGCTATTTATGCTTAGATAAATTTGGAATAATTAGTATCATATAAATCTAGGTTATTACTTATGAGAACTAAGTACGCTATTCGTAAATTAGTAGAAAAGGCTCTTGACATTAAAAAATTAACTCCTGAGATAGAAAATGAAATCAACTCAGAATTGACGGAACTAGGTTATATTTCTGACGTTGACTACGAAGCTCTGGAATTATTAATGGCAGAGATGGATGCTGGTAGAATTCAGCTGGTTCCTAACTTGGGATATTCCTAATTGCTTAGGTATAGAGGTTTATTGCCTATCTATATCAATTGAATTTGATTATGGCTGAAGCAATCAAAATTTAAAGTAGGTAAAACAAGTTTTAGTAAGAGGATATTTGAAAAGTATTTTTATTAACATCAAAGGTTCAGAAACATCTTCTGTACAAGGGAATGGGGAGTAGGGAGTGGGGGGATGAGGGAGCAGGGGAGGTAAGGGGAGAATTGGGGACAAGGTGACAAGGTGACAACAGGTGAGAACTAGCAACAAGTCTTTCTCAAGAGTCCCCAAGTCCTGTTTGCAATGCCCCCAATGCCCAATACCCAAATCCCTATTGATATGCTTGCCAAAGTTGGTGAATAAACTGATTGAGTTGCTGCTTGGCGGCTGAGTCAGCTTCAGTTTTTGGTTCTTTTGCTAAAACTTGGCTCAAGAAGGTAATTACTTCTGTGTCTAATGCTGGCCGAAATAAATTGGCAGGCCAAAGCAAATCAGACGCATCTCGCAAATCTGTAATTAGTGGCGATTCTTGAATGAAAGTAACCATTAATAAAGGGCGCACCCAGCACAACTGGCGGGAAACTACAAATTGAATGACTTCTGCATACAGATTCCTGTCACCATGCTCTAAAGACACAATTTGTCCTGGTTGAAGAAAATTTAGGCTAATGTCCATCATTATGCAATTTGGGCAGGGGCAAGGATTATTTTGCAACTTCCTTAATTTTAAAAGTGAGAATGCCCTACTTTTAAAGGAAGCTTCTGTAACATTAGGGTAGCACTCTCACGGCAACGATGTCTTAAGAGATATCCCTCACAAGTGGCTACGCCAAACTAATATGACCAATCTCTGGCAGCAGAGGGTTTTATTAGCATAGTATCTGGACAGAAATACTATAGAATAGGTAAATAACTGTTAAGCGATCGCTTAACAGTTATTTTGTTGTAGTGAATTAACGAGAAAAGAGCAAAGAGCCGTGTCAGTTGAAACTATTGAAAAGCCTTCCACAACCCGTAAGCTCGCGCCTCGGTATCGCGTTTTGCTCCATAACGACGACTACAACTCGATGGAGCATGTTGTACAGTCATTAATAGCCACTGTACCTAGCCTTACCCAACCCCAAGCTGTGAGCATCATGATGGAAGCCCATACTAACGGGCTAGCTTTAGTCATTGCTTGCGCTCTGGAACACGCTGAGTTTTATTGCGAAACATTGATAAGTCACGGTTTAAGTAGCACGATTGAACCTGATGAATAGTCATTGGTTATTGGTCATTGGTCATTAGTCGAAATTTAGAGTATTGACTGGTGATTGATGATTTATTTAGTATGAAAAAAAACCTTGTCCGTTTAGCCGAACGCCCTGCCCCTATCAGGCTGGGTGGTTTTATTTTGACTTTATTGTTGCTATGGTTACCTTTGGCTACACCAATATACTTACTAGTGCATGATTCAAATTTAGAAAGTATATTGACATTGGTATTGTTATATGGAGTATTTATTTTTGTCCTGAGACTATGGGGTAAATATGTCTACCAACAGCCCCAAATTTTGGGGCATTATGGCTTAGAATTTACACGACAAAACGGTGTAGATTTACTGCGTGGCTTGGCTATAGGGATAATTAATATTCTGATCCTTTTTGGGGTAGAAAGTTTGTTGGGTTGGTTGGTGTGGCAACAACCGAAAGTTTTTTTGCTGAAAGTGATTTTAGAGGGTTTACTTGTTGGCTTGGGTATCGGGTTTGCTGAGGAATTGTTATTCCGAGGCTGGTTGTTAGATGAGTTACAACGAGATTATAGTCCGCGTGTGGCAATGTGGACAGATGCAACTGCCTTTGCTACATTGCACTTTATTAAACCTTTGGAAGCAATTATTCATACACTGCCACAATTTCCAGCTTTAGTATTGTTGGGATTAACGCAGGTATGGGGAAAGCGTTGGCGGAGGGGACGCTTGGGTTTACCAATTGGTTTGCATGGTGGTTTAGTTTGGGGTTACTACATTATTAATGTAGGTAAATTAGTGAAATATTCTGGCCAAGTTCCTGATTGGGTAACTGGTGTGAATAATAATCCCCTGCAAGGAGTGATGGGGGTGTTGTTAATGAGTGTATTGGCGTGGTGGATAAGGGGACGAACAGTTAAAAATTTGGGTGTGCTGAATTAGTAGCATTGCTGAATAACTTTGGAACCATTACATACTCAAAAAACAATAGCGGCTCTACAAAAATTTGTAGTGAATATTCGGAAATGAAATAAATTGAGGTTGTTGATACTTTATGTGTGTAAAGTATTGAAATTTAAGTAATTAACCAGTGGTTAAAGTTAATACCAGTTTGAAAATTGATTGTGATATACTGAGTTACAAAAGCGATTATCAATCACTCTTTCATATCCAAAATCAATAATGGTATAACTTATTATCAGAAAATTAATCAGTATCATAAACCTCACCATTAACCAACCCAGGAGGATGTAATGGGTAATATAGTTGGGATTGACTTAGGTACAACCAACTCTTTAGCTGCTTTTAAATTTGCCCAAGTCGAGGTAGTAACCTCTGCTGATAATACACCACCTGACCGGAAATTGACCCGTTCTGTAGTAGCTTTAACTCAAAATCATCTAGTGGCCGGTCAAGAAGCTTACAACCAATTACGAGCTGACCCGGAAAATGTGATCATTTCAATTAAACGCTTGATGGGAAGAGGTTTTGTTGACACAGAGGTACAGGAGCAATTATCTCGTTTTGGTTATAAAATTACTCAGGGAACCCATGGTACAGAAAATAGCATAGCGGTTTGGTTAAACGGTCAAGAATATCAACCAGAGGATATATCAGCAGAAATTCTCAAAAAAATTGTCCAAAACGCCCAAAATTTCCAAAGTAAGTTAGGGCAGACAAGCACTATTACAGAAGCTGTTATTACTATTCCCGCATATTTTAACGATAAGCAAAGATACGCAACTTTCACCGCAGCTCAAAGGGCTGGTTTAAATCCCCGCGAATTGTTGCCAGAACCTACAGCAGCAGCTATTTCCTATGGGTTTACACCGGATGAATCTAGTGATGTTAAAACAATTTTAGTTTATGACTTTGGTGGTGGTACGTTTGATGCCTCGCTTTTGACAGCTAGCGGTAATCAATTTATCGAACTGGGTAAAGCTGGGAACCTTTGGTTAGGAGGTGATGATATTGATCAGCAAATAATTCAGTTTGTGAAAATGCAAGTTGCACAACAAGAAGATATCGAAAGTATCGATGCATTAATTGCTAATATGCCTAATTACCAACGTCTGCGCTTTTTGGCAGATTTAAAAATTACTGTTGAGTGGGCAAAAACAGCTTTGAGTAATGCATCAAGCGTTCGCATCATTCCTCCAACTCCTTTACTGAATGAGTTAGGAATGCCGATAATGATTGATGTAGAGTTAAAGCGGGAGCAATTTGAAGAAATCATTGCTCCTTTAGTAGAACGGACTATTCCGATTTGTCACGATGCTATTCGCTACGCAGAATATACACCCGACTTGATAGATATAGTGTTGCTAGTGGGAGGTTCTTCACAAATTCCTTTGGTGCAACAAAAAGTCCGCGAGGCATTTGGTGAAACAATGGTAGTTGTTCATCCTCGTCCGATGTATGCTGTTGCGGAAGGAGCCGCAATTGTTGCAGCCGGAATGACGGAAAAAGTTGGAACAGTCTCGCGTGACTATTATATTCAACTAGTTGATGGTGCTTACAAAATTATTAGTCGTGGTGAAGTTCTACCGATTACAACTACTCAAACTTTTAAGACTGTAGAAGACGGACAACGCTTAATTCGCTTGGAATTATTTAACCGCGATGACGAGCGTCAGGTTATGGAAGCGATTGGTAAAATGTGGTTGCCTTTGTACCAGCGTTATCCCAAAGGAACTGAGGTGTTGGTAACTTTGGAGTTGGATGAGTTGCGAGGCGAATTGCAAATTACGGCGATACTTAAAAATGACCCTTCGGTGAAAGTAGGTAGTTTGTTCTCACGAGGTGGAACAGACGAAAAGATAAATGACGAAGTAGATGGAATTATCCAAGAAATTAATTCTCGCGGCTATCCAACCGATACAATTGAAGAGTTTAGCGAAAAAGTCATCCGGGTAATTCAAGCTACTAACCAAATTGTTGACCGAATCACTGGCAAAGAAAGAGAAGATTTACGTACCTCCGCTTACCAAAAGCACGCAGAATTAAAGTCTTCTATATCTATTGACCGCAAGCTAGCTACTTTTTGGGCTGATGAGTGTAATTTTCTGGCTTATACTTATGGGTTTTTATTACACCCAGAACAACAAGAAAGGTTACAAACAATTTCTACGCAATTACGTAATTCACTACATCAAAATAATATTGCGGCAATGCAAATGGGTGTGGAACAAGCAACCCAGGAAATAAATTTGCTTCCAGACGATGTTAAAAAGATTCTTGACTGTCGTGATGCTAATTTCAAAGCTAGTCGCATTTCTCCTGCACGCGCAGAAGCAATGAATGACCAAAAAGAGCGGATGGTGTCAGCACTAAGGCGTTTAGATAGGCAAGAAGCCGATCGCATTTGGTTAGAACTACTGCCCGAAATCCAATATTGGTCATATCAGCAACTACCACCAGGAAGATTTGAAACAGGGATGAGAAAATGAAAACAAAGCTTACCTGTCCGGTGTGCGATCGCCAAGAAATTGTAGATGATATTTGCCCTAATTGCGAGACTAATCTTCATCTGATGCGGATACTTGTAGAATTACCCAGCCAACCTAGAGGTGTTCCTGTTGTATTCGTAGTTTTAATCGCGATCGCCTGTTTAATTCTAGGAATACTTTGTTCACGAGTGTTTGTATATTGAAAATACCGCAGCTAGGGTCATTAAGAGTCCTAAAATAAGTATTAAGTAACATTTTGAAAAAAATGCTCAAACTGATTGTTAACTGGGTAAATTCAATCAGCCGTTGGCTTTTAGGAATCGGCATAATTGACCTATTTCAAAAAGCTTCTGCTTCTAAGTCTAGATTTCAACAGGCTCGTGAAATTGCCAAAAAGCATCGGTACATTGAAGCTTTAAAAATAGGAGAACAAATTATTGATGAATGGTATAATATTAGACTGAATGTAGAGGATCAATTCCGCCGCTTGATGATGAAGAATTTTCTCAAAGAAGCCAAAGCACATTTAGCTATTTGGGAACCTTTAGCACTGCGAGAGTATGATGCAGCACTGGAGCGATCGCACTGGTTAGCGACAGAAGGAAGATGGCAAGAGGCGATCGCATTATTAGAACCAATTCAACATCAATTTTTTCAACCACAGGGCAAAAAATTACTTGATAAAATTTATCAAATTTTTGCCGGGAAGACTTCATTGAAATTAGGTTTGTTTGCAGAGCAAGCAGGGAATTTGGAGGTGGCAAGAGAACATTACCAAAATGCGATATCAGTATCGCCAGAATGGAATTTGGAGTGTCAAATTAGACTTGGTATAATCGCTGTCAAAAGTGAAAAATGGGCAGAGGCAATTTCCCACTTAGAAAGTATTAATACAGAACAAGCTACTTATATTAGAGGATTTGCTTTAGCTAAACAAGGGAAGTTGCCACAGGCTGAACAGGAGTGGCAAAATATATCTCATTTAGTAGATTTAAAAGATTTAAAAAAATTATATCCGACTTCTGACTTAGTACGCGATAAGGACAATGCCAAACGGGAAATTCAAGAATTAGTTGATCAAGGAAATCTTTGGCAAGCGATGTTAGATAGTCAAGATTTTATCCAAAAATTTGGTGATGAACCAATTGTTAAAGAAAATCTTTATAAAAATATTCTTCCACGTATAGAAATTACTTTGTGGAGAGAACAAAAATGGCAGATAGTAAACCAAATTATAGAACAGCGTTGGTTGCGTGAATGGGATATCGCTGCTTTACATAACTTAGCATTAGCAAATTATTATCAAGCTGGAACTAATACTACCAAATTAGAAAACTTAATTGTAACTTGGTCAGCAGCAATTGCCAATTTACATCTCAACCCATCACTTCATAATCTTCCTTGGTTGGGAGAAACAGCAATTGACTGGCAAGAAGTTACCTTACAATTACAGCAACAAATAGAACCTTTATTGAAAAGGATTGAGGAGCCAAATTTAGCAGAATACACTCGACTATTTGATTTATACCGCTTAGAAGTCAAAGCCTTGAATTTGATGGGTACTCCTTCAAGCGCTGGTTTACGGGTAAAAGGTTTATTTATTACCCCTGGTTTTTACCAATGCTATTGCCACAAATTGAAGGTAAACCTATCAGCAGGTAGTCCATTATGGGCATTATACACAAGTTGGTGGCGGTCTGTATTAGCTTGTATGGAAGGGGATACTTTCACAGCTATGCAAATTAAACCTAAAAGCGAACCAACCTCAGAAGCAGAGATGTATGCACGAAAGTTTGTCGCCTACCATGAAGGTTGTTACTATCTTGATATTCCTCTGGGAGGATACCCACGTTGGCGTTCAGCAGTTGTACCTTTGAGTTTAGCCAAATCAGAAATTAATCAAAATTATGAGTGGTTAGAACATATCGAACAACTCTGTCAAAAACAATATAATATTATTTCTTGGAACAAGGAAGATAGTAAAGAATTTACACAATTTTGGTATAATTTAATAGCTAGTGCTACTGCTCAAGATTATTTAGAACAAGTTAATTATTAATAATTAAATATTTCAAATGATAAATACTAATCCCTACGAAATTCTGGAAGTATCACCGGAAGCATCAAATGCTGAAATTAATAAAGCATTTGCTATGGCGATGAAGACGCAGAAATATCCCCCAGATGTTATAGCAAAAGCTCGTAAAGCTTTACTTAATAAACAAGAACGTATTATTGCTGACTATTTACATCCGATTATACCCAATAATATCATTGATTTTCAACGTCAAGATTTTTCGTATTTAGAAGAGGAAAAATGCCTTAATTTTTTAGATGAATTTGATGGTTTAGAAGTAGCGAGCGCCAATGTAGAAAAAATCTCTGAAAGTGATTGCAGAATTGGATTAAATCTGATCAACTTTTTGTAGAAATTATGAATAAAAAAACTGAAGTATTTAGATTTAATAAAGAACAACGCAATCAATTAATCCAAGAGTTTGGCTCAATTATTAGAGAAAAAGTCATTCTCCAACAAACTTTACGCGAACAACAACAGCAAGCGATCGCAGATTCAGAAGAACTTTTTTTAGAGTTATTAGAAGTGTTGGATTCCTTAGAATTTTTACACAACTATATGAGCGAAAATCAAGAGTGTGTACCTACATCTTGGCAGCGGATCCCAAAATCTCTTAAAAGTGTAGAGAACAAGCTTTTGAACATACTCCAAAAACGGGGAGTTAAATCTATAGATTTTCAAGATACTCAACCAGATTTTAGGTTGTGTAAAGTAGTAGATAGAGAAATCCGCAACGATTTACCAAACCAGACAATTACAAAAGTTATTTTACGTGGGTTTAATGTAGGTGATAAACTATTACGAGCTATTGAAGTTATCACTTCCAAGACAGAAAAGTAGTAAGCTGTTGTGCTTTTAATTTGCCCATTCAGACGGTAGGGGGAGAGGGGAAAGACGAGAGAGAAAGTTTTCTTCTGCTCCTGAGTCCCCAGTTTAATTACGAAACCGCCTCCACAACTGTACCCACCACACACGCCTTATTCAAATTAACGCCGCTCAAATTTGCACCTTCTAACTCTGCACAGAGTAAATTCGCTCCTGTCAAATTCGCCCCTGCTAAATTCGCCCCCCGCAAGTCAGCTTCTTCTAAGTTTGCTTCACTCAACAAAGCCCCCTGCAAATCGGTGCGACTCAAATCTGCACCTTTGAGATTTGCCCCTGTCAGGTTTGCACCGCGCAAGTCAGCACCGCGCAAGTCCACGCCTTGCAAGTTCACATTCATTAAATTAGCACCACTCAAGAAAGCACCCATTAATGACACATCACTGAGTCTTGCTCCCATTAAGTTAGCGCCGCGCAAATTGCTACCTCGTAAGTCAGCGCCTGTTAAATCTGCTTGCATCAGGTTTGCTCCCATCAAGTTCGCCCGCAAGTCAGTTTCTTGGAGGTTTGCTCCCATCAAATTTGCCCCCTCCAAATGCCCACCTTCGAGTTTGGAACTAGCGAAATTAGTGCCGACAAGGGTAGCGCCTGCAAGATTAATCCGGCTTAAATCCAGTCGAGAAAGTTCCTCGTCTTCTAAATTTGCCCCTGGAAGTTGTTTGAGTTTTCCTAATTTAATGGCTTCAATATTCATGTAAAGTAACTACCAATCTCCTCACTTATCTTGCTTTGGCTATCCCATTGGGAATCAAGTATCCAGATGCCGGCGCTGACTTTGGGTGTCATCACGGGTAAGTCGAGTCCCTGTTGTAAACCCATAACTAATAAAGCTAGGGTATCTACAAGTTTAGGGTCAAAGCGGGTAGATTGTTGCTGTCTGCACTCATCTAAAGCTTGAGTAAATATCTCTTCCCGGCTTTGATTTGACGATTTTCGCTCATTGACTCGCCACTGAAAGTCTGCTAATAATGCCAAAATCCTCGACTCTAGGGGAATTTCATCTCCAGCTAAACCTGCTGGTTCACCTGTGCCATTCCACGACTCGCTTTGGTGAGTGATAATTTGGGCAACGGCTCGCAGTCTTGGCATGGTTCGCAATACTTGCGCCCCAGGTACTAAGGGACAAGTTAAGGGAGAACTGGGGGCATCTTCTTGGTAGCGTGTGGATATACCGCCACTGAGTAAGCTTTCTGCTTTCTGTAACGGATCTATGCGATGCAACAAAGCTGCTAGCCGTAACCTCTTAATCTGCCATGCGGGAAGATCCAAAAGCTGTCCGATCGCTTCTGCAAGTACTACTACTTCCGCAGCTGCCATTGGATTGTTGACATCTGCCATATCCATCAGTTGCGCCATTCGCAAAAAGGCTTGGATTTCGTTGGAAACCAAATTGCGATCTAGGGTTTGTTGCTGAAGTGCTGTAGGGATGGATAAATTATCTTGCCCAGTCTGGAGGTAATCTACTACACGGGAGACAACTGCACCTAAATTTTGCGATCTGTCCATTGACGGTACAATTTGTTCTTTCTCGGCTGTGAGCTTTTGTGCCAGTTCTGGGTTGTATTTTTTGATGTGAGCGATCGCTATTTCTGCTGTATCTTGCACTAACTCTGGCTCAAATGTCCACAAACCATAGAATTTACGCTCTAAGTCTGATGTCGGTACTCCAGTGCTGCCATAATCAGCCTCTGATAATTCTTGACAAATTACCATTGCTGTGTATTTAGGCGATAAAATAATTAAGTGCCACTCCTGAGCTACTGGATCGGCTGAATCTAATGCCACTAAGTCTACATTGGGTAAAAGACTTGTGGGATGTTCAGCAAAGCCGGATTCAGCAGCAGCCATAATCACAATTTGGCGGCTGCGCTGGGCGATATCTGCATATCGCCCGGCTTCTTGTAGATACCATTTCCCCTGTTGGAAAGCTGAGATTACTAGGGATGTACCGTCGTCGGTTAAGATATGGTCTTCTAGAGCATGGCACAGGGCAACTAAGGTATTTTTGTAGTAAACACCGAATCGAATTGGCCTGGTGGTGTGGCGATGGGCTGTTTCTAGCTTTTGTAGGATTGAACCTTCTAACATTGGATTGGGTGAAAATAACCGCAGAGGGGGAATGATTAGGGTAGGGGTAGGCGCGAGACAAGGTGATAAAATTTGCTCTTGTCTGATTCTGGGAACTTTATCAAACAGCTGCTAACTGTTTGTCTTTTTTCTCTATTGGTGCTGTAAGTGCTGCTTCTAAGTCGGCACAACCCAGCTTTTCTTCTAAAATTTTCATGACTTCGCGTCCGAAATCGTTAGGGTTTTGTTGCCAAGCTTGCAAGCAGACTTCTCCAAAAAATGAACCCAGAGGTTCAGGATTCCAAAGGAGCTTTTTGGCTGTCCAGGGCATCAAGCTCATTGGATCGTATCCTGGTTTGAGGATGCCTTCTTTGAATGCGTATTCTTCTAAATGGGTATGGGGTTGCAATCCAATAAAGAAAATGGCAGGTTCGACTTTATCAGCACCAAAAATTCGTTCTAGTTCGCGGTGGTAGGCGATGGTTTGGCGGATGGTTTCGGGACGTTCGTCAATGACGTTAAAGGAGTAGTTGACGGAAACCAAATCGTTGAAACCAGCTGCTTTTAAATCACGGCAGTTTTCCAAGACGGTGCGTAGGTTATACCCCATCCGCATTTTTCGCACGAGTTCTTGAGAACCACTGGTAATCCCGATTTCAAAATAGTTCATCCCGGTTTTTGCCATCAAGTCGCACAACTGGGGTGTCAAATTATCGGCTCTGATATATGCTGCCCAGTGGATATCTGTCATACCAGAATCGACGATTTTTTGCAATAGCTCTATGGCATCGTCGATAAATTTTCTGGCTGGGATGAATTGGGCATCGGTAAACCAGAAGTTGCGAATGCCGCGATTATATAATTGGCGCATCTCAGCAACTACTTCATCTGCTGGGTTGATGCGGACTTGTTTACCTTCGACGACAGTGTAGACGCAATAGCAGCAGTTGTGAGGACAACCACGCTTAGTTTGTACACCTATATAAAAGTCTTCTTCTTGCAGGTAAAAGTTAAATTCTGGCCAGATGCTTTCGATATAGTCGTAGTTACAAGCTGTTTTTTCTAGTGGAGTGGGTTGTTCGTGAATTAGCCTTTCCCGTGGTTGAGTTTCTCCCGCAACGTAACAGCGTTCATCTCGAAAATCTTTGCCACCTAAAAGTTTTTCCAGCAGGGTTTCCCCTTCACCCACAGAAATAATTGTCCCTTGGGGTAAGCTCTTACCCAACTGTTCGTAAAATACACTGACTGCACCACCACCTACAACTACACGGGCATCAGAATTATATTTTTGGGCGCGCTTTAAGCCACGTTTGATTAAGCCCTGATTCCGCCACAACTCTACATAGTAAGCGATGAAGATTCGCAAACCGCCCAATCCCCCACGTAGTTTCAATAAAGGATTCTTCGCGTAGTAAAATTCAAAGGCGTTTTGTAGTGGGTTGCCACCACGTCCACCAACTGGGGCATAAATTTGAATATCCCGCCACGAAAATACTAGCAGTGTCGGTTTAAATTCATCGATACAGCGATCCAGAGCAGAACTGTAGTCTAAAGGTGGCACTGTTCCCAAATCAAAAATGCGCTGTTCAATATTAGGGAACTGTTTGTGGACGTGATCGCTCAGGTAGACAACCCCAATGGGAAAGATAGGGTTACAAGGAAGGCGAACGTAAAGAATTCGATTTTCCATCATGGGTGTTTTGACTTCCATCTTGCCAATCGTTGGGGACGAGATAAATTCCAGTTTTAAAGGGTGTTTTTGTTTTGGCTGCTTTTAATCTGTGACAATTTGGCTTGACATTAAAGCCTATTACTGATATAGGTAGAAATTTTATTCAAAGATATAGGAATCAATGAAATTGGTTTCTGTACCAACCGCATGGCATCAAGAGAGGTTTTATGAAGACATTTTTCATATAGCTTTACGATAACATCGAGTTCATTCATTAAGCGATGATCCCAGGCTTTTAATCCTGCGATAGATGAAACACAAAAATCCACTCCTCAACTAGGCTCAAGGTAAGGGTATCTTTGCCATAGCTACCCTGTAGTTATTTGTCCTAAAGAAGTTAAAGGTTTTTTGCGATAAATTAAAAATTAAAAGATGTTCATATAGTGTATAATTGCAGACAAAGCATAAATTTTTACAAAATTTTTATAAACTGCGATATATCTTAAGATAAAAATAATCTACAAAAGTTCAGTTGGTAGTCGGAGTTACAGCAACTGGGGATCAAGCAATGCTAGGCTTGGCTAGTGTAATGTAAAATTGTGGCGTAAAGCTCCTCAGCAGTTATGGCTCAAATATTAGATCCTCTACCACCTGAGCAATCGGGAAAAATTCTCTGCTGCTACATTAATGCCACGAGCAAAATACAGGTAGCCCGCATCTCCAATATTCCCAACTGGTACTTTGAAAGAGTTGTTTTCCCTGGACAGCGTTTAGTGTTTGAAGCCCCGCGAAAAGGTCAGTTGGAGATTCATACAGGGATGATGGCAAGTGCAATTTTATCCGATAAAATTCCGTGCGATCGCTTGATGCTCGAAGAACCCAGTACTAGTGAGTTTTATACAGACTCATCAGATGAAAAAGACCCTATTAATACCAAACTAATGGTGCAGCAAATTAATACAAAAATCGGAGATACTACAAAACCCTTGCAAATTCTTGGTTTAGCGTCGGTTGATTAAAAAAAAAATTTATTAAATTTAAGGGTTGCTAATTCAGCAGCCCTTTTTGTTTATTATTTATTGGGCATTAAGAGTGCTGAGTTAAGAGTTAAGAGTTAAGAGTTAAGAGTTAAGAGTTAAGAGTTAAGAGTTAAGAGTTATACCAATTCTGTATGAAGATGCGCTAAACCATATTTAAGTACAAGAAAGAAAAACGAACCGCAAAGTCCGCAAAGAATACAAAGAAAGAAGAAGTTAAGAGGGTTTGGCGCAGCCTCACAAAGAAATGGTATTAGGAGTTAAGAGTTAAAGGTTAGGAGTTAGGAGTTAAGAATTATCCCCTCATCTCATTTACAATCATTCTTATGAATCTGCCTTCATTTCTTTGGTTGTGGAAAATAGCCGCCTGGTCGATGGGGTTGTCCCTGCTAGCATATCTAATGTTAGCAGTCACCGGCGTTTGGATGTTTCAGGCGAGAACTTCGCAGCAATTCCCTTTTATTACCCCATTTATGGGCGGAAATAAAGGGGTGCGATCGCTCCACTATACAATGGGCATCAGCATGGTAAGTTTAGTACTACTACTGCTAGCGATCGGCATTGTTGGAACTCTCGGTCACTTTGGCTCCTTGGGTCACTCATCACATTTAGTTTCTGGATTGATAGTAGTAGGATTAGTTTTACTATCTGCTTTCAGTGCGACGCAAATTAGCGCCGGACGACCTTGGGCTAGACCCTTACACGTCGGCGTAAATATTATTCTATTTATAGGATTTGCCTGGGTATCCCTTACTGGTTGGATTGTAGTGCAAAAGTATTTACCGTAAAGGATAATTTGCAATTTCAAAGTGGCATAGCTTATGTGCGACGGGCGAAGTAGGACATAGACCTACCCTACAATGAAGAAAAGCATTGTAATTGAGCCGTGACAGCAAACTCAGCCAATATTTCAGCTTCTGTATTTCGTCTGTCTCCTTTGATTCGGATAACGCTGCTGAGTCTATACATAGCACTCACAGTCCCATTACCGTTCTTATCGCAGGTAACAGCAGCACCAGTACCCCCAAAATTATTGTGGATAGGGATTAGCATCGGCTTCGTTGCTTTGTATGCTGTATTGACTGAACGAGTAACGGTAGATGACCAGGGAATTCAGGTTACTTACCCCGCTTGGGTACCTAGCTTTTTTCGTAAAGGCTGGTTTTTACCTTGGTCAGATGTGAAAGAGTTAAAACCCCGCACCACTGGTCAAGGAGGGCTAGTTTATTACTTCCTCAGCCAGGATGGGAAAGCTTATTTATTACCAATGCGTGTAGCCGGATTTGCCCGTTTCGTGCAAATTGTCCAAGCAAAGACAGGTCTCGATACCACAGATGTTCGCCCTTTAGCACAGCCGTGGATGTACTTGATTTTACTAGTATTCACACTGCTGTTACTATTAGTCGATGGCTGGACGATCGCTACAGCCTTAACTACCAGACAATTAACTTAAAATTGGGTATTGGGTATTGGGCATAGTTATTTCCCTTGTCCCCTTGTCTCCTTGTCCCCTTGTCCCCTTGTCCCCTTGTCCCCTTGAATACAGCAAAAGCCACACTCAGGCTAGAGCAAGTTAATCTGTTTACGAAGCTGAAAACCCAACTTCCAGGCAATCAGCAAGGATACCCCATATTGCGAGATATTTGCTTAGGAATATTTCAGGGCGATCGCATTGCCATTGTAGGGCCAGTAGGTGCTGGGAAAACTTCGTTATTACGACTCCTCAATCGCCTCATTGAACCCAGTAGTGGCAAAATCTATCTAGAAAACCAAGAATATCGCCAAATTCCCGTCATCCAGCTACGCCAGATGCTTGTACTTGTATTACAAGAATCAAAACTGTTAGGGATGACAGTTGGGCAAGCCTTGGCTTATCCTTTAGTTTTGCGTGGTTTATCCAAACAGACAATTCAGCAACGAGTCAATCATTCGACAGAACAACTGCATATTCCCAGTGAATGGTTAGGGCGAACTGAGGTACAACTTTCTGCTGGACAACGACAACTAGTAGCGATCGCTCGTGCCTTAGCCATCCAGCCTAAAATATTATTATTAGACGAGCCAACCTCTGCGCTTGATGCTAGTACTGCTTCTCATCTAATGCAAGTCTTAACCCAGTTAAGTCAAACTCATCAAACTACGATTTTGATGGTAAACCACCAACTGGAACTAGCCCAGATGTTTTGCACTCAGTTATTACACTTACACCAAGGCCATTTATTAGCAAATCAAACAGTCTCTGAAATCAACTGGGTTGAATTACGAGAAAGCTTAATTCAAGCAGAAGCTCAAGACGATTTTGGATTTTAAATTTTGGATTAGTCAATCGTCATTGAGCATTGGGCATTAAGAGTGCTGAGTTAGGAGTTAAGAGTTAGGAGTTAAGAGTTAATAATTATCCCCTCATCTCCCCCATATTCCTATTCCCCACTCCCCATTCCTATCACACACTACTACTAAGCGTTGAACGTTGATTATTAAATCTCTCTCTAGCTAACTTTGTTGTTTGTGATTGTGAAATATTGCTATTCAAAATTTCCATATTAAAACGGTATCCTACATTACGGATAGTTTGAATCAAATTGGGTTGGCGAGGATCAAGTTCAACCTTTTTCCGCAACGATAAAACGTGAGTATCAATGGTACGAGGGTTATCGATAGCGTCAGGCCAAGCACGGCGCAGTAATTCTGACCTACTAAGAGGCACTCCCCCAGCTTGTGCCAAAACGTACAGCAAACTGAATTCTTGAGGTGTTAAGTCAATGAACTCCCCCTGGAAGCGGACACGGCGCTGAACTAAATCGATTTGCAAAGTGCCATAATCCAAATAAGCTGGAGCAGTAGGTGTGCGCTTCCGGCGAATTAGCGCCTCTACCCGTGCCAAAAACTCTTGCATCCCAAAAGGTTTGCTCAGATAATCATCTGCACCCGCCTTTAAACCTGCGACTATATCACCTTCAGTATTACGGGCAGATAGCATTAAGATTAGAGGCTGCTGCTGACGATGCAACCAACGACAAAACTCAATGCCATCACCATCAGGGAGGTCTGCATCCAAAACTACCAGTGTTGGTTGATGGCTTAAAAATACTTCCCTTGCTTGATAAATGCTGGCAGCTTGATGCACACGGTATTCCAGTTGTTGCAAGTGCCAACCCAGCAACGACCTCAGATGGGGATTCCCCTCAATGATTTCTATACAAACCGAACCCACAGTGGCAAGACCCCTTAGCGTCGATGACTTTCAAAGTAACAAGCTCATCTCTAAGGTTTTGTAGCCTTTGTTACTTCAATAGCTATTAGCTTTACATTTCCTCATAAAAATAGTGGCAATATCTTTGAATTTATGCCTTGCCGAAGGCGATTAGAAATATTCTTAAATTTTTATTAAATTTATCGAAACATTTGTTAAACTTATGGGAAATTCTTCTAGCTTAACATTTTGCTTTTAGATGAGAACTCTTGCCAAAAACTATAGCCTAAGCAGCTAGCTTTTACCACAACAGTTTTTTAACCTGATGATAAAAGTGGATTCGGAACTTGCAGAAATTAGTCCCTACACCCACGAATATATCACCAATACAATTTGGCTGTTGAGTATGAAAATCATAAAAATAACTTAGCAGATAACTAGAATCGATGTTTTCTGGAATAGGATTAGAGTAGCTTGTAACTGCTAGGAGGGTACTCCCCAAAGTAGATGTGTTGACTTTGAGTTGATGCCAAAGTGAAATTACAGTTCACATTTGAGCGTAAATCATTTACAATTCTCATTCCAAAGAGTTTAATACAGCAGTTATGCTCCAAGACACACAAACCATCCGCTATTACCAAAGACTTACCGACGCCTTCGTCGAGTTATGGAATCGCGGTTATCGCACGGATGACATGCGGATGTATTTGGATGGATATCTAGCCGCACTACGACATGGGAATATTCTTGAACCTATCCTGATTCATCGCTTAGAAGAGGAAGCCAGCCGCTACTTGTACGATGGATCAAATTTTGCAGTCCCGCAACCACAGCCATTACGCGATTACTACTAAGTACTATTTATCTAGTCGTTGATAGTAACCGTTAATTACCGCAGATGATTATAGCATATTATCTGTATTGGTCAACTAATGCCGTGGTGTGAGATTTTGGAGATATTGTATTGATAAAACGCATCCCCTCAGCGCTAGATTGGTCTTGCCAATGCGGCTGAGGGGATTGTTGACTAGCCCTGAAATCGAACCGCAACGCGCAACGCGAGAGTTATTTCTCATTAGTCATTAGCACTCTTTTATTACTCTCGTCAGATTAAATTTTAAACCCTATTTTGGCGTTAGTCCGCGCAGGCGGACTTTGCTTTGTGTAGCCGCGATTTATAATCGCTTGGATTATTCTCTCTCCAGAGTCATAGAAGAGCGCTAACGAAGCCGTTGGGTAAGAACTTTAGTCCTGATAATCCTTGTTTTGAGCGATAAATCGCTCACTACGAACTAGGATTTTATTTTCTGTTTAATTATGCCTGCCTACTTAACACAAAGGACTAATTAACTAAATATGGTATAAGTAGCTTTTCCCTGCCTTTTAGCTCGGTACATAGCAATATCAGCATCTCGCAGCAGAGTTGCAGGCTCCTCATAATTACTAAAATTCCAAGTAATACCAATGCTAGCTGTAGTAGATAATTGATATCCATTCAGGTTAACTGGCAATCTTAAGGAGTCTTGAATCCGATTAGCAACATTGGTAGCATCGGTAATATCTTTAATATCCTCCAAAAGAACTGTAAACTCATCACCACCAAATCGTGCTACAGTATCGCCACCGCGTAAGCACAACTCTAAACGTCTAGCGATCGCTACTAAAAAATAATCCCCTATTCCATGCCCAAAGCGATCGTTAATCTCCTTGAAGCCATCTAAATCTAAAAATAAAACTGCAAAATAATAATTTTTTCTGCGTTTGCTACGTTCAATTGTTTGTCTGAGCCGATCTAAAAATAAAACCCGATTCGGTAATTCTGTAAGCCCATCATAAAAGGCATTGCGGATCAGTTGCGCCTCTGTCTGCTTGCGTTTGGTAATGTCTTGAAAAACTAAAACTGCGCCAGTAATATTGCCATTTTGATCCCGAATTGGTGCAATATTATCCCCAATCGCTATTTCTTTGCCATCTTTGCTAATCAATGTACAGTTTTCTGGTAAATTGAAAATTTCGCCTGATTCGATTACATATTTAGCTAAATTTTCAATTCTTTCTCCTACATCTTTGTCAACTAAACTAACGACTTCTTCTAAATTTTTCTCCAATGCTTCACTTTGCTTCCAGCCAGTGATTAGTTCTGCTTTACGATTCATCATTTGAATAGAACCATTTGCATAAGTCACAATCACTGCACAGCCCATGCTGTTAATAATTGCCGTCAGCCTCTGTTTTTCTTCGTATAATATCTTTTTGCTCTGATGTTTGTACAGAGCCATTTCAATCGCTAAATATAAATCACTTTCAATAAATGGTTTAACTATGTAACTAAAAGGCTCACTTAGCTGATTTTTTGGTAATGTTTTATATTCCGAACACTTTGTTAAATATACTACAGGGACATTAAACTGATTCTGGATAATATCCGCTACATGTACACCGTCAATTTCCCCAGCTAGGCAGATATCAATTAATACTAAATGTGGATCAGTTTCTGCTACCTTTTTTATTGCCTCTTCACCAGACTTAATTATTTCGGAAACTGAATAACCTAATTTTTCTAAACTATTTCTAATATTTGAGGCTAGGATTTTCTCATCCTCAACAACTAGGATTTTCCGGGCGAACATGTTAAAATAACCTGTTTGCTAAGGTTAAGATTTTTGTTATGAGTATCAACTCATGTAAAATTTCATTATTCTATCATAAACAATCTTTAGCTATTCTGTCTTCTTGCTTGATATAAATACTGAGTAACGATCAAATAACATCATGTTATTAAGCTCCCATAATTTCTGTAATTGTCAAAGCTAATTCTGATTATTTCATGCGGCTAATGTCAATTTAGTAACATTAAACATAATTTTCTATGTAATTACTAGCAATCAAGAAGCTATCTTTATGACTTAGTTAATAATTTTTTATAAAATAATTATTAACTATAGTATTTATATAAAAATTAATCAAGAAAAAAATTATCAAATAACACTATAGTACTTTTCTGGAAGTGAAAATAATATCGTGTGTTATTATTAATATAATAGTAACGACTCACTATAATATTACTAAAAATTAATCCTTATCTGGAATTAAAAATTTTAAACTAGAAATAGCTTAATTGTTGGCTTATTCACCCGCCTGGAACTAAAGTTCCAGGCTAATAGCTAAAGTCTACTCAAGTAGACTAAAGATTGTTAGGTGTATTTAGTCATCAAGAATAGATATTGAGAAAAGAACAGCTTTTATGCTTTAGAGATTGGACTTAGTTTTAGTCAGTTCAATGCTAATTTTGCCACCAAAGTCTGGAATAGGTGCAGCAGGTTTGCTCAGAATGACATGAACTTGTGTTACACGAGCGCATTCTCGGAGAATAGAATCTGCGATCGTTGTTACCAATTTCTCCAGTAAAGCAAAGTTAGACGTTTTGACCAGATGTTGTATCAAGCTAATGACGCTGCGATAATCTAAAGTGTCTTCGATGGCGTCAGTCTTGGCCGCTGTGGAGAGATCCAACCATAACCTCACATCCACCTCAAACCATTGTCCTAACACCTGTTCTTCTGGTAGATACCCAGTGTAGCCATAGCAGCGAATTCCCGTTAAATGAATGCAGTCCATAAATGTTTGAGAGCAAATTGTGCATTTTGTAGAAACTAGAGTAAGTTTGCTTGGAGATTTTCCTGACCACAAACTCGCATGGGGGTGTTGGATTCCATTTTTGCATTTGTCAAATCCCAGATGGATTTTGATTTTAAATTGATCCCTAGATAAAATCTAAAATTTAATTTATAGCTATGTTTGATTTTAGGAATGTTAATCAAGTTTGGGCTTATATTTTAACAGAGACGCTAAAGCGATTGGGATTGACTTGTGCTATTATTTGTCCGGGATCGCGTTCTACACCCTTAGCGATCGCCTTTGCTCAACAAGCACCTGAGATTGAAGCGATTTCGATTCTCGATGAACGTTCCGCTGCCTTTTTTGCCTTGGGACAAGCTAAAGCAACCGGACGACCTGTAGTATTAGTTTGCACCTCTGGTACAGCAGGAGCAAATTTTTATTCAGCAGTAATCGAAGCCTCATATAGTCGCATCCCACTGTTGCTATTAACCACCGATAGACCCCCAGAATTGCGAGATTGTCACTCTGGTCAAACTGTAGATCAGTTGAGATTATATGGAAACTACCCAAATTGGCAAACAGAGTTAGCCTTACCCTCTGTTGATATGGGAATGTTAGCCTATCTGCGACAAACGGTAATTCATAGCTGGGAAAGATCGCAAACTCCGACAAAGGGGCCAGTACATTTGAATATTCCCTTTAGCGATCCTTTAGCACCTGTTCCTGATGGAAGTGACTTGAGTTATTTACAGTCCCAGTTCCACCCAGAAGACTTCTTCGCAGGAATAACAAACACTACCCCATTCCCTATTCCCCATTCCCAACTCCCCATCCTCCAACAATGGAAAGAATGCGATCGCGGCATTATTATCGCAGGTGTTGCCCAACCGTCGCAACCAGAAGAGTATTGTAAGGCGATCGCGCACCTTTCCCAAACTCTCAAATGGCCCGTGCTAGCTGAGGGACTCTCCCCAGTCAGAAATTACGCCGAACTCAATCCTTATTTGATTTCCACCTATGACCTAATTTTGCGAAATCAGCAACTAGCAAAGCAGCTAGCACCCGAAATACTGATTCAGGTGGGTGAAATGCCTACGAGTAAAGAACTGCGTAACTGGATAGATGCAACCCAACCGCGACGCTGGGTAATTCATAAGAGCGACCAAAACCTCGATCCTTTGCATGGGAGAACGACGCATTTACGGATATCTGTAGAAGACATAAAGATAGAGGAGGGAAATTTATCTTTCTCCTCAGACTATGGAAAGCAATGGTGTGATGCAGAAACTAAGGTCAGGTTAGTTGTTGATCAGACGATGGGGAAAATAGATGAGGTCATTGAGAGTAAAGCAGCTTGGTTAATTTCTCAGATTTTACCACCAGGAACGCCACTGTTTATTGCCAATAGTATGCCTGTGCGGGATGTGGAATATTTCTGGAAACCGAATAATTTAGGAGTGCGATCGCACTTTAACCGGGGTGCAAATGGTATAGATGGCACATTATCCACAGCTTTAGGAATTGCCCATCGCCAGCAAAGTAGTGTGATGTTAACGGGAGATTTATCGCTGTTGCATGACACAAATGGTTTTTTAATCCGCAATAAGTTTGTCGGACATCTGACGATTGTGTTAATCAACAACAATGGCGGTGGAATTTTTGAAATGTTACCCATTGCCAAATTTGAGCCACCATTTGAAGAGTTTTTTGGGACTCCCCAAGATATTGATTTTGCTCAGTTATGCGCTACTTATAATGTGCAGCATGAATTGATTACTTCTTGGCAACAGTTGCAGCAAAGATTAAACCCGCTCCCAACTAGAGGAATTCGGGTTTTAGAGTTGCAGACAAATCGCAAAGCTGATGCCAAGTGGCGACAGCATAATTTAAGTAAGTTTGCGGCGGATATTGCGATTTAGTAATGTCATTAGGGTTGAATAAATAGCAGTATGAAAGATAGCAATTAGGTTAAATGCTTATGATATCAAATTCAAAATGGCTATACTACAAACATTTAAAGTGTAATTGTGAAAACTTTACTAGAGCAGGGAACGGTGGAGATAGTTTAGTAAAATTTCATAATATAAAAGGAATATATCAACCAATAGCCTTTTATGGTATTGGGGATTGCATATAAAAAATTTACTTGGAGTACAAAAATTTTTTACTAGTATATTGCTTATAGATCGCCCATAAATAAAGGATTACGTCCAGATTTAATTTTATTGTTAAGGTCTTGGATATATAGTCGTAAAACGACGTTTCTTTCTCCTTCTTCCTCTGCTTCCCGAATAGCCCGTGGTTCTTCCAAATTCAGTCCGAACATCGCTTGAATCTCCTCTCGACTAAGGTTAGAAAACTTGTAGACGATAATCGTCATCACTAAATCAATTATCGCTTGCTCCGATTGTTGCTGTGCAAGTTGTAGCAAAAACCGCGTCTAATTCGATTATGCAAATTAAGTAGGTAGGCAAGATAAAACCAAACTATGTAACGAAAAGTAAAATCTCTGTATTTGGCTCGTAGTTGCGCCCTCTTGCGCTTTAGCGCAACTACGAGCCAGTGATGATTATTTGCCCCCACTTACTTAAATGTTTTTTAGCTTACCAGATTGTAAAGGCTTGAGACAACAATTTTAGCGTAGGCGTAGCCCACCCCAGGTATCGCATGTCCCTACGTCCGCGATAAAATTTTCAAACAACAGCGCACTCTATACCAATGCAAATTAACTGGCAAACTGCCAAAACCTACGAAGATATTCTGTATCAAAAAACTGATGGCATTGCGAAAATCACCATCAACCGTCCCCATAAACGCAATGCTTTTCGTCCTGAAACAGTCTTTGAACTGTACGACGCTTTCTGTAATGCTCGTGAAGATACTACTATTGGTGTCGTCCTCTTTACTGGATATGGGCCACACACTGATGGCAAATATGCCTTCTGTTCTGGTGGCGATCAAAGTGTGCGGGGACATGCAGGTTATGTAGACCATACTGGCATTCCCCGCTTGAATGTGCTGGACTTACAACGCCTGATTCGTTCCATGCCGAAAGTTGTGATTGCTTTAGTAGCTGGATATGCGATCGGTGGTGGACATGTCCTACACTTAATTTGCGACCTTACCATCGCTGCCGATAATGCCATTTTCGGACAGACTGGCCCGAAAGTTGGCAGTTTCGACGGTGGTTTTGGAGCCAGCTATCTCGCCCGCGTTGTCGGACAAAAAAAAGCTAGAGAAATTTGGTTTCTCTGCCGCCAATATGATGCACAACAAGCGCTAGAAATGGGCTTAATTAATTGTGTCGTCCCAGTCGAACAACTAGAAGCAGAAGGTATTAAATGGGCGCAGGAGATTTTAGAAAAAAGTCCGATCGCAATTCGGTGTCTCAAAGCCGCCTTCAACGCTGATTGTGACGGACAAGCTGGTTTACAAGAACTTGCTGGTAATGCCACCCTACTCTATTACATGACAGAAGAGGGGTCTGAGGGCAAACAAGCATTTCTGGAAAAGCGGCCACCAGATTTCCGCTCTTTTCCTTGGTTACCTTAAAACTGCCAAAAATCGCACCCTTTATTGATGAGGTGCGATTTTTGTACATATCAACATTTAAAGCACTAAAAATCTTAAAAAAAATCTTATCTTAAGCAAACTACAAAATCAGTTAAGTAATAATGGATGACTAAATAACAACTGCTTTAGCCTTTAGCTGTTCAGATATAGAGGCAGCTATTTGCTCTACAGGGGCAACAGCATTGTCTAAATCTGAGGCTAAGGAATGAGAAGATGTTAAAACTGGAGCTGCGTCTGGCAAAATCCAAGCATCTTCCAAGGTTTCCCAAGATGGTGCAAAAGGTGGAAGCGCTAAAGAGCAAGCCTTCCAAGTTGCTTGAACTGGTGCTCCCAATTGCTGACACGTTCCGCCACGGCGACCCTCTGGTTGGTAATAACGGCAATATTTACAGGCAGATGCTAAAAATTTAATGGGTTTCATTTGGATTCATCTTTAGTGAGGTTTTAAGTTGAATTTCACCTTTATATTTTGCTTCTAGATATATATACGCATAAAAGCCAAAAAATCATTATTCTATCTATGTTTCAGCGATCCCAAGGAAAATATAAACTTTAGGATATTTTTATAATCTTGTTATATTTTTCAATAATCCTTAGGGTTGTTGCCTATAGATTTTGGCTAAAACTCATTAGGGATCAAGATTAAAATTAAAGCTTTGGATTTCTCCAGGATTTATTTTAAGTTTTTGGTTAAGGATAGATTAAGAATAAAAAGATAATTTTAGAGAAATAGTCTGCTTGTACTACCATATTTGGCAGATGATCGCAGTAAAATATCTTTTTTCTTAAGAATCAGAAATATTTTATGTAGTAGCAGCAAGTTACTGGCGACTAAATTTTGCTAAAAGAATAATCGTAAACTATTTTGTTTTCAATTTAGGTCAGTCCTGATTAGGTGGAAAACTGTTTAGCAGCACAGACAGAACAGACTTCCCAGCGCTGGAGTTCGCCGGGTGGGGTGGGAGATTGACACTGGGGACAAAGAGGTAAGCCATGCGATCGCGATCGCATGATCTTCGTCCAATGCCCAAAAGCAGCATTTACATCCTTAGTGGGTGTAACATCAGGGCGGCTAATCTCGTCACCAAGGTAACTGGGATGCTCATGGGGCGAAACCGTTTGTTGCTGTTTTCTCTCCACAGATCGATTTTGCCAATTAGCAGTAGAGAAGCGAATATCAACCAAAGGCGTTGGCAGGTTTTTATTTAACTTTAAAAGCAGAGACGAGCGACCAAAAGTCAGGTTTTGCGCCCAAGCAGCACTAGAAGTTGCTACCGACAAAACATCACGCTGAATCGACAATGGTCGAGTATGTGCAGCAACCACTGGGCCAACAACTTCTGGCCAAAACTTGAGCAGGCGTTGAAATGGTTGCTCTTGCCATTTAGCCTGCTTTTCTAGAACGCCCAAAATATAATTAATTGATTTCAACGACATCATTCAAGTGGGGAGTGGGGGACATGGGGGAGATGGGGGAGATGGGGGAGAAAGAATAACTAATGCCCAATGCCCAATTCCCAATCTATCTATTTAGATAATTTTCGCTACTATTGTCACAAATATATCTAAAGTTAATTCCAACAATCTACGTTTGAGGCACAGAGGCAATGACTCAAAACCCCCTGAATGATTCCGGTACTCAATCGTCTAAAACACCTGGGTTGAAACCAGCACTAGCAGCAGCATTAGCGAGTTTAGAGGTGTCCCTAGAGCAAGAGTTAGCTCGATACCGACGCACGCGAACTGGTTTGGTGGCATCAAAGCAGCCTCGTGTTGCAACTTACATGAGCAGTCAATCTCAGCCGTTAACTGCCATCCCTACAACATTAGGTACAACTCAGTCATCAGTAACGGAAATTAAAACGAACGTACCACCGACATCTTTTGTAGCTGTGAATCCTCAAAAGAACCCAGCGTCAGCTATGGCAAAAATTGAAGAATTAAATAATCTCAATGTGTCGTCTACCTCAGATTCTGCTAAAACACAAACTCAACTTCCGCCGCCGCCGCCCAACTTTAGTAGCAGCATCGTGCCAGCAATTATTAAAGATACTAAGAGCGAAAACCTTTTGCCGCCAAATGACACCCCTAAGCACCCAGATGACTATTTGGAATCTAGTGAAGCACTGCTGCGAAGTCTGACAGAAGAACAACCAAAAACCAAGAAACCAAACAATTCTAGCGAGAGTCTGCTATCACCTTTGGGTATCGGCTCGATGTTGTTGCTATTGGTAGCGAGTCTTACCTTGGGTTATGTAGTCTTCAATCCCAAAAGCTTGCCACAATGGAATTTAGGCAAGTTGTTTAACGGCAACTCGTCTCCTGCACCAGAAAATACTCAAGAAGTCGGAAGTAATGTCCAACCTCAGATCGAGCCACCAAGCACATCTATACCCAAGTATCCTAATCTAGCTGCCCAAGAGTTTCCTGAGGTGAGAGACGCCAATGATGTAGTTGGCTTAAAACCCAAAGTCCAACCAACCCTCGCAGTAGTGCCTAATCCAGTCGTTCCCGACAAAAGAGCAAATCCTCAAGCGGCATTGGCTGAACCCAGCACAGCCCTAAAACCAAAAAATCCGATCGCTTTAGCACCAGTACCGACAGTACAGCCCTTGCCTCCCCTGAATTTGCCTCCCACTTCAACGCCGAAAACCTCGCCCCAGCCGGATGCAGAAATCAAACCAGCAACAGATGGGTTCTATCATGTAGTAATAGATAATAAAGGAACAGCTTTTGCCTCAGCACGGCAAGTAATTCCCGATGCTTATTTATCATCCAACAAAGAATTAGTTTATTTGGGTGCTTTTAAGACTAAAGAGCAAGTACAACAACATCTGAAATTGTTACAGGCAAGGGGAATCAAGGCACGGGTTCAGCAGTGATAAGTTGCAAAAATCTACGATACCATGAGAGAACAGTCTTGAGTTAATGAGTGCTGAGTTAATGAGTGCTGAGTTAATGAGTGATAAGTGATAAGTGCTAAGTGATAGAAACAAAATATTGTTTGTTTACGACCCAATAACAAAAAATATTATACTCAAAACTTTAACTAGGTACTCAGCACTCATTAACTACCTTATGACAAAAAATAATATTATACTTAGGACTTTAACTAGGCACTCAGCACTCTATAACTAATTCATTACTCAGCACTCATTACTGGGTTTCGTGAATGGAGAGCCGACATGGAATTAATCAAGCGTATCCTGCGGGTGATTCGCGCTAATGTCAATAGTTCGATCGGTGGTACAGAAGATCCAGAAAAGATTCTGGAGCAAACTGTCTTGGAAATGCAGGAAAATCTGGTGCAGTTGCGTTCTGGTGTAGCACAAGCGATCGCAACCCAAAAACGCACCGAACGGCAGGCCGCGGCCGCTCAATCTCAAACAGAAGAATGGTATCACCGCGCCCAATTGGCTTTGCAACAAGGCAGCGAACCTCTAGCACGGGAAGCTTTGACTAAGCGCCAAGCCTATAAAGAAACCGCTACAGCCCTCTTTTCCCAAATAGAGCAGCAAAACGAGATAGTCGCTAGGCTAAAAAAGGATATGCGATCGCTAGAGTTAAAAATTTCCGAGGCGAAAACAAAAAAAGATATGTATATTGCTCGCGCCCGTTCTGCCGAAGCCTCTTATCGCCTCCAGGAAATGCTCGGTGGAGTTTCTGCCACCAGCAGTCTGAGTGCTTTTGAGCGCATGGAAGAAAAAGTTTCGCAGATAGAAGCAAAATCAGAAGCAATAGCTCAACTCAGTAGCGACGACTTGGAAACACAATTTACTTCCTTGGAATCTACTAATAATGTAGATGCCGAATTGGCAGCGATGAAGATGCAGGTTTTAAACGGGGCAGAAAACACACAGCACAAAAATCTCCTCACCCACGAGAGCCAGAAAACGCAGCCTCCCCAACAGGAACCCAAAACTCAGGATTGAAGTTCTGCTAATTATCCCACTTTGGAGATATCTTAAAAATTAAGAGTTGTTAGAAGATACTGATTCAAACCGGAAAGATTACATTGAAATAGGTAGCTATTAAAAAATAAAAAAGCTAACTATTCAACAAAAAGCGTAAACCAAACAAGGAAAAACAAAGTTATGGGATTATTCGATCGCATTAGGCGAGTAGTTAGTTCTAACCTCAACGACCTAGTTAACAAAGCCGAAGACCCCGAAAAAATGCTAGAACAAGCCATCCTGGAAATGCAGGAAGACTTGGTGCAGCTGCGTCAGGGAGTAGCCCAGGCGATCGCCTCCCAAAAACGCAGTGAAAAACAGTATAATGATGCCCAAAATGAAATCAATAAGTGGCAACGCAATGCCCAACTGGCGCTGCAAAAAGGTGATGAGAACCTAGCACGACAAGCTCTAGAGCGCAAAAAAACTTATACTGACAGCAGCGCATCCCTCAAAACTAGTTTAGATACCCAAAGCACTCAAGTTGAAAGCCTCAAACGTAACTTAATCCAGCTGGAAAGCAAAATTTCTGAGGCTAAGACCAAGAAAGAAATGCTCAAAGCTAGAATCACCACTGCCAAAGCCCAAGAGCAACTCGAAGGCATGGTGCGTGGGATGAATACCAGCAGTGCAATGTCTGCCTTTGAGCGAATGGAAGAAAAAGTCTTGATGCAAGAAGCACGGGCCCAGGCAGGACAAGAGTTAGCAGGTGCCGATTTAGAAAGCCAATTTGCCCGGTTGGAAGGTAGTAGCGATGTTGATGATGAATTGGCAGCTTTAAAAGCGCAAATTTTACCACCAGCTACTCCACAAAATCAACCCCAACTGCCACCGCAACAAGAAACTACTGCCCCTAATCCTAAATCTAATGAAGTGGTTGATGCCGAGTTGGATTCTCTACGCAAGCAATTGGATCAATTGTAAAATTGGTAGAAAACTTATTTGAGCTAGTCCCACACCTGTTGGCTGTGGGATTTTATATCACTAGTCAATAGTTAACAGTCAAAAAAAGTATGAATTATTGACTATAAACTATTGACTACTTTGGGATAAAGTATTGTGTGTGCCAAGTTTGATCGCCCCCTGATGGAGACTGCAATGAGTAAGGCTGTAATCACCATAACTGATGCTGAGTTTGAAACAGAAGTATTAAAAGCTGAACAGCCTGTATTAGTTTACTTTTGGGCTTCCTGGTGTGGGCCTTGTCAACTGATGTCGCCCGCGATTAACTCTGCTGCTACCAAATATAGCGATCGCCTCAAAGTCGTTAAAATGGAAATTGACCCCAACCCACTCACTGTTAAGCAGTATCAAGTGGAAGGTGTACCCGCCATTAGACTATTTCTTGGTCAGGAAGTTTTGATATCTACTGAGGGAGTCATCGGCAAAGATAAATTACTCGAACTCTTAGATACGCACTTAAATAGTAATTAGTCATTGGTCATTAGTCATTGGTCACTTGTACTGAGCGTTGCCGTCAAGCCTGCGGCATAGCTACGCTTCGGGCGCAGCCTCTGCAAGAGTTGTATTGGTCAAATGACAAAGGACAAAGGACAAATGACAAATGACAAATGACAAATGACTAACATGCAATTTGCAAAGCGTTTACAACCCCTGCAATCTAATGTATTTGCTGATATGGACACAGCTAAGGCGATCGCTTTGGCGGCTGGACGAGAGGTAATTGATTTGTCGTTGGGGTCTTCTGATTTACCGGCTGAAGCACATGTCATTGAGGCGATCGCCCAGTCTCTTGGCGATCGCAGTACCCACGGCTATCTGTTGTTTAACGGGACTCTTGGGTTTCGTGAAGCAGCAGCCAACTGGTACGAACAAAAATTTGGACTCAAAGTCGATCCCCAAACTGAGGTACTACCTCTAATTGGTTCTCAAGAAGGCACAGCCCATTTACCCCTAGCAATACTCAATCCAGGAGATTTCGCCTTATTGCTCGATCCAGGTTATCCCTCCCATGCGGGGGGAGTCTACCTAGCCAGTGGTCAAATCTACCCGATGCCACTACGAGCAGAAAACGATTTTTTACCAGTGTTTGCTGAGATTCCTGCCCCAGTCTTGGCTCAGTCGCGGATGATGGTATTAAGTTATCCTCACAATCCTACTGCTGCGATCGCTCCATTATCATTCTTCCAAGAAGCTGTCGCCTTCTGTCAGCAACACAATCTCGTGCTAGTTCACGATTTCCCCTACGTAGATTTAGTATTTGCCGAGAGTGGGGACTGGGGATTGGGGACTGGGGACTGGGAATTAGGAAATAGAAAAAATCTTTCCCAATCCCTAATCCCTAATACCCGATCCCTAGCCCCTTCAATTCTGCAAGCCGATCCAAACAAAAGCGTCTCGATTGAATTTTTCACCCTTTCCAAGTCCTACAATATGGGCGGCTTCCGCATTGGCTACGCCATCGGGAATGCCCAGTTAATTAACGCCTTACGCCAGGTAAAAGCCGCAGTTGATTTTAATCAGTATCGGGGGATTTTGAATGGTGCGATCGCTGCCCTAACTGGCCCTCAAGTTGGGGTAAAATCTGCTGTTGCTACCTTCCAGCAGCGCCGTGATGCTTTCATCACTGCTTTACACCGCATTGGCTGGAATGTTCCTACTCCCCAAGCCACAATGTACATCTGGGCAAAATTGCCCTCACATTGGAGTCAAAACTCCATCGAATTTTGTACGCAGCTAGTCAAAAAAACTGGTGTAGCCGCTTCCCCAGGTGCTGGCTTTGGTAAATCAGGCGAAGGGTATGTCCGATTTGCTTTGGTGCATGAGCCACTTTTGTTAGAAACTGCTGTAGAAAGAATTGCCCAGTTCCTTCATTGAATTTCTTCTCAAGCTAAACGCTAAGGATTTTTGGCGGCAAAGTCTACGAATAGAACACGCGGTAGGGACGCACATTTTTGTGTCCCTACTAAGTATTTTACTGAACTTAAAAGCCTTAACAAGTAAGTATTTTAACTAATAAATATAATTATAACCAGTGATTAAACGTACAAAAATATAAGAATATTTTTCATCTTTTCATTGATAATCAGCAGGAACTTTACCCAATCAAGTCTCTCCGTTTCTTAAACTGGGTTTGTGCAATGAAATACCAAGTATGGCTAATAATCCAGCTTGCGTTTTTAAGCAGCCGGATTGCCAAAAAGCCTCTAGTCAAAGCAGCCCAAGCCTAAAAACGGCAGTAGTTTAAAACTTAACTTCCAAACTGATTGGACTTGACAAAATGAAAATGACTTTTCAGAAACTTTTGATTGGTGGCTCAGTGGCTATTGGTGTGAGCGCTCTTGCCACTGCCCCAGCCCACGCTACATCCTTTAATTTTAATAATACTGGAGAAATTAACACTTATACTGGTGGCTCAAATGGTACTTTCATTAGAGGGAATGCACAAGGTGGTACTGACGCTGCCATCAAAGCTTTGACTGATAACGACCCCACTTCCAACGTCGAGCTTTGGTATAGTGACGAAAACCCAACATCTAACGTTAGCTTCACTACAACGGTAGATGGAAAAAGCGTCACGGTCAGCAGTATTACAAAAGATGATTGGAAGATATTTGGTTCACAATGGCTTGATGGTTTCCTTCAGGCTCACAGTACTCGCGGTATCACTGTGATTGGGGATAAAGTTACGGTTGGAAGCACAACAATTAGCAAGGCTTACTTATTGAATTCTCTACTATCTACTGGTCTTCCCAGTTCTGGAGATCCTAACATTGGCACTTTTGCATCCGATGCTAGCACTAGTAAATTATCACTTGATATAATTGGACACAAAGACCTCAAGCCCCGTATTTTACAAAATAGTTACAGCACAGGTAACTCAGTTTGGGATGCGATGCTGACAGTCGCAGCAGGTAAGATGACTAGTATACAGGCGAGCGAAATCGCCAAAGTAACTGTCGGTACTGGTAGCGATGTCCAAACTTACTTTGCTTATAGTTTTGATGCAATAGATACGGGTATTACAGCTTCCGATGACAAGGAATCTTACTCTGGAAAATATACTTGGTCACAAAAGCTGTCTACAGCAGTCCCAGAACCATCAGTAATACTTGGCCTATTGGGTGTTGCTGGTGTATTTGCTACCCAACGCAAATTTAAAAAAACATCTATTTAAGATTGGGGGTTCAAAACTACAAATAAGTAAGGGAGCTATTAGCTCCCTTTTTTGATGAATAATTTTTTCAAACTATAAAATAGACCTCTTGCAAAAGTCCCTAATAGCCCACCCCCAACCCCTCCCCGATGTTTTGGGGAGGGGAGTAAGGGGTGGAGTTCTTAATTTTTGATTTATGCAATCTTGTCTAATAATTTAGTCTTCTAGGTTATATAGCTTTTGGCGATCAAATGAGGTACATCAGAGCAAGCTCCTTGCTTGCTCTTAGGGGGTTGGGGGTGGGGTTCTTGTATCTCACCAGACTGGAAAACGCTATACTGTTTCTAAAAATATTTGCAAAAAATGAATCGGTTATAGTAATAATAGTTGGCTTTTACTTAATATAATCAGATAATAGGTAGCAATGACAGCACAATTATTCAATATAGATCAGCCATTGCGGTCACACCAAGTTAGACGAATTTTGCTAGTTGAAGACCATTATCTCAATAGGTTGTTACTGAATGACTATCTAATTTACTCTGGGTACGATGTCAAAAGCTTATCAGAAGGCTCTAGTTTTTTTTCAACTATAGAGAAATTTCAGCCAGATTTAATGTTATTAGACTTGAAATTACCCGATATTGACGGTTATTCGCTCTTAAAACAAGTCCAGCAAAAACCTGATTTGTCAAAAATACCGATCATTGTGGTTTCAGCTTTTGCTTTTAAAGCCGATCAAGAACTAGCTCTGAGTTTGGGCGCACGCCGCTATTTTGTCAAACCTCTAAAACTCAAGGAGCTTATACTTACAATTGAAGAAGAGTTGACTTGCTCCCACAAATAAACTTTTGTATTGGGTGTGCCTTTATTCAGCTTTTTGGTCTGCAATGAACTCTTCAACCCGCTCACTAATATGTTGCACAGAACTGCCAATTTTTGAAATTTGATTTTGTACTTGCGCTAACAACAAAACTGCTGTTTGCAGATCATTGAGGGTTTCAGTCATAGCTTCCCGGTATTGTCCTTCAAACTCTTGCAGATTCATATTTCAACTCTTGCCTGAAATTATTGTAATGGCTATATTCCTAATGATATTCGCAAATTTAACTTACTAAATCCGTTAAATCGCTTAATATTATCAGTTTAAATAAAACCCCAAAATCTTGCTTCAGAATAAATTTTGTCTAAGATTTATATAAGCAATACTTAAAAGTTTAATGAATTTTAATAAAAAAATATAAATTTAGCTAGATGAAGAAAAGAAAATAGTTTTTATAAAAAATAATTTTGGAATAAAAAATAACTGTTGATTTTTAAATGCTAATTATAAATTCAAAAAGCCAAGTTTTTATTCTGACAACTCCGAAAAGACGCGAAATTGGGCTGGGCTTCTCTAGGAGACGCTATAGCGAACGCCCCGCTACGCTAACGTACTGCTGCGCTAATGCGTCTCTACAGGGTTTTGATAACAAAGCAACTAATCAAATTTAATGACATGAACCACTATCAGTAAGTAGGACGGCGGAAATAATTAAAGGTTTGTAGTGAGTTAGTCGCTCAGAGGGGTTTCCCCCATGAGCGACTAACGAACCCGTTGGGTAAGGACTTTACCTGAAACCCTTGTCTTTTAATTTTGGGCTTTCTGGCTGTAATGAAATGGTAGGTTTATTTCCGCCGACCTGTACTAAGCTAAAAAACATCTAATTTGCATAATCTAAATATAACTCTTGTGGGGTGGGCATCCTGCCCGCCCAGCTTATGCAATTTTTATTTGTGGAACAGTTTAGCTACTTTATATTTACTTGATAATTACTTTGCTAAATCGGCACGAAAAAATTATTTTTCTTAAAATAGAGAAAGATTAGCTAATTTTGGTTGTGACAATATCTACTCAAATATTACCACTGCTTAAAGACCCAGAACGACTGGAAAATCGTCTCGCCGAAATTCCACCCGAACCGGGGGTTTATTTCATGCGGGACAGTAGCGATCGCATTATATATATAGGTAAATCACGGAAGTTGCGATCGCGTGTCCGTTCCTATTTCCGCGATGGCTACAACAAGAGTGAACGCATCGCCACGATGGTGAAGTTGGTAACAGAAATTGAATTCATCGTCACTGATACTGAAGCCGAAGCGCTAGCACTAGAAGCGAATTTGATCAAGCAGCACCAGCCATACTTTAACGTGCTGCTCAAAGATGATAAAAAATATCCCTATCTCTGCATCACTTGGTCAGAAGATTATCCGCGAATTTTTATTACCCGTAAACGTCAATTCGGCAAAGAAAAGGATAAATTTTACGGGCCTTATACTGATGCCGGTCTTTTACGAGAAATTGTCCGCCTGTGTAAGCGAATCTTTCCACAGCGACAACGGCCTCAACCACTTTTCAAAGATCGTCCTTGCTTAAATTATGATTTAGGGCGTTGTCCGGGTGTGTGTCAACAGATGATTTCACCAGAAGAATATCGCAAAATTGTACAAAAAATAGCGATGGTCTTCCAAGGGCGAACTCAGGAACTGATTGATATTTTGACTCAACAGATGAACGAAGCATCTGAAAAGTTGAATTTTGAGTCAGCAGCGCGGATTCGTGACCAAATTTCTGGGTTAAAGTCGCTGACAGCTAATCAAAAAGTTTCCTTACCAGATGATACAGTTTCGCGGGATGCGGTGGCGTTAGCCTTGCCGTCAGGCATCGCACTGGCAGCCAAGGAAGAATACGCTTGCATTCAACTATTCCAGATTCGCGCCGGACAATTGGTAGGACGTTTAGCCTTTGTGGCGGATGCTCACGCAGAACCGGGAGCTATTTTACAACGAGCTTTAGAGGAACATTACCAAACTGCTGACTCAGTGGAAATACCTTTAGAAATTTTGGTACAGCATGATTTACCAGATAGCGAGATATTGGCGGATGTCTTAACTCAACGCAAAGGGAAAAAAGTCACAATCTTGACTCCTTTACGGCAAACTAAGGCAGAATTAATTGAGATGGTAGAGCGAAATGCCCAGTATGAATTGCAAAGAATGCAAAAATTAGGCGATCGCAACAACCAAGCAATGCAAGATTTAGCCGCCATTCTCGATTTACCAGATGTACCCCACCGCATCGAAGGTTATGATATTTCCCATATTCAAGGGTCAAATGCTGTAGCTTCGCAAGTGGTGTTTATTGACGGATTACCCGCCAAACAGCATTATCGCCACTACAAAATTAAAAATCCCACGGTGACGGCGGGACATTCAGATGATTTTGCTAGTCTTGCTGAAGTTATTGGGCGGCGGTTCGGTAAGTATGGCGACGATCCACAATTAGCACGTTTGGGTAATCCAGATTGGCCTGATTTAATCATGATCGATGGTGGTAAAGGTCAATTATCATCAGTTGTCGCCGTTTTGCAAGAGATGAATTTATTAGAAGACTTGCGAGTTGTGAGTCTGGCGAAGCAGCGAGAAGAGATTTTTTTACCGGGAGAATCTAAACCCTTAACAACTGATTCAGAACAAGCAGGGGTGCAGTTGTTGCGGCGGTTGCGGGATGAAGCGCATCGGTTCGCAGTGACTTTTCATCGTCAGCAACGTAGTGATAAATTGAAGCGATCGCGTTTAGATGAAATTCCTGGTTTAGGACATCATCGACAAAAGCAGTTACTAGGGCATTTTCGCTCAGTTGATTATATCCGGCAAGCTGCACCCACACAACTTGCTGAGGTTCCAGGAATCGGCCCGCGTTTGGCTCAAGAAATTTACGATTATTTTCATCCTTCTTGATATAGGCCAAAAGCATCTGACATAAGTATTTGAAATTTTCAATTAGTGAAGTTTTGAATTCCAAAACAGCAGTATTACTCGGCATCTATGCTGTAGTATGGGTTCTCAAAAGTTATCGAATTCTTCTGTGCTTCCTTAAAAAGCCAAAACATCAGGTAGATGCCAAAATATTGCTGTTTTTCTTTTTCGTCAAAAGTCACAAATTTTTCAGCCTGTTGATATCGCTCTAACGCTTGCCGAAAGTTCTTTTTTGTAACTTTCTCTCCTAATGCTTGAGATAGCAATTGCCATAACGTAGACCCGACATCCTTCTTTATATAATCGAGGCAGTAGCCGCGATCGTTGGCAAACTGTTCGTATGTCTGATTTTCAGAAGATGCTTTTAACAAATCACTTTGTAAATCAGTCAAGTGTCTGCCAGATGATTTTGATACCACTTTATCCGCAATAGTTAATAACTCTTGGATGTTCATAGGTTAACTAATCTGATGAATTTTATGTAGATGCTTAATTAACTTAAAGTAAAGGGTTTAAGACCTTTTCTCCCAAAGGGAGCTACTGCCTTACAGGGGTTCTCACGGCACTTTATTCTCCTGTCGGAGACGCTGTGGAAACAAGTCGGGTATTGCCCTTTGTAGCAAGTGGTGTGAGAGGTTATGACAAACAAGGCGCACGGTATAATTTTGAATTGTTAATAGTTCATATAGCAATCTGATTTGATCTATTAATTTACTCGTTATACCGTTTCTTTGTGAAGCTGCGCCAAATTAATTTCCTTTACTTCTTATTTCTTTCTTTCTGCCCTTTGCGTCCTTTGCGGTTCGTTCCTCATATAGTTCGGCGCACCTTCATACAGAACTGGTATTAAGACAGGGAACACAAGAGAACAGAGGTAGAGGAGGACGTTTTTTCAAAAGCCAAATAGGAGTCATATAAAATTTATTAACTCGATATGATGGAAATATTGTTTATCTAAGTATTTTTAATGATACAAGGGATGAACTAATTTATAATGAAGTTTATTTTATCTTTAAATAATTCGCTTCTATTAGCTAACTTTTAAAAAAGTTTATTGAAGCTTCATTTTAACTTTAAACTTTTATTATCATTGCTTTAAAATTTTTGCTTTTTCTCTTCTCTTTTAGAGCCAATCCAATATTCGCTCTATAAATATTAATCTTTGACAATTTCCCACTTAATCCCACAAAACCCCCCTCGCGGTTTTTGTGGATCGTTGAGAATATTAGTTCGTGATGAATAACGAACAGCAAAAGTTCAGAAACCTCAACACTTTAAAGAGTAAATACAGTGACGGATACTACAAATAGTAATAATATTCATTATTGTTTTAATGAGGTAAAGCATCCAATTAGTAAACCAAGTAGACCAGCGTAAAAATTTGTCGTTGGGATAAGGCACGAAGTAGGAGGTAGGAGGCAAGAAGAAAGACAATTTTTATTGAATTTATCTTTCTTAACAGAGTTTGGTTTTATTCTGCCAACTTACTTAACCCATGACTCTTAACATCCTTCTTTTGCAATATCTAAAAAACTTCAAATGTTTAAAAAAGCTCTACGACTATTTACTAACCATTCCTTACTATGTCTACTCGGAGTAGTTAGCATAAATCTCCAAGCCCAAGCACAATCTGTCACTAACTCTGTTAATTCTCAATCTCAGCCTAATCAACAGCAGACTCTTGATAATCAACAACGGAACTCTGCTGCAATTAATCAAACAGGAGTTTACAACCTTGGTGAATCGGCTACTTATAAGATTCAAGGGGTAGCTGGAATAAATGTTGTGTGTCCGCGGCCATCTTTAATATTAGGGACTTCTTTGAGTTCCTATGACGGGATTAGTTTATCTAATAACGCCTCTTATGCTATGAATGCTGCTATAGTTTTCCCTCTGGGTGGAAGCTTAGAGAGTACTTGCAAGCAAATGGCTGAAACTATTTCTCGTAAGACTCAATATGATGTAGAGATTATCAATGCTCGGGCCTGTGCTGAATTAATCAGTGCTGGTATCCAACTAAGCCCCGACAGCTTTCCTACTATTTCTGCTGTCTGTAAAGGGGTTGCTATAAACAGAACTAATACAAATGAACCTAACAAACTTCGCAGGTTCCAGTCTCAAGAATTACCTAAAAATGAGACTGAAAAAGATAACTAATTCACAATGAGGATAAAATCATGAAAAAAGTTCTTGCTTTGGCTATTCTTGCTAGCTTCTTAGCTACCCCTGCTTTTGCTGGTGAAACATTTGTGCGTGACGAAAATTCATGGAGTAACAGCGTAACAAAAACCGATTTAACACTTGATTCTAAGACTTTTTCCCAACGTAACGAAAAATATGGTTCTTGGGCTGAAAAGGATTACGTCGATGGTGGTATTGATATCAGCCCACCTACTAGTGGTACAGAAATTTCCTTTGATAAATTTACCAATAATACAGCAGGTAGTGAGCTATATGGTAAATATAGTGAAACTAATTGGACTAATGTTGGTGGAACTATTAATACTCTAACTAACTCATATACTAATGCTCATGAAACCAGCGCAGGTGTTCGTTAGTTATTAATAGTTTTTAATGCAATTTTAAAGTATTATAGGGTGGTTAATCCACCCTATTATTTCTTTTAGTTACTTTGGAAAAATTAGTTTTTCTGAAAAAGCTAACTAATTTATAATGAGGACAAAGTAATGAAAAAAGTTCTCGGTTTAGTTATTCTTGCTACTTTGTTTGCTACCCCTGCTAAAGCAGGTGAAACTTTTGTTTTGAACCAGTGGACAATTCAGCAGAGCAGAACAGACACTAGTTTAAATATCGATAATGTAACCAACTCAACTCGCACCCAAGATTACAACTCTTCGTCTAATAATATTTATATTGATGGTAAGGTTCAAACCGAATACAACAATGGTAAAGTCAGAAAAGTTTTTAAAGATTTTACTATTCAGAATGCTGGGACTGAACTAAATGGTAGTTTTTCTGAAGAGACGACAGCTAGAGTTTGGGGTACGATCAATACTATCACGAATTCATACACCAGCACCAACGAAAGTAGTGCAGGGATTCGTTAATTATTACCCGAATTGATATTATTGGAGAAAATTGTAGGGTGGTTATTCCACTCTTTTTTTATGAAATATTCAATATTATTAGCTGTTGCTTTCTTGGCATGGATTGCATTTATCTATTCTCATAGAGTTTTTTATATCAATCAAATGCCTCCCTTTTTTATGAACTCTATGTTTAAAGTATTTAATCAAAATACTAATGAAAATATACCGATTAAACAGATAAATTTGTCATCTGAAATCAGGGAAAATTTATATGACTCTATATCTACAGGCATGTCTTATGATGAAGTTCGTTCTATTCTAGGCTGGGATGGTATCTTGATTTATGAAAACAATATCGATTCTGCTGATGGACAAATCCATGAAAAGATTTATCAGTGGAACAATCAAGATGTTTATTTGACTGATTACGAATCTCAAAGAGAAGATATCGATCTATACTGGAGTGTGACACTTAGATTTCAAAACGATATCCTGATCAATAAAGCATCCTTTAACCTATAACCTTAGAGGAGCGATGTCTACGACGGGCTATTCGGCGTCGCATCGCTGATTGATGGTATTCAGTAACGGTTCACCATTGACCCATTGCTAAAAATCTTCTTGCATCAAAATCCAGTCGCCAATTTTATCCCTAGTAATCCTGGAAGAACGCAACCCCCCAACCCTACAAGAGTTGGGGGTTAGGTTTTGATTACTAACCAATCGATGGCGCAGAAATCGCACACCAAGAGAATGCGAGCGAAAAAAGCCGTTGCTTTAGAAGTTTACTAGTTTTAATCAAATTAGCTCACTACAATTTAATCTCATAAATCTTGCCAGCAAATATTAACTAAATCTTAAGAGAGATATTTTGTGACTAAATATACAGTATTTTTCGTGATTTAATTTTTGAATACAAGAACGGCTTTTTTTCTATTTGTCTGAAGTGACTAGGAATATGTCTCTCTCAAGGTATTCGCTATAGGGATCAGTAAATCTCTAAGCAGTATTTAATTAAAAAACAATTTATGTATCTAAAGTAGGAGGGTAAGATAACCTAAATTTTAGGATAATATACAAAGATATGGTAAATATTTCAAATCTGAAATTTTGTTTAAAATAGTCTGTCAATATTAAGACAGTTTGTTAAATTGGGTCAAATCAAAATTTTTGCTAGTTTCACTGGCATTTTTCTCAAATAAAAAATATTTACAACCAGGGGTTTTAAAATGCAGACAGTACAAAAAATTTACTGCCCAAATTGCGGCTGCCAAGCAGAACGTTATTACATTTATGATAGTCAATTAACTCGAACACAATGTGCTAGTTGTGATTATTTGATGATTAGTTGTACTCGCACTGGCAAAGTGATTGAGGCTTACGCCCCAGGTATTTATGCACAGCGCTAGTAATTAAAAATTATAAATTAGAGAAAGTTTTCTCTAATTTATAATAATAAAGTTACTTATCAACAATTTTGAGCATTTCACAGCTTGTTCTTTTGTTGTCGGAGTTGTTGCTGTCGGATCTGTTCTTGTAATCTCAATTGTTGTTCTTGTCTAATTTGTTGATCTTGTCTGAATTGTTGCTGTTGTATTCTGAGTTGTTGCTGTCGTGTAAAATCTTGCTGTTGTTGTGTAAATTGTTGCTGTTGTAGTCTCAGTTGTTGCTGGCGGATCAGTTCTTGCTGTTGTTGTGTAAATTGTTGCTGTTGTAGTCTGAGTTGTTGTTGTAGCTGTGGTTGCTGAAACTGTTGCCGAAGCAATGTTTCCTTAAATTGCTCTTGTGTTTGCTGAGTTTGCTCCTCTTGTTGTTGTCTGATTCTTTCTTGAAAAGACTCAGGTTGCTGAGGATTTATCTGAATTATTTGTGCAGAGGCAGGAGAATTAATTGATAAAGCTTTTGCAAGCACAATCAATAGTAGGCATGCCTTAACCATTAATAAGCGATTCAACATACAGTTATTTCCTCAATTGTTAAAAGTTGAGTTTAGCGATCGCTAAACCCAAAAAACGACTGAAGTCCTTACTACAAACTCGATTACAATAAATTTACATTACTTAATATAGTTTGATTTATTCCCACAGACTTACTTAAAATTGACTACAAGAGGTTTAATTCTTACTTGCTCTGAGTTGTCCACAAGCAGCATCAGCTTCTAAACCACGGGAATAACGCACACTAACAGCAGTATTTTGTTGCTTAAGGACGTTGACAAATGCTTGAATGCGATCGCGGTTGGGGCGTTTGTAATCTACTTCTTGAATAGGGTTATAAGGAATCAAATTCACATGACTTTGAAATCCTCGCATACATTTTGACAGTTCCAATGCGTGTTCTGGTAAATCGTTGACACCAGCCAGGAGAACATATTCAAAAGTAACGCGGCGTCCAGTAATTTCTACATATTCTCGACATTCAGCCAGCAAATCTTCTAGAGGATAGGCGCGGGCGCTGGGGATGAGTTTTTCCCGTAGTGCTTGGTTGGGTGCGTGGAGACTAACAGCAAGCGTGATTTGCAAATTGTTTTGCGCGAACTCACGAATGCGATCGCGGATACCAACTGTAGATACTGTAAGCGATCGCTGCCCAATACCAACATCTTGATTCAGGCATTTCAGCGCTGCTAGGACATTCTCAGTATTCAACAACGGTTCACCTAGTCCCATAAACACCACATTGCTAACCCGTTGCTGAAAATCTTCTTGCACAGTTAACACCTGATCGATAATTTCATGCCGTGCTAGGTTGCGCTTGTAGCCTCCCTTACCAGTAGCGCAGAAATCACACGCCATTGGGCAACCCACCTGAGTAGAGACGCAAACTGTCAAACGGGATTTTGGCCCATCTCCGGCTTCTGCAAAGGTGGGGATGCCAACAGTTTCAATAATTTGATCGTCAGCTAATCGTAAAAGATATTTGACTGTGCCATCGGGTGCCACAGAGCGGTAATGTAAAATTGAGCGCCCAATGGGGACTTCTGCTACTTCTTTGCGCCATTGTTTAGAGAAGACAGAAATATCAGCTAGCGATCGCACTCCTTTATCATAAATCCATTCATGCAGTTGCTTTCCTCTGTAAGCAGGTTGTCCCTGCTGCTGCACCCAAGTAGTTAACTCGGCAACCGAAGCACCTAGTAAAGGGGGAGTTAATTCTGATTTTTTGGCGTTGAGTGAGTCAACCTGAGATGCAAGAGGTGTAGCAGACATAACGAATCATAAATTGATGCTGGATCTCTATCCTACACCTGCTAAATCAATTTGGTCTTGACTCTGTAGGTCTAAGCCGCGCCGCCTCCGGTGATAAGTCAGGATGAATTATGTACGAATATAGGAATTTATGGGTAGAGTATTAGGGACTTCAAAATAAAAAAATACTCAACTACTTTTTGTGGGGTGGGCGTCTCGCCCGCCCATAAATCAGGGCGGGCGAGACGCCCACCCCACAATATTGGGTAATTTATTTATTGGAAGTCCTTTATGAATTCTGACTCGTTTTATTTACGTTTCTACCGATTGCATCTGTCTAAGGGGAATCTCAATAATAAACTCTGCTCCCTGTCCAGGTGCAGATATACACTGGATTTGTCCACCATGCTTTTTTACTACTATTTGATAGCTGATAGATAATCCTAAACCTGTGCCTTGTCCTACGGGTTTAGTTGTAAAAAAAGGATCAAATAATTTAGCCTTTACCTCCTCCGTCATTCCTAAACCATTATCTTTAATAGCGATCGTCACGCGCTGTTGATTTTTCACTTGTGTACGGATGGTAATGCAATTATATTGTTTTATAATTCCTTGTTTTGCTTGCTCATTTTCGTGCTGGCGCATAGCATCAATCGCATTACTTAAAATATTCATAAATACCTGATTTATTTGACCTGCATAACATTCAACAAGAGGCAAATCACCATATTCTTTAATAATTTCAATAGACTTATAATCTAACTTTTCCTTAAGACTATGTTGTAAAATTAATAATGTGCTATCAATACCTTGATGAATATCAACTGATTTCATCTCAGCTTCATCAAGTCGTGAAAAATTGCGTAAATTTAGTACAATTTCGTATATTCGAGTGGCTCCGACTTGTACTGAAGAGAGAATTTTTGTTATATCCTCTATAATATAGTTTATGTCATTCTTATTAGAGAGCGCTTCAATTTTTGGGTGACGTTGAGGATAAACCTCTTGGTAAAGATGAATTAAACTAAGTAAATGCTGAGTGTATTCTTTAAGATATTTAAGGTTGCCATAGATAAAATTTACTGGGTTATTAATTTCGTGGGCAATACCAGCAACTAATTGACCAAGACTAGACATTTTTTCAGTTTGAATCAGTTGAGATTGAGTCTCTTGTAATTCATGAAGAGTGTTTTCTAACTGTTGCGCTTGTGTTTCGGCAGTGTGAGCCAGAAGTTCTTGAACTTGCAACGAATTCTTTAGCTGCACCTGTCGCTTCATCAGTTCATCTGTTAAGTTCTGAATATCCTCCAAAGCGGTGTTTTTAGCTTTGAGTAAAAAAATCAAGTCAATAGTTTGGTCATGAGTTGCAAAGTCTGTCAGCTTCAGATCGCAGTTAGCTAAAGTATCTGTGTTATTTACCCAAATCGAGCAAAGAAAAAACATAATATCCTGCTCTTGAACATACATCATTTGCCCTTTGAGAATTATGCCATTATGCAGGGATTTAAACAAAAACAAAGAGTTAATTCGCTTGGCGATCGCAGTAAAATTAATCTGAATTTTGGGACGCAGAATCTGGAATTGCTGCTCAATTAAACTGTTTACTAAAGCTTCTCGGTGAATACGTTGTAAAACCTCTCCAACCTGTATAATTTTTAGTTCCCGATTGAATACAATATGAAATGGAAAGGCTTTAGTAAACAAATATGGTGGTAGACTCAATTGAGGAGAGTTCATTACTTCTTCAATTAGGTTTATACTCAATCAAGAAAACATCATGCTCGGCTCCCTCTTCTCGATTTTGAGTTTGGGTAACGTTAACTTCTGTGTTAAACCTCGTCCCTAAACCCTTTACTAAGCCAACAACCATTGGAGCTAGTCCTTCACGGCTAGAATGATAGTGCAATTCCAGGGTATTTTCTTCCTCTTCAGCACACTCAAAGGAAGGGGGACGATATTGGGGAAAATTTACGCTCAGACGAGTATGAAGATCGTCCAAATTATCCAAGAATTCGGGTAGGTTATTACCCCCCATGTCTAATATTAGGTCATAGCCTGCTTTGCCAGTATACTGTATCCAGTATTCACCAAAGGCTTGCATAATTTCTGCGCTAGACAGACCAACAACCTCACTTGTCGCCTTCACTAGTTTGTGAGTTAAATCATCAGGATAGGATTCCATTCTCAAGAAATCATCTATCTGTACTTCAGCTTTCTGTTTAATCGTCTGCCAAGTTTCTTCACCAAAGCGATCGCATACCATATCCTGAATTGCTTTATTTATTAAACCGTACATAAGTTTGTCCTATAGATATCGTGTATTTTATGTTCATAAGATTCTGTCAAGTTATCAAATTAATGTTCTTCCTCTGTTCGATATCAGTTTTCCCTTGTGTGCAATAAGCTAAGACGCATTTAATTTTTCAAGCTGAAAACCTTACAGCAAGGCTTCCAGACTGCAAAAAGGAGAATTTAGATGCGCGACAGTTTATAACCGTTTTGAGAAAAGGGGTTAGTGGTTTAGCCTAGTGTATTCCATCCACCTAAAAATGGCTGTAATTTAGAATGGAGAAGGAGTAAAAAGTTAAAATTTAATGGAAAATAGTCAACAGTCAAGAGTTCTTTCTCCTGTGCGCCGTTGCTCTCTTTTACTCCTCTTATTTAACTTTGTCTGCTGGTAAATGAAGCGATTTTGCTCTCGAATTAACCAAAAGTTGAGCCGTTCCAGCCCCACATTGCACCCTTGGAGTCTGCAAACTCGATGTAAATCCGATTTTTAGGTACACCTAGAGTTTGGTTAATCTGCTGGCAAAAATCCTGACTCATTGCTGCGGTTTGGTCTGGCTTCATCGTGCCAATACTCTTAATTTCGATGTAGCAAACCGGGTCTGTATTTCCCGCAAAGGTCATAGGAACTTCTGGCTCAAAAGCAGTCATTACATAAGATTCTGGTTTTCCCAAATGTTTTGCTAACTTGGCTGATAGGTTTAAAAGCATCGACTCAATTTCAGCTTGAGGAGGAGCAGATACAGAAGTTTGCACTTTAATTAATGGCATAGTACCGAATTGAGATTTTTAATTTTATTAACACTGTTAAGTTTACCGAACCGCAGAGGTATAGAGTAGACCTCTTGCAAAAGTCCCTAACACCCCACCCCCAACCCCCTCATCGCTTGCGGGGAGGGGGCTATGATCTAACTCATTTGATTAGGAAAATCATAGATACATCTTGGTCATTTTCACCCGGAATGGCCTTTTTCCACAGCCAGCTTAGTTAATATTCTAAAAGCTTTTGCTAATAAGAATTTAAGCGTATTTTTTCCCTAGTTGGAGTTTTTTTAATACTACTGCCAATAACGCTAACGTTAAAGGTTATACCTGGCTTTTTAGGCAACCATCCTATTTGCATAGCTTGTTTTATCCATAACGCTACGTCTTTTGGTGTGACTGCGGTTATTTCATACCTTTGCTCAATTCTCCAAGCCCGAACCTCTCCTGATCCATCTTGAAGTTGTATTGGCACAAGTTCGCTATTAATGAGGCTGTAACCTTGTGGATGAAGCCTATCAGTAAGAATCGCTAATACTGAGCCAGCCTCAGTAGCGTGTTCTACTACAACATGGAGATGTCCATCAGCATAGTCTGCTTGTAGGTTGGTAGCTTGTCTTCGGATTAGCCAGATGAATGGTTCTCCATCAACTATTATTTTTCTTGTACCTTTTTTCGGTATTGACATCTCTGTTGCTATATTTCTTGGACTACTCTGAGCGAAATAGATGACTATGTTCGGGATGATATAAACGCGATCGCCTTTTTACTGTCGAGGCTGTCGAAAGGGCTGGACTGATTATATAAAGTGTAGTGCGAATTAGTTTTTCTTTCTGAGTACATTCCGCCATTTCATTCAGGGGGACAACCTTAATTTTTTCATCGGGCCATCCGATGCGAAAGCAAATTGCAATGGGGGTTTCGGCTGGATAATGTTCGAGTAGTTTAGCTTGGGCATTTTCGACGTGACGCGCACTGAGATATAAACAAAGGCTAGCCTGATGCGCTGCAAGAGTGGCTAATTCTTCAGTAGCGGGGACTTCTGTACGTCCACTGATGCGGGTCAAAATAATGGTTTGGACTAAACCGGGGACAGTCAACTCTACTTTGAGTTTGGCAGCTGCGGCTTGAAAGGCGCTGATACCGGGGATGACTTCAAAAGGGATATTTGCCTCAGCGAGGAGGTGCATTTGCTCGTGGATGGCGCTGTAGAGACTAGGATCGCCAGAATGGAGACGGACTAGAGATTTGTGTTGCGATCGCACCCGATCTATCATAATCGGCAAAATCTCTTCTAAAGTCTGATTCGCAGTTCTAATTATCTCCGCATCTTCTCGGCAAAGTTCTAAAATCTGTTCGGGTATTAAAGAATCAGCAAATAAAATCACATCAGCAACAGCCAGTAATTTCTGCGCCTTCACCGTCAATAAATCAGGATCTCCAGGACCTGCTCCCACAATGTACACAGATGATTCTATGGGATATAGTGTTTTTTCATAACTTAGATTTTCACTTTTAGAAGAAGACACAGCAATCCCTCAAAAACTTTTTTGATATTTTCTCAGTATCTTTCCGGATTCACCCTCTTTCCCTAGTAGAGAGTAATGGTAGATGCACCCTGGTTAAGCCCTAGAGAATACTCTGGGGCATTTTTTATTTTTTGGGCATTGGTTATTAATTCTTGTCCTTCACTCCCTCAGTTCCCACTCCCTCATTCCCTCATCTCCCCATCTCCCCATCTCCTTTAGGCGTAGGAACTACATCGGGTAAAGGGCGTTTGAGTAAGTAAAGCCAAGCTAATCCAAGTAATCCAAATAAAATTCCTAGACTACTGACTACTTGTGCCATCCTTAACGGGCCTAGCATCAAGCTATCAGTGCGGAAACCTTCAATCCACAAGCGTCCTAAGCTGTAGGCTGGCCAGTAAACTAGAAACAGCGTGCCTACTTTCAAACGTGGCTTACCGGACAAAGACCGGAAAAACAAAGTTATTAGTAGCGCAAACACCCCTAAATCCCACAGAGATTCATAGAGGAAGGTGGGATGGAAGTAATCGAAGCTCGCATACTCAAGAGGACGATGATCTGGTGGAATATACAGCTTCCAGGGTAAATTTGTGGGATCGCCAAAAGCTTCAGAATTAAAGAAATTGCCCCAACGTCCGATCGCTTGCCCTAAAATCAGCGAAGGCGCTACTAAATCTGCCAGTTGCCAAAAAGAAACCTGCTTGATTTTAGCAAAGATTAACGCAGCCAAAACGCCACCCAGAATTGCTCCATGAATGGCAATACCTCCTTCCCAAATAGCAAAGATTTTTTCTGGAGTTGGGGCATATTTTGACCACTCAAAAAAAACGTAATATAGCCGTGCGCCAGGAATCGCCCCAATCAACAACCAAAAGAATAAATCGCCTAACAACTCAGGATTAACATTACGGCGCTTTGCCAATTCCTGGGAAAGGATTACGCCAATTAACACTGCTGTGGCAATCAATAAGCCATACCAGCGAATACTGAGTGGTCCTAATTTCACCAGAATCGGTCCTGGAGAAGTAAATTGAAACGCCAAGGGCAAGGTGGAAAAATCCAGTGCCATGAAAAATTACCTAGAATAGTTCGTTAACTACCCGCGCACTTTGCTAAGTACGGAGTTTTTTGGGTGTCGAATGCTGAAAATGTACTTAAGTACTCCACAATTTCGTGGGGACACAAATAGAATCCAGCATCCATATTTAGGAGTTTATAGCGGTTTTGTTCAACCTCACCCCCAACCCCTCTCCTTAACAAGGAGAGGGGAGCGTAAGTTTAATCAAATGCCGGGGTGAGGTTTCGACTATATTGCACCGCTATAGTTTCTAACACCTAGTTGAGCATAACTTGTACCAGCAAAACAATTGAGTTTAACATCCTTACTCAGAGCGCAAGATGGTAAATTTGAGTAAGTTACACAAAAGAGTTTCGATATAATCACCTAAACAACTTTGATATATCTAAAATTGTGATTGCTATTTATCCTGGTAGCTTCGACCCCATCACCTTGGGACACCTTGACCTCATCGGGCGCGGTAGTCGGCTGTTTGAGCGGGTAATTGTCGCTGTACTGCGGAACCCTAATAAAATGCCACTTTTTAGTGTGGAGCAACGGCTAAATCAAATCAGTCTTTCTACACAACATCTACCTAATATAGAAGTAGACAGCTTTGATGGTCTTACCGTCAACTATGCTCAAATGCGACAAGCACAAGTTTTGATCCGGGGTTTACGGGCTGTGTCAGATTTTGAAGTGGAACTACAAATGGCTCACACCAATAAAACTCTATCTACCCAAATAGAAACAGTTTTTCTTGCAACCTCAAATGAGTATAGTTTTTTAAGTAGTAGTGTGGTAAAAGAGATTGCAAGGTTTGGTGGCTCTATCGATCATCTCGTTCCCCCACACATTGCCCTAGATATATACCAATGCTACAATCAGAACTCTCCAATGTTGAACCCAATCTCAACGGAAGCAATCCCCCACCTCAAGAGCATCTCGGTGGAGAGGGAAGCATAGATATTCAGGAGGAACTCAACCGCCTAGAGGAAATGGTTCTCTCTAGTTTCAGGATTCCTCTGACGGGACGCACTCTCATAGATGAAGAAAAGCTGCTAGATCAGCTTGATTACATCCGGCTGGCTTTACCATCGCTTTTTCAAGAAGCAGCAGCTATCCTCAACCAAAAGGACGAAATTCTGCTGGAAGCGGAAGAGTATGGACAGCAGGTTGTTGAGGCCGCGCAAGCAAAAAGAGCGCAAATTTTAGCTGAAAGCGATATTATTCAACAGGCCGAACAAGAAGCTGAACAACTGCGGCGACAAGTGCAACAAGAGTGTGAGGCAATAATGCAAGAAACCCTCGCCGAAATTGAGCGTAAGCGGTATGCTTGTCAGCAAGAGTTAGAGCAAATGAGGCAAACTGCGATCGCTCAGGCTCAAGATATTGAAGATGGTGCTGATGCTTATGCTGATGGCATCCTGGAAAATATTGAACAGGATCTCAAGCAGATGTTGCGAATTATCACCAACGGACGACAACAATTGCAAATTGATAACCTCACCCAGCGCAATTCACCTCCAGGTAAGAAAAAATAGAGGTTCTAACGAAAGATGGGAAAAAATTATCGGTTGGGTTTCGCTGTTGCTTAACCCAACAATTTTTATAAATAAAGACTTTTGCTTTTCTATACCTAACTGGTCATATATTTAAAATTGTGCCTTGGAATTAAACAGGATTTTTCAAAAATGCTTACTTTGGCTCAAGTTAACTTTGGAGGAAATTCGGCTAGTAGACTGGGACTAATTTATTTGCTTTTAAGAGTAGTTTACTTGATTTTTATGGTATTTTGGCTAGTCAAATATGGAGCAAGACTTACGAGTTGGGCTTTAGCACTTTATATTATCCAAGCGATATTTACACCAATTATAATGTTATTGTGTGGGTTTATTTTAACTTTCCAAGGTTGGCGATTAGATCCAATTCTTCAGTTTGAGCAACTTTTATTGAGCTTATTAATTATTTACCTACTTATCAAAGATATTGTAATTAATGCAGTTTACAGGAATAGATAATTTTAGAATTGAGATAATTTAATTAATAAAATTAGTCTTTAAAATTCAGAAAAATGGGTATTGGATACTAGAAAAATTACTTAATCCCCAGTCCCTAGTATCCTTCACTGCGATCGCGTTTGGTTAATTCGCTTTTGCAATTCGGCTTCAATTTCTTCATCTGTGCTGCAAAACACTTTTGGACGTTGCTCTAATCTATACATGAGAATGTGGAAGGCTTCTACATCTTTGGGATGGTAGCGAACCCAGTCTCGCAACTCTTCATCAGTCATCGCTTGGTAGTTAAAATCTGTCATAAAAATATTATGGTGTAAAGGTTTGTAAATAATTAGCGTAGTTTCCGGAAGTAAAACTGAATCCTAAATAGGTACGTGGTTTTACCACGCGCAATATGATTGATTAAAGGAGCATTATAATGAGCACTTTCGGTTCGATATTTGTCGCTCAGGACAATAATTTTACTGTCGTTGATGGCGGATGGACTAGCTTTATCGTAATTCGTAATTAAATAGGTACAGAGCAAATTGATAAATCAGATGGAGATATAAAAATGTGTAGCATCATTATTTTTAAGCCCCCGACTTCAGTCGGGGGGTAATAATTACGAATTACGTTAGCGCAGCGTTAGCGACGCAGGAGCGTCATTATAAATTACGAATTATTATGACTTCCGCTATTAAATACCAAGTTGGAAAACTGTAAAATTTTTTCTCTATAAGAATAACAGGTTTAAAAAAGTATGGATTTAATATTAGGAACTAAGCTGTTCCACAAAAAAACTTGCATATACTGGGCGGGCAGGATGCCCACCCCACAAGAGTTATATTTAATAAGGGTTATGCAAATTAGATGTTTTTTAGCTTATAAAGGAAGCGATAGAGCCGATTTCTATCTGTTGGCTTTTAATTTCCTGTCAGCAGATGATTACAAAGTATATGTAAAATCTTCTACCAACATACCGGGAACTAAACTACCTCCTAGTTGGCGACTTTCATAAGTTCCGACTTCGGGAATGAATTCTTGAAAAGTGGTCAAATCTACTAAGTTTTCTCCCCAGAAGCGATAAAGACTTTCATCAAAACGTAAGTTTTCAATGGGGGCGATAATTTCTCCCTTTTCTACCCAAAAACAAGCATAACGAGTCATACCTGTGATTCTACCAGTTTGGCGATCGCTCCAATTCAAGTAATGCAAATTAGATACATATAATCCGGTATCTAAACTCTGAAGAATCTGCTCAAATCCTAAATTTCCAGTAGTCACTTCTGGCGCACGTAAAGTCTCTGAACCATTAGCACCGTTGGCAATTTTTTGATATTCCTTAGCAGTCCGAGAATTCACCAAAGTATTTACCAAATGTCCTTTTTCGATTATAGGTAACTCCAGTGCTGCTATTTCTCCCAATTCATTAAATCGTGGTACTAATCCTCTCTGAAAGTTTTCTTTCAAACTAAATCTTGGAGAAAGTTGTTTTTCTTGACGCGATAAAGCAGCTAAAGCGCTGTTTCCTTGTTGGATATCAGCTTCGCTGACTGCTCCCCAAGAGAGCATTAATAATAAATCTGCAACAGCAGCAGGTGCAAAATAAGTTTTGTATTGTCCCCGTGGCAATTCTTTAGCTGGGCGATAAAGGAGTTCTAGTTGCTTTTTGGCTGCGCTAATTTTGGCTATATATACAGATATATCCCAATTACTCCCAGCAAATGTCCCCTTAACTGCTTGTCCAGAGGTGGAAAATAGAGAATAATCTAATGTAAAAGAATCAGTAGCAAACCAGTGTTTTTGACCGTTAGAATCACCATAAGCTTTAATTACTATTCCTCCAGCATATATACCAGTAAAATCTAATTCAGCAACTAGTTTTAGCACAGTTGGTACTACTGCTTCCGCCGCCAATAAATTCCCAGAATGTACTTCCCGGCTGGTATTATTTCCTGATGGCAAAACTAGATACGGATCGATGGGTAATAGAATCAGTTCGTCACGTAGTTCCTGCAAAGCAGTATATGCTAACTGCCAATCTACATCCCAATTTCCAGTAAAGGGGAACTGCCGAACACTGCTGCATTGATTTGCCATCAAAGTCAGTTCGATCCAACCATCAGCAACACAACCAGTTTGGCGCACTCTCGCGTGATTGAAACGAGTAAATTGACTTCTTTCACAGCTGAGTTTCACAGTGAATTGTTCACTTTCGGCTTTTTTAATCAGTAGAGTTTCAATCAGTTGATTAAAGCTGACTTCTAACGTAGATAATTCCTCAATTTTCATAGATATTAATATTAATAGGGAATAAGGAGGGGGAGAAAGTTAGGAGTTAGGAGGTAGGAGTTAGGAGGTAGGAGTTAGGAGTTAGGAGTTAGGAGTTGAAGATTTTTTTAAGAAACTTCGGCGCTTTTTTGTCCACGGCTACAAAAGAAGCATGGATGTATGTGGAGAGCGGGGTTTGTCTTACAAAGTTGCTTCTCTTGGGTTCGACACCAAGACCGCAATGCAGGGCTAAATCCCTGTTACAAAACTGTACTTTCGACTTCCGACTTCTTTAACTCCTAACTCATAACTTTCAACTCCTAACTTTTTTCAACTTCCTCCACCAAAAACTTCGACATTAGCAAATACACAAACAGGTGAACCATGTCCTACCCAAATAGCCTGATTTGGTTCTCCTTTACCACAATAAGGAGTACCATACATTTGCCAGTTTGTGGCATCTCCTACTTGGATTAAGCTGTGCCAAAACTCTGGTGTTGTGGCGCGATAGTTGGGATTGCGGAGGGTTTTGGTGAGTTTACCGTTTTCAATTAATTTAGCGTACTCGCAACCAAATTGGAATTTGTAGCGGCGATCGTCAATTGACCAAGAGCGGTTAGATTCCATGTAAACGCCGTGTTCTATGCCGCGAACAATGTCTTCAAAGCTAGCGTTTAGAGGCTCTAAATTTAAGTTTCCCATGCGATCGATCGCAGGTCGATTCCATGAGGAAGCACGCGCACAGGCAACTCCTGCTACACCTGCTCTGGCTTGACTCTCTAGACTGCCTAAACCCCGTTGCAGTACTCCTTCTTTAACCAAATACTCTCGCGTTGCTACAGCACCAGTATCATCAAAGCCATAGCTAGAAAATTCCCCAGGTACGGTGGGATCAAAGGTAATATTCATCAGTGGCGAACCATATACTAGGTTGCCAAAATCACTTTTATTAACGAAGCTGCCCCCAGCATAGTTCCGCTCATCTCCCAAAATTCGGTCAATTTCTAGGGGATGCCCGACACTTTCATGGATTTGCAGCATCATTTGGTCTGGAGCTAAAACTAAATTGGTACGAGTGGTTGGGCATTCCTCTGCTGTCAATAGTTCTACTGCTTGTTCGCCAATTTGCCGCACCAGATGCCATAAATTTTCTTGTTTTAAAAGTTCTAGTCCGCCTTGGTAATAGTTTGCGTGAGAACCATTGTTACTGCGCTGCTGTACAACCACACCATCTTGGGCGGTGGCTCCATAATGAGTGCCTATAGATAGAATTTCTTGATAGACTTCTGAGCCGTTGCTGCTAATAAACCAAGATTCCCTCTCAATGGTGCTAGCACTGGCTATGGTTTGCACTATCTTGTCGTCAACTTTCAGGATTTGGCAAATCCGAACCAGTAAATCGTTGATTTCTCCCGGACTCAAAGCATCCAATGGCTCAAGATATGGAGATTTATATTCACCAACGACTTTAGGGCGCTCACTTTCACGAAAGGGATGTATCCACCATTCACTGGCTGCTAGTGCCTGTTTATAGGCTGTTTCGGCAGCAGCTTGTAAGGAAGACAGTTCTAGAGAGTTAGTTGCTGCATAACCCAGACAGCCATTTACCAAAACTTCCAGCATGGCTCCTACAGTGAAGGATTTGCCGTTTAGTTGGGGTAAGCCGTCACGGACTAAACGGGTTGTAGAAGTTTCCTTTACGGCTCTAATACCAATCCAATCAGCAGGAATATCGAAACTAGCGATCGCTTTTTTTAGAGTAATCCACATAATTAAAGGGAATGGGGAATGGGGAATTGGGCATTGGGCATTGGGAATTGGGCATTGGGAGGAATTCAATTTTTAGTTCCCAGTCCTCTAGACATCTCCAGAAATTAAATATGCGTTATTCAGAACCCTTGTAGAGACGCGAAATTTCCCGTCTCTACATTCTTTTTCGGAGATGTCTTCTCTAATTCCGGTGCCAGCGCGTGCCATCACGGCTATCAATTAGCGTAATACCTTCTGCTTGGAGTTCGTCACGAATGCGATCGCTTTCGGCAAAATTCTTGGCAATACGTGCTTCTTGCCTTTGCTGAATTTTTGCTTCAATTTCCGCATCGCTTAAACCATTACTCTTGTCAGCTTCCGCTTCTATCTCGGCTTCCAAACCTAAAACTCCAGCCAATGTGACGAGAGTTTGCCATTGACGCTTTAACTCATCAGGGGAAGTTTCAGTTTTCCCTTCATGCACAATAATATTTCCCTCACGGCGCAGTTCTTTGGCTAATTCAAACAGAATTGTTAACCCACCAGGAAAATTAAAGTCGTTATTTACAGTTTCTTGAAAGCGTTCAACAGTTTCAGGAAGTAGTGAAGCAGTTTCCACTCCCCAACCTAGTTTTTTAGCGTATTGGTAGCCGAAGAGTAAACCTTCTTTAATGGTGTGCCAACCGTTGGTTGCTGCGGCGATCGCTTCGTCGGTAAAATCAATTGGTGTACGATATTGAGCGGTCAGTACGAACAACCGTACCGCCATCGGGTCAACTCCTCGATCCAGTAATTCTCGAATAGTGGTAAAGTTGCCCAAAGATTTGGACATTTTTTCACCATCTACTTTCACCATGCCGTTATGCAGCCAGTAACGCGCTAGGGGTTTTCCTGTTACAGCCTCAGATTGGGCAATTTCGTTTTCGTGGTGGGGAAAAATTAAGTCAGCACCACCAGCATGAATATCGATGGTATCACCCAAGCGATCGCGCACCATTGCCGAGCATTCTATATGCCACCCCGGACGACCTGCGCCCCACGGTGATTCCCAAGCTGGCTCTCCTGGTTTTGCTGCCTTCCATAAAGCAAAATCAAAGGGGTCTTTCTTTTTCTGATATTCTGGATCTTCGACGTTGACGCGCTCGCTTTTCCCGGCTTGCATATCTTCTAATTTGCGTCCCGAAAGCTTGCCATACTCAGCAAACTGCCGCACTGCATAATACACATCGCCGTCAGCAGGGTAAGCAAAATCCTTATTTTCCAACTCATGAATTAAGCGTTGAATGCCATTCATCGTATGAGTAGCACGGGGATATTCATCAGCCTCCTTGATTCCTAGCCGCGCCATATCCTCAAAATATGCTTTGATAAAGCGATCGGCTACAGCTTCCATCGATGAATGTTCAACACAGGCTCGATTCAGAATCTTGTCATCAATATCGGTAAAATTTTGGATATATCGCACTTCATAACCGATAAACTGGAGATATCGGCGCACTACGTCCCAAACGATGCAAGCTCTCGCATGACCCAAATGGCAGTAGTCGTACACCGTCACGCCGCAGTAATACATCTTAACCTTGCCTGCAACGAGAGTTTCAAACGGTTCTTGACGACGGGTGAGGGTATTGTAAAGGGTTAGGGTCATAACAGAGTAATGCTGAAATAAGAAGATACGTAATAATAGGGTAAAGCAGATGGGATGACAGTCCAGCATCCCTATGCTAGTACGTCACAGTGGAAATCAACATAACTATTGGACAAAATCTCGAAAGCCCAGAAATCAAGGGTTTTTGACTTTTGACTTTTGACTTTTGACTTCCGCATAGCGGCGCTAGTGTTTTCTGGACTATCTGCGCTACATTACTATTTTTTGACTATTTAGATAACAGCGCTATGCAATCAGCAGTTACAACCGAATCTTCCGCAATGGATACGCCCAAACAAGGAATGCCAGTAACAATTATTACGGGTTTCCTCGGCAGTGGCAAGACGACTTTACTCAATCATATCCTGAACAACCAACAGGGTTTGAAAACCGCCGTTCTCGTGAATGAATTTGGCGAAATTGGCATCGACAACGAGCTAATTGTTTCCACTGGTGAGAACATGGTGGAGCTAAATAATGGTTGTATATGCTGCACTATTAATAATGATTTAGTAGATGCAGTTTACAAAGTTTTAGAACGCCAAGAAAATCTAGATTATCTAGTAGTGGAAACAACTGGATTGGCAGATCCGCTACCAGTAGCTCTAACATTTTTAGGCACAGAATTGCGAGATTTAACTCGCTTAGATTCGATTATTACCGTAGTAGATGCGGCGAACTACAGCCTAGATTTATTTAACTCTCAAGCGGCATACAGCCAAATTGCTTATGGTGATGTAATTGTACTGAACAAGACTGATTTGGTTGATGAAGCTACATTGAATGAGTTAGAAACAAAAATTAACGAAGTTAAAGAAGGAGCGAGAATTCTCCGTACCACGCGATCGCAAGTGCCACTTCCGTTAATTCTCAGTGTTGGTCTGTTTGAGTCTGATAAATATTTTGACACAGTGGTGGATGAACACGACCATCACGAGCATGAACATGACGATCATCATGATGATCACGATCACTCAACATGCGGTCACGATCATCATGACCATGACCACGATCACCATGAGCATCATCATTCTGACCATTTAGAAAATGATGGTTTTACTTCCATCTCTTTCCAAAGTGACAAGCCTTTTTCTATTAGGAAGTTTCAGTATTTCTTAGATAACCAGCTACCCTCAAATATCTTCCGAGCCAAGGGGATTATGTGGTTTGATGAAAGTCCGAAGCGTCATATTTTCCATCTTTGCGGTAAACGCTTTACCTTAGATGATGATGAATGGAAAGGTCAATTGAAAAACCAAATCGTGCTAATTGGTCAAAATTTGGATCGTGAGGCTTTAATTACTCAACTCGAAAACTGCATTTGTCTACCTTCAAGCAATCGCGGTAAAGGGTTTGGCAAATAAAAGTTAGGAGTTAGAAGTTAGGAGTTAGGAGTTAGGAGTTAGGAGTTTACTAGTCGTTCCCAGGTTCTACCTGGGAATGAATTTTCAATGGCTCTGGCATCGATTTTGAGCAATGAAAATGAGATAATCAGATAATAGCGACGCCGAATAGCCCGTCGTAGACATCGCTTCCTCACTCCCCTGAGTTACCAGCTTCTTCGCTTGCTAACTGCTGTACCTGCTCCACGGATAACCCTGTCACTCTCGCCACTATTGCCACTGAGATTCCCTCTTTGAGCAAATTCATCGCTACACGCCGCACTTCTTCAGCACGACCTTCAGCTAAACCTTCAGCAAGGATAGCTTGATAAGTTACTGACTCCTGCATAAGTTCCCTCCGCAGCAATTGTTGAATTATCTCCTTCTCTAATACTAGCCCAGCCAGAATAAAGGCTGAGGCTGCAATATTATTCTGGATACGTTGATCGGTAATTTCTGAAATTTATTGAGCAACTTGTTGTAACGTAGCAGTACGGTTATTTGTCTGACTTAACACCGCAAATGGTAATAATCCTGGATGCTCCAAAAATACACTTGTTGGTTGCTCCCAAAGACGAATTACCTCGAACCTATGAGAGGTTTCTTCTAAAGTAAATGTGGTTTGCTGCACAAATTCTGAATTTGTTTGTTGCAGATAAATCACTACCTGACGCATTCGCTTACTTTTAAACCGACGATACTGATGCTGAAATCGACTGGATGGTGCGTAAGTGCTTGGAATTACGGCTGTTTCCTGATGAGGAAGGAGACGATCGCTGGCAAAAATCTATACAAGAAATTGGCGGCGATTTGTTAGTAATCAGTCAGTTTACCCTTTATGGTGACTGCCTTTAAAGGTCGCCGTCCTTCTTTTGACCGTTCAGCCGCTCCACAATCAGCAGCAGATTTGTATAATCGTTTTGTTAGCAAGTTAAAAGCTAGCGGTTTGCAGGTGGAAACAGGGCAATTTGGTACAATGATGCAAGTTACAATCGAAAACGATGACCCAGTAACTTTGTTACTTGAAAAAGAAGCAATTTAAGTACATACACTAAAAAGATGAATAACAGTAGCCTCTAGACCGTGGTGTTCTAATTGATGAGAGAATATTAAATTAACCATTACAAAAGTTTAAATTCAGTCATCATGGCAAAAATCCAGTTTTCTAGAGGTCTTGACGAAGAAGTAACTCCAGAGGTGCGCTTGACGCGATCGCGCACTGGTGACAGTGGCACAGCAACGTTTATTTTTACCAATCCAAAGATTTTAGATCAAGGTAGCACCGAAGATATTACCGGGATGTACCTGATTGACCAAGAAGGAGAGATAATTACCCGTGAAGTTAAAGCTAAATTTATCAACGGCAAACCGGAAGCATTAGAAGCACTTTACGTGATGAAATCTCCCCAAGAATGGGATCGCTTTATGCGCTTCATGGAACGCTATGCTGAAGAAAACGATCTGGGACTGAGTAAAAATCAGGCATAGGGCATAGGGCATAGGGCATGGGGCATGGGGCATGGGGTATCGGTAACTATTGTCATACTTAATGTGCCATTTTCTCTGCCCAATTATCTATGAGCAAAAGTTTATGAATGAGCTATAATGCCACAACCCCACCCAGACTCGCCTAGAATTACGGTAACTTGTGCTGTGGTTACTGTTAGCGATACACGCACTTTTGAAACAGACAAAAGTGGCCAGCTAATTCAGCAGTTACTCCTTGGTGCTAACCATGCTATAGGAGCCTACACAATTATCAAAGATGAACCAACACAAATTCAAGAGCATATAGAAAATCTAGGTAAAAGCTCAAATTTGAATGCTGTAATTTTCAGTGGTGGTACAGGTATTGCACCAAGAGATACTACTTATGATGCCATTGAAAAGTTACTAGAGAAAACCTTACCGGGATTTGGTGAGTTATTCCGTTTTTTAAGTTATCAAGAAATTGGTTCGCGGGCGATCGCTTCTCGCGCTGTTGGTGGTGTTTATCAAAATAAATTAATCTTCTCGCTTCCTGGTTCGAGTAATGCTGTGCAACTGGCGATGGAAAAATTGATTTTACCCGAACTTACTCACTTGGTAACTCAATGTAAGGGGTTGAAATGAGCAGCTTTTTAGGAAGCTACCATAAAATTAAGGAATAAAGTACTGAAATCATCCTTTCTCCGCTTACATCTTGAAACGACCCAGAATTATAGTAAAACGCATGAAATGTTAATATCAGGTCAGCAATGGAGCCTATTTACTGGAATTGCACAATTGCTCACGGCATCACTGCACTTTCATACTTTGGCATCCCTATATTAATAGGGGTTTTTTTCGTCAAAACCAAGGCTACTATCCCGTCTAAGTTTTGGCTAGCCTTTTTTTTATCATCTGGATTTGTGCTATTTTGCGGATTTCATCACCTTTTGACAGTCTTTGAGCCACATTCGGCAGTGTCGCTACTACACCTATGTGTGCTTGACTTAATGGCGTTGATTTCCTTATGTGCTTTACTCTACCTGATGCCAACCGCTTATCAAATTGTAGAGGCGATCGCTAAATCTCAAGAAGATACCCAGAAACTTCAACGCAGCCAGCAGATGCAACAGCTATTCCTAGATCAAGGGCCTTTCATGGCCTATATCAAAGATGATCAATCTAGAATGCTCTACTATAACCAGGAAACACAGTCTAGATTTTCGGTAACTCCACAAGAATGGTTGGGGAAAGCAGATAGTGAATTTTTGTCAGATCCAGAAGAGGCGCGGCAGGTAATGGCAAACGATCAAATCGTTTTGAAGACTCTACACCCGTTGAAGTTGATTGAAGAGGCAAAAGTATCTGGTAATGATCAGCCATGCTACTGGCTATCGTTTAAGTTTCCCTTTAGCGATTATGCAACAGGCGATCGCCGCCTCGGTGGGATCAGCATCGATATTACAGAATCTATACAACTACAGCGATCGCTCATTGACCTAAATCGGCACTTAGAAGAAAAAGCACTGGAATTAGAGGCAAAAAAACGAGAACTTATATATCTCTCCGATATGGCAGATATGCTTTATTGCTGTGAGTCTGAAGATGATGTGTATAAAGTGGTTGCTTTAACTTGTTCCAAGCTGTTTCCTAATATGAGTGGTTGTGTCTATATAATTTCTAATTCTAAAAATTATGTTCATCTGAATAGTTTTTGGGGAGATGAAAGAACCAGTAAAGAAATATTTTCAAAATCTGAATGTTGGGCATTGCGGAGAGGTAAATTCAACCTTTTATCTTCTGGGAACTCAGGACTGTTGTGCAGCCATTTAATCCAGCCTGTTAGCGGCGCACATTTGTGTTTTCCATTGTTTGGACAAAGCGAAGTAGTTGGAATTTTACACATTTATTCCATCGAAGAAATCAGTCCAGAAGATCAACAAATTACTGAGATTATTGCTAGAACTTTAGGCTTTGCACTAAATAATCTTTCGATAAAACAACGTCTTACCCATGATAGTTTGCGCGATGGGATGACCCAACTATATAATCAAAGCTATATGGAAACTATACTAGAACAAAGGCTAGCGGAGGCTGAACGATCGGGACAACGCCTTAGTGTTATTTTTCTAGATATTGATAACTTCAAATCTTACAACTCACGTTATGGGCATTTGACTGCCAACATTGTTATTCAGGAATTAGCAAAACTGCTATTAAAATCTATTCGTTCTTTTGATATTCCTTGCAGGTGGGGTGGTGAAGAATTTGTGATTGTCATGCCTAATATGACATTGGAATCGCTCAGGAAGCGAGTGGAACAATTAAGGGTAGATATTGAACAAATGCAATTGCGCGACGGCGATCAGATCCTCCAAAGCATCACCGCTTCTTTTGGAATAGCTGTATCAGAATCAGGGATTACGGTTAAAGATTTTCTAAATCGGGCAAATCAAGCGATGCTTGAGGCAAAGCGAACAGGGAAAAATCGGGTTATTGAGTATGTAAATAGGTACAATTGATTCAAAATTAATAACAATGCAAGATTATTGATAAGGGACTGACAAATAAAAAAATACTCAACTACTTATTGTGGGGTGGGCATCTTGCCCGCCCAGTTCAATAGGGCGGGCAAGATGCCCACCCCACAAGATTGGATAATTTATTTCTTGTCAGTCCCTAATGCATTTTCCCATATAAATAACAACTCCCTGAAGATGTGGGAGTTGTTTTTTTGTATTTGACTATTTTCTCAAAAGATGATTCAGAATGGAACGATGCCTGGGTTGGGCTGCGCCTACGCCAAGCAGATGGCAGCCAAAATAGCCGCGATGACATAAAATACTCCAACCACTTGCAATTCTGACCAGCCAGTGAGTTCTAAATGATGATGTAAAGGTGCCATTTTAAAGAGGCGCTTGCCCTTGCCATCGGGGCCTTTCGTGGCTTTGTAATAACTTACCTGTGCCATCACCGAAAGGGTTTCTACAAAGAAGATACCACTGAGAATAAACAGAGCTACTAAGGTGTTTGTCAATAACGCTACAGCAGCTAAAGCTCCTCCCAGTGCCAGGGAACCGGTATCTCCCATGAAAACGCGGGCGGGGTTACGATTATGAGCTAAGAAACCTAAGCAACCACCACTTAAAGCCGCACAGAAAACCATCAACCCAGGTGCTGTAGGTGCGACTATAGCACCTAATGCTAAAAGTGCGATCGCTACTGTTCCTGCTGCCAAGCCATCAATACCATCTGTTAAATTAGTCGCATTACTTTCTGCAACTAGCACAAAACCGGCTATTGGCCAAAATAGAAATCCTAAGGGAACTGTAAAGCTCACCCAAGGCAAAGCAATATTTGTAATATTAGAAGGTTGATTAAACGCCAGCCATAGACAAAACACTGCCGCAAAACTCACCTGTAAAGCCAGTTTTGTTCGGGGAGATATACCTTTATTAGATTTCCGGCGCAGAATTTGCCAATCATCCAGCCAGCCTATTAATCCGTAGCTGAGTGTCAAAGCCGAAACTGCAAGGACATCTGTAGCAAAGTTAGACAATATACAAGCAATAATCACACCTACAGGGATAAAAAATATACCCCCCATTGTGGGCGTACCTGCCTTTTTGAGATGGGCTTGGGGGCCATCTTCGCGGATTATTTGTCCAGTTTTAAGGGCTTGAAGTAAAGGTATTACCCAAAAGCCCACCACACCTGAACCCATAGCACACAACAGCAGTGGCAGGGTTAAAGACATACTTTGCCAGGGGAGCCTGTTAGCTATCGAATCTAAGAAAAATGCTGTTGTACCTAACCCAACGGCTAATAAAGAAGCTAGCGCGATTCCAGAAATATTTAGTCCTTGCTCAGGAGATAATTTAGCGTCCACAGAAGTTTCCCTTCACTCCACACTTATTAAAATTGAATATCAGTAGCTAGGGATACAACCAAGTCCCTAGCCTGAAAAGGCTAATCCTCGGCGATTCCTATATCGTCATCATCATCAAGGTCGTAGCCAATTCCATCTTTTACACCCATTAGGGAGTCTATTTCTTCTTCGCCATCTTGAAAATCCGGTTCTTGAACGTCACGTGTTATAACTCGACCCTTATTTTCCAACCAATCTAATAAAGAAGACTCTGGCTTGAGGGGGATGACATGGGCTCGCTGGTTACGGGGTTCTTCACGTAATGGAGAGTTCAACATATCAAAGAAGACAAGAAAAGGTTTACGTAAGTTGACATTTAGAGTCTATCACTTGACACGGATTTATTTAGTTATCTTTTCAACCCTTTGGTGAATAAATCCGCATTCAGATAGAAATTTTTTCTTTAATAGGCATACGGCTTAAGTCAAGCGATTCTTAGTAATTTTTATGGTTCTCCATATATGTGATGAATATCTTGTTTATGCTGATGGAAAGTGACTGATTTTAGAGGTGACAGGCGATGATGCCAAAAGCGGCTCTCATGGATGCGATCGCACTTACTAATCGCGGTCTACTGGCGACTGATGCACAGAAACAGGCTATCTTAGCAGCGATCGCCAATTTAGAAGATTTTAATCCTACACCCCGTCCGGTGGAAGCTGGTAATTTGCTAGATGGCAATTGGCGATTACTATACACCACTAGCAAGGCTCTTTTAAATTTAGATGGTCTACCTTTGTGCAAACTGGGTGAGATATATCAGTGTATCCGGGTTGATACTGCCAGTGTTTACAACATAGCTGAGATTTATGGCTTACCTTATTTGGAAGGATTAGTCAGCGTTGCTGCTAAATTTGAGCCAGTTTCAGATCGGCGTGTCCAAGTGAAATTTGAGCGGTCTATTATCGGCTTACAACGTTTAATAGAATACAATTCTCCGGTAACTTTTATCCAACAAATTGAAGCAGGTAGAAAATTTCCGGCAATTGATTTTGCAATCAAGAGTGATAAACAGCAAGGCTGGTTAGATATCACCTATATAGATAACGATCTGCGGATTGGCAGAGGTAACGAGGGAAGTGTGTTTGTCTTAACTAAAACATAAGCTTCTACAAAATAAACGCTTGCGAACGAAGGTACGCTATAACGTGTGCCTTGTCAAGTAGGCTATTATACCGTTTTTTGGGAGTGGGGAGTGGGGGAGATGAGGGAGAATACAATAACTAATATTCAATGCCTACTCCCCAGCGATGCACTGAGCAAGTCGAAAGTGTCCCCAGTCCCCATTCCCCACTCCCCACTCCCCATTCCCGACTCCCCATTCAGATAAATAACTTAACAAAGACTCTTGCTGCTACCTTCAGGTTGTAGAGTGAAATCAATTAGCCCTCTAGATTGGCGATTGATAACTAAAAGGGAAAATAATCATGGTTCAACGTGGTTCTAAAGTACGTATTCTCCGCCCTGAATCCTACTGGTTTCAGGATTTAGGAACTGTAGCTTCCATTGACCAAAGCGGTATCAAATACCCAGTAATTGTCCGCTTTGACAAGGTAAATTACTCTGGTATCAATACCAATAACTTTGCCCAGGATGAATTAGTCGAGGTTGAAGCACCAAAGGCTAAAGCATCGAAAAAATAGCAGCAAAGCTACAAGGGGGTTGTTTGATGCGATGATGAAGGATAGTCTTAAGTCTGAAGTATGAAGTCTGAAAATTTCAGTTCATTCATCTTTGAGCCAAGCCTACCCTAATCTATGAGAAGCTGCCCTGCGGGTATTTACGGTTTCTCTTGGTTAGTAATACGAGCCATCTACGGATGGGTAAGTTAGTACTCCATCTCTTCTTTATTCAACGCCCAAGTACATAAAAATTGCTTGCTTAATCAGTTTGAATGCCTGAATTGCCTGAAGTTGAAACAGTCCGAAGGGGCCTAAATCAATTGACCCTTAACCAAGAAATTACGGGTGGAGATGTGTTGCTCGATCGCACCATCGCCTACCCGTTTTCTGTTGGTGAGTTTGTTGATGGAATTGAAAAAAGTGCGATCGCTACTTGGCATCGTCGCGGTAAATATCTCCTAGCCACACTCTCCCCCTCATCCCCCTCATCCTCCTCATCTTCCCCTTCATCAACCGGCTGGCTAGGGGTTCATCTGCGAATGACCGGTCAACTACTATGGCTGCATCGAGATGAACCATTACATAAGCACACGCGGGTTAGATTATTCTTTGGGGAACACCAGGAATTACGGTTTGTCGATCAGCGTACCTTCGGTAAAATTTGGTGGGTTCCCCCTGGTGTTGCTGTAGAAAGTATTATGACTGGTTTGGCAACACTGGCAGCAGATCCATTTTCACCCGAATTTACTGTTGAATATCTAGCTCTCAAACTTCAAAACCGCCGCCGTCCGATTAAGACTGCACTACTCGATCAATCTGTAGTGGCGGGATTAGGTAATATTTATGCCGATGAAGCCCTGTTTAAGAGTGGAATTTTACCTGAAACCTTGTGTATAGATTTGCAGCTAAAGCAAATTGAACGTTTGCGAACAGCCATAATTCAAGTTTTAGAAACCAGCATTGAGGCTGGCGGTACTACTTTTAGTAATTTCTTAAGTGTTAAGGGTGTCAATGGCAATTATGGTGGTGTTGCCTGGGTTTATAACCGCGCTGGAGAACCCTGTCGAGTTTGTGACACTCCAATTATGCGGATTAGGTTAGGTGGGCGATCTAGTCACTTTTGCCCACAGTGTCAAAGGGTACGGGGAGTTAGGAGTTAGGAGTTGGGAGTTGGGAGTTAGGAGTTGGGAGTTGGGAGTTGGGAGTTGGGAGTTGGGAGTTGGGAGTTTTTACCTCGGAAGTCTTTTAAAATGCGGATAAGTCTAATCTAGAAATTTGAGAGGGGAATTCATGGCAATCAAAAAGGGAGATATGGTTCGCGCTATCCGCGAGAAACTGGAAAACAGTCTGGAAGCAAAAGCCAGTGATACTCGCTTTCCTTCTTATTTGTTTGACAGCAAGGGCGAAATTGTAGATATCAAAGGTGATTACGCCCTAATTAAGTTCGGGAAAGTGCCAACGCCAAATGTTTGGTTACGTGTGGATCAGCTTGAAGAGTTTAAATAATAAAAAATAAGAACCCCACCCCGCCAACAGGGCTATTTCGTTCTAAACAAAAACCGCCCAGAACTGAAGTTCACAGGCTTTTAGCTAAAGTGCGTTTTAACGGACTATAACCTTTTTTTACTCGTCTTTAGACGAGTTTCACTATTAGACTCAGAATTCATTCTGAGGCGGGCTAGATGAGAATGAAATAGTCCTGCCCCGCCAAAGCTATGCTTTGTCTCCCCTCACCGATCTTCGAGAGGGGATGGGGGTGGAGTGTTAGGAACGTGGATTAAATAAAATGCAAATACTTCATCAATTATCACTATCCCTCTCCAATATATCGGAGAGGGATTGAGGGTGAGGTAATTTAGGGATATAAATTGTATATTTATTTAATTCTTGTTCCTTATAGCGGTTCTCGTTTATGTGAGGTACATCTGTAGGGGTATGGCAGTGCCATGCCCCTACACCTGGCGATATATAATGTTGTACCGCATATGAATGGGAACCCCTATAGTGACTTGTGCAAGAAGTCTAATTTAGAAGTCAGCATTAAGGTATTTTGGAATTAAATCTCACCGATCGCCAAAGAGAGGGTTTGCATACTTACGGCTCAATCTGTGCGTAAAAGTATTGAGCCGTAAGTATGCAAATTTTAGCCGACTTTCCGCACTTCATCGTGTAATATGCGTAGATTTCCCATAGGTGGAAAAAAATGGTTAAATCAACAACATAAATCGCCAATGGTATTCAATATTAATACTTAATAATTTGAACATTATTAGGAATTTTTATTGAAAAGATAGATAATACATTTTGAAGTGCGGAATGTGGGTTTTAGATAACAACAAGTGAGCAAATAATTCGTAATAGACATCTCCAGAAATTAAATATGCGTAACCTGAAACCCTTGTAGAGACGCGAAATTTCGCGTCTCTACATTCATTGTCGGAGATGTCTAATGGGAGAGACCACTAGTTTCGCGTTAACGGCGGTAATCCTCATCTGCGGGGTCGCCGTAGGGATCTTCGCTGGCTGGACGAACGTTACCAAATTCCCCTTGATCTGCGGGGTCGCCGTAGGGGTCTTGACTGGCTGGAATCACGTTGCCGTAAGATGCCGGATCTGCGGGGTCGCCGTAGGGGTCTTCGCTGGCTGGGCGGACATTGCGATCACGGAATTCGGCATCTTCAGCTTGATCGCCGTTCGACCCTAAGAGCAAATCCTTCGCTTTTCGGAAAAATTCATCTACCATAATCTGTCTCCTGATTTAAGTTCGTGTTTCCGACGTGCGCGAAAGGCGTTATCCTCCGGGAAACCCGCTTTCTTATTTACACACGCTTTGCTATCTAAAGTGCTGGAGCTGCGGATGAAGTTATGCCAGTTAGATCGCGACCTGAAGTATTCCCGTTATAGCCTTGGAATTGCCGATATTGTTGTGCTTCAGATTCTGGTACTCGAATTCCTTCTGATGGTGGAGTTACCCAGTGAGCGCGCTTTTCAGCATCGCGGTAGTATACACGCCCGTTCTTGGAAAGATAGTACTTACCTTGCGCTCCTTCTTTTGAAGCATTTTGATGTTGGTTGTACATGTAGTAAAGTGCCGCAGCTCCTGCCAAAAGCGCCACTTTTTGCCCTGTACCCAATCCCTTCTTAGCTTCGGTTTGGCTTGTAGCCTTGCGATCGCTCACTGTTCTACCAACGGTATCATCAACAGGTGGTGGTGCAGAAGCGTTTTTAGAACCTCCTCCACAGCTACTTAGCAAGGGTACGGTTAGCAATGCCGAAAGCAGCACTGCAAATAGACGCGAAACTATTTTACGTTCTTTATATATTGTGATCATCGGATTTCTTCATCACCTGTATTTGCTAAGAGCCTTGCTGTTGCAAAAACCAAGTTAGAAATCCTGTTATTTCACCTGGGATTGAAAAAACATATTTCACTTAATTTATAACTGCACAGCTACAGCGTTTCACTTTCATGATGATCGGTTTCTTCAAGTCTTCCATCCTGCCTTTGAGAGAAACTGCATTCATCCGAAAGAAATATATTTTGGATTTTTAATTAATCTATTTAGCTAAAACGCCGAAATATTCAGCAATTTCTCGGTTATGTTTTCGGGGTAAATAAATTAAAAAGATACAGTTACTATGATGCTTTTTGTCAAAAAGTACACTTAATATGACAGCACAAAATACAGCCCAAACTAGAACTCGTCTCCTTTTGGCCTTGTGGGATTTGGGAGGAACGCAGCAGGAAGTTAAGAAGGGTCAACTCACGAAGCGAATTGTATCAAAAAGCCAGAAGGTAGCAGATTATCAGGGTTCACTTGAAGAATTACAGAATCAGGGTGCGATCGCAATCTCCAAAAAAGGATATTCTCTGATATCTGACAAGGGTTTAGAGGTGTTGGGTGAGGGTTTGAGAAATGGCGAGTTTAAATTTGAAGGGACGATTGTCGGTACTTGGGCGGCGAATGCGCTGGTGAAGTGGATTAGTCAGATTGATGTTGCGGTTAGTAGTGCAGATGTATCAGTTAATGGGAAGAGTGCGATCGCGAAGCTTTCCAAAGGAATCGCATCTTACGACGAGTTTAAATCTGTGACATTGGAAGTTTACGACAAGCTGAATCAAAACTACAACCTAGATGATCTTGTGCCAATTTATCGGATTAGGAGAGAAATAGGCGAGAGAGTTAGTCGTGACAATTTCAGCAATTGGCTACTAGAAATGCAGGAAAAAGATGTTTTGCAGCTGATGGCGGGAGAAATGCGAGACATCACCCCAGATAAACGTGACGACTCAATAACAATTCCTGGTGGTGGGTTGCGTTACTACACCAAGCTTTTAAATTCCTAAATTTCTTTGAATCTCAATGTAGCTCCTTACCTCAGACAAAATTACTATGGATAGTTCAGCCGTTTCTCCAAAAGAAGCCCTTAACACCGCCATCAGAAACCATAATCCGTTTATCAACGCTGGGATAGTTAAAGAACAGGATGTCTGGGGAAAGGGATTCCCCGATGTACCAACTTTAAATGCTCACGCTTCTAATGCAGTTTTTCAGGCAATTGATCTGGTGCGTACTAGCCAATCTACTCAAGAGAAGGTGACATCAATTGCCATTACAGCTCAACAGGGTGTGGGTAAAACTCATATCCTTAGTCGCATTCGCCATCAACTGAGAGCGGATGGAACTGCTCTGTTCATTTATGCAGGTGTTAACAACTATACAGATTTAAACCTAGTTAAATACCAGTTCCAACAAACTTTGGCAGATAGTCTCAGTAATACTGCTAGTCAAGGCGTGATGCAGTGGCAGGAAGTGGCGGCGGCGATGGCAAATGAAGGCTTTAAAGCTATCGATTCTAATTTTCCAAGTCTTTTTCCCCAGGTACTAGTTGAAAGATTTGATAAAGTATGTTCAAGCTGGTCAGCTAGAAACAAAAATTTGATGGATAGGCTGACCAAAGAAGTTCTCAAAACAAAACCAAATGCAGATCCCTATATTGTCAGGGCTATTTTGTGGACGCTTTCAGAAACTCAAGCATCTTTTGCAATTAAATGGTTATCTGGTGATGAATTAGCAACCTCTAATGCTGAGGAATTAGGATTACCCAATCCCTGTAAAGCTAGTCAAGATAGGGAATCTGAAGCCCTCAAAAATATTCAGCAAATTCTTAATTTGGTGAATTACTATAACCCAGTCGTCATCTGTTTTGATGAAATAGATGTAGAAAACAATTGCAGTGTTGATGGCTTAACAACTCCACAGGTAATTGCTGATTTAGTGAAACGTCTACATGATACTCTCGAACCATCTCCACTTGGTCGAGGTCTTGTTATTCTCACAGTTATGTTGCCTGATACGTGGACAAAAAAGGTGAATCTGATGCCTGGTGGTACACCTGATCGAGTTTCAAAATATACGCAACGAAAACCATTAGATTTAAAAACTCTTAGTGGCGATTCTATGGTTGATTTAGTTACTCTTTGGTTAAAAGAGTTTTATGAAGTAAATAACTTAAAACCTCATTACCCACTCTACCCCTTTGAAGAAAGTGAATTAAGAAAATATGGAAAGAACGGACTAACCGTAAGGGAAGCTTTGAAATGGTGTGCTGAAAACTTTAAGGTTGAGGAAGAAATATTACCACAAGATCCATTGCAAAGATTTTATTTGGCTTTAGAAAGAGAAAGTAAGGTAGATAATGGTGATTATCTAGATGAAAAAAATAACTCCCTAATTATCGATGCTTTACGTTTTGGCTTTCAGAGTTTAAAAGGTCAGACATTAGAATGTGAAACTTCTACAGGGGAAAAACTAGAGAAATTAACAATCGAAGACATTACTGACGTTGAACCAAAGTCAATAAATCAGGGTTGGATAAGCTTTAAAGTAATTGGCAAAGAAAAAGAGAAAACTTTCAAAATTGGTGTTGCTGTTCTCCCATACTTACATGGGAGAGCAGTAGGAGCAGGAATGTGGCGTTTAATTGAATATCAAACATTCGATATAACGCGAGGTTGTTTAGTTCGCTCTAAAGCAAATAAGATTCAAAAAAATTGGGATTCTTATACTTATCTCAAAAAACTTGTAGAAGAACTTGGTGGAGAACATGTGGATTTAAAAACTGAGGAAATTCGAGAGCTAATTTATTTTGATGCTGTTTATCAGAAACGTGAAAGCTATCAGCTAACTGAAGAACAAATTATGGAATTTTCCCGGATGTTTACTCGTAAAAATCCTTTGCTTCTGGAAATTTTGAGTGATCCTTCTGGCCATATCGATGACGAGACTATTGAGGGAGAAGAATTATTAAATGACTTCCTTAACCCATCCATTATTGAGGATACAGACGACTCAGAGGATCTGAGTGAGTTGTTAAATTAAACATGAGTGAATCAGTTGTCCTTGACACAGCCTTATGTTTACCAGCTTCTGAGGTTGAAGCGTTAATACAAGGGCGAATGATTGCCACAATGCCTCGCATATTCATTAATCCGGGGCGGCAATTTGCCCTTTATCCAACCGATATATCAATTAATTTACAATCCTATGAGCAATACTATCGCCCAAGTTTTTTATCCATTGCTCAAACAGCTTTAGCCCAGCAAGGTTGTGAAAAGGTTGTGGTTAAAGCTTGGGCTAGGTGTGAAGGGTGCATTTTGCACCCTCCTGAATCTTTGGATAGTTTGTCACAATTAACAGTTTGGACAAAAGAAGCATTACAGCAAACTCTTGGGCAACGACCTCATCTTGTTCTGGCTTACCTACGTGTTTATCTCCTGCCTCAATCACTTGAGATTCTTTTGCAATCCCAAAATCCTCAGTTTCGGCCTTTAAACCCTTCGCTGATCGTTTCTGAAGTCAACCCTGTATTAAACGATCGCACCTTCGCCCAACGCAAAGACCAGTTAGAAAAGCTACAACCCTCACTGCATCCTGAATTAGAAGAATTGCAGAGTGCGATCGCATCCTTAAGCATTAGCCAACCAGCAGCTAAACAATTAGACGACGATATCAAAGTATTTTTGGGTTGGAGTAGTGACAAGCTAATTAAGCAACCCGATGCAAATTTAGCTTGGATAAATGATATAGCAAAATTAGGCGATCGCAGCATCGAACAAGACGACAAAAAAAGCAACTACCAAGCTGGTACAGATTTTGAAAACATCGCACGTCAAAGTTTGGAGTTTTTAGGGTTCAAAATTGAAAGTGCTTACAAAGGTGGCGCTGGAGGCTTAGATTTATATTGTTCCAAACCTTACCCTATTATTTGCGAGTGTAAAGCGGGTAAGCTTATTCCGAGTCGTACAGTTGAGGAATTACTCAAACTTGGAGGGATGCACTTAGGTAAAACTCAACTATTAACTTCAGCTAAGTTAGTAATTGGCCCTGGTAATCCATCTACAGATACACAAAAAGCCGCTAAAGAATGGGAAGTAAGTATTATTAATGCTATGACTTTACAAAAGCTCGTTGAATTCAAAGCAAAATATCCAGGTGCTATTAATTTAGTCGAATTACAGCAATATCTCGAACCTGGGCAAATTGACTATAAAATCGATGAATATATTGATAAAGCTGAGAAAGAGATTAAATTGCGATCGCACATTATCCAGCTTGTAAAAAAGCATCTAGAAAAAACAGGTGATGTAAATGTTGGAGTGGATGCCCTTCATGTAGCATACATTTATGATAGTCCACCTAAGTCTTTGAAAAATCAAGAATTATACGAAATTATGATAGAACTTTCTTCACCATTAACAGGTTATTTAGGACGAATAAAAGGTAGTAATTGGAATAGCGATCGCTTTTACTTTCTCCGCGATTTACCTATTAACTAAAAATAGTAAAATATATCTCTTTTCTTCCCTCTGCGCTCTCTGCGCCTCTGCGGTTCGTTTAAAAATAAATCAAGTGCGTAGGTGTAGCCAGCCGTAGGCATCATAATTATCCCAAAGTTAATATACTAGCCCGATAATTCACCACCAACGGCAAAAAATTTAGCCATTCTGAGCCTAACAATACTTCCGTAATTTCATCGCCTACATAAACATTAATTTCATACTCGTATTCCTTTAAAATCACCTTACCTAAATAAATATCAAATCTTGATTCTCCCTTAGCAGTTCGTAGAGATTCTTCACCTATATAAGCCCAATCAAGACTATCTAAATCTTGTTTATTAATAGCTATAAAGCCTGTGAAACCAGTATCTAACAAGGCATCCACAGGCAAATCTAATCCATCAGATGTAATCAAATCAATTTCAAAGAATAGTTGCCCATTATCCCCAAAGTTCCCCTGAATCATATTGTGCCAGTTGTTCCCGTTTCATTTAGACAGAATACACAATGTCTACTATTTGGGTATTTTTCAAGGGATTTTTTATGAGCTTGCATTTTATCCGCATCAATTAAGTAATCAGCACTATCTGGCTCCACTGCAATATACCAGCCATAGTGTTCCTTAATTAAATCGGGACGCACGCGCTCAAAAATTGCCCGACAACGCCGATAAAATACTTCATCTTCAGCTTTGCGTCTAGCAAGTTCTTCTGGTGGTAAAGTGCGTTCTGGGAAGATTCTACCTCGACGTGCAGGTTGTTTTGCGGTTGATTCAGTCATAGTATTAATCCTACTTATTGATGCTGGCTTAACTTTATTTTATGGGAAGTAATAACGAGCGATCGCACAACCCACCCCAGGTATATGTTTTAATTAATTACGAATTACGAATTATACAGTGAAGCATCCTAGACGGAAGATAAACTTCTATCTAGGATGCTTCACAATAAAAAATTGTTGCTAATACAACAATTAAAGACAAAAGGTGAAATTTAGACTAGAGCTATTAGCTAGCAGAAACAGTTAAACTACCGGGTTTCTGAAGATCACCTTGCAAAACCACACCTCGTTGATTGGCATGGATATGACGCAAAATCTTGTAAATTGCCTCAACTTGCTCTGATGCGCCTGCCTTTTTTGCGAGTTCGTCAAGAGAAATGGGAGTTTTTTCTTTTTGCAGCACTGCTACCACTCGTGTTTGCAAATCGAGAATAGAGGCGGCTGCTTTTTTGCCAGCTTCTACGCCTGGTTGATGGTAGGCGTTGACGTTGACTAAGCTAGCGTATAAACCAACAGCACGCTCATACAAAGCAATTAACGCCCCTACAATTCGGGGGTTAACTTGGGGAATCGTGACTGTAATCGAATCGCGGTGATTTTCATAAAGCGCTTGTCGGGTTCCTTGGAGAAAACCGGAAAGATAATCGCCTGATGTAACTCCTGGATCTATTTCAGTGGATGGACCATGACGATCTTCCAATACTTCGATGAAGGTAGCAAAGAAATTCGCTACACCCTCACGCAACTGCTGGACGTAAGCGTGTTGATCTGTTGAGCCTTTGTTGCCATAAACGGCGATGCCTTGATGGACAACATTGCCGTCTAAGTCTTTTTCCTTGCCCAAGGACTCCATCACTAGCTGTTGCAAATAGCGACTGAATAAAAATAAGCTGTCCTTGTAAGGTAGGACAACCATATCTTTTTCGCCCTTTCCGTTACCAGCAAAGTACCAAGACAAAGCAAGTAAGGCTGCTGGGTTATTTTTCACATCTGCGACGCGGGTAGCGTCATCCATTTCTTTTGCGCCATCTAGCATGGCGCGAACATCAATGCCCTGTAATGCGGCTGGTACTAGCCCCACAGCAGACATTTCTGAGGTGCGTCCTCCTACCCAGTCATACATGGGAAATCTCGCCAGCCAACCTTCGTCTTTGGCCAGTTTATCGAGGTTGCTATCAACGCTGGTAATTGCTACCGCATATTGAGCAAACTCCAAATTGTGTCCGGCGTAGGCTTTTTTAACTTCAATCATGCCGTTACGAGGTTCCGGTGTTCCCCCAGATTTGGAGATCACCAAAACCAAAGTGCTGGCGAGGCTATTTCGTAGATGATTGAGAACGCGATCGATACCTGCTGGATCGTTGTTGTCGATAAAGTGAATTTTCAGGGGCGGGAAATCAGGAGCAAGGGCTTCTGTGACGAATTGGGGACCGAGGGCCGAACCACCAATGCCAATGGAGATAATATCCGTAAAGCGGCTTGCTCTGGGAGGATGAATAGCACCTGTTTGGACTTTTTCCGCAAAGGCTTCGATTTGTTCTAGGGTTTGGACAATTTCTTGTGTAAGTTCTGGAGTTGGCGCTAAATCAGGATTTCGCAGCCAGTAGTGTCCAACCATGCGATTCTCGTCAGGATTAGCGATCGCACCCTTTTCCAGTTGAGCCATATCCGCAAACGCCTTGTCAAACTTCGGCCGCAACGAATCCACAAAGGCATCATCGAACCGGATTCGACTTATGTCTAAGTACAGTCCCAATCCCTCGTGGAAATATAACCAGTTTTGGTATCGTTGCCAAAGGGCCCTAGCATCCATAGGGAAATCTCAAATAAAGTGTTTTTCAAAAACCAGTTTAATGTAAGGTTATAGCGATCCCTGCCTAGCCTTATACAGTTTACAGTTTTAAGTGTTCCCTTGACCGTGCCAATTTTAGATTAAAGAATTAAAGAATTAAAAATTATTTCGGTTTATGCCTCGCACTTCTCTACCAGACGCTACTGCCAACGTGCTGATCAAGGGAATGTGGGTGGAACAAATCCAAAATCCCAAATTGATTGACTTTTCACTTTAAACATCTGGCATAGGGATGACACGTAGAAATTTCACAATTTCACCCCTGATTTCTATACCAATCAAGTAATTATCGAGGGTAAAGCGGTGAAAAATGCCTTCACTATCAAGCTGTCGTAGGTCTTTTAAATCGCTTAACTGCCACTTTTGGGCTAACTCAATAAACACAAAATCATGCACCCGCTCGTAGGCGGCAGGTTCTAAATTCTTCAGGTCTAGTAAAAAAGACCTTGCATAGCGCATTTCCAGACTCACTAGGCGTTACCTTAACCAAAACTTGAGGGGCCACCAAAAGAGTGCTGAGTTGAAAGTGATGAGTGCTGAGTCAAGAACCAGTACTAAGACTTACAATTCAGTATATGGATCTAAATCCTCTGACTTTAGTTCTAAATAATAAATAAATTTTTTCCTAACTAAACTAATCCCTTAGTTTTAACTATGGGCTACTACTTGGCACTCAGCATTCAGCACTACTAAAAGCGCTGCTAAATCAGAAAAACATCAACAGTCTTACCGCTTCTTCATGGGTTAAGATATCCCACGGTTGCTGCGATCGCTTGGCTTCTTGTATCGCTTTAAGCATATAAAAGTCACAATGTAAAGCTTCGAGAACGTCCCAAATGCTTTGCAAATCCTCATCGGCTAACTGCTCGATTAAGTGATGCATTCTCAGTCGCAGCAAATTCATACGTCAACTATTCCTTACCAGCAAACACCAACAATAAATAGTATTCCCATAAAATTACCTCCGCTCAAGCTACGCTAAAATTTATTCGCTTAGTGAGTAGGGAGATGAGGGAGTTTTGAGCGGGGAATCTGACTTTTTTACTCCCAACTCCCAACTCCCAACTCCCAACTCCCAACTCCCAACTCCCAACTCCCAACTCCCAACTCCCAACTCCCAACTCCCAACTCCCAACTC
>NZ_JBALCW010000022.1:0-78974 GCF_036917635.1 Nostoc sp.
AGCTAATGCGACTGCCAAGGTTAATCTTTGTTTTATTCGGTTGATGGTTAAGAGGCTTGCTGCACCTTCTTAGATGTCAAATGGGTTCTATATAATAGACATCTCCGGAAATTAAATATCTGCAAAATGAAACCCTTGTAGAGACGCGAAATTTCGGGTCTCTACATTCTTTTTCGGAGATGTCTAATGGCGATTCCTAAAGCTAGAGGATAGTATTGTTACCATCGATTTGACGGATTATCCCCTCCCACCTGTGGAACAAATTCTCGGATTTTTAGTTTGGATGGTTCAAAATAGTTGATAGATGGGTAGACATTGGCGTAGCCCACAGGAGGCATCGCATTGCAGCATGATATCCCCTCACAAGCAAATCTGTGACAAAATAATATTGTTGTCTTATAGCTAATGCGATCGCTTACGACCTATGATTTCTACCATCTCGCGCCGCTACACCTTGGATGAATATCGCGCGATCGAAGAAAAAGCCGAAGGACGCAGCGAATATCGAGATGGAGAAATTGTACCTATGCCTGGAGGAACGCTCAAACACAGCCGCATCGGTGGCAATATTTTTGCCTATTTCAAGTTTCTGCTGCGCGATACTCAATTTGAGCCAATTAACAGCGATTTAAGGCTGTGGATTCCTGAGCATCGACGCGGAGTATATCCAGATGTGATGATTTTTGACGGCGAACCACAACTAAATGCTGAACGTTTAGATGAAGTCTTAAATCACACGCTGATTGTTGAAGTTTTATCTGCTTCCACCGCAGATTACGACGGGCAAAATAAATTTCGCATGTATCGCTCAATTGCGAGTTTTAGCGAATATTTATTAGTCGAGCAGGATGAACCGTTTGTTGAACGCTATAGTAAGCAAGCTCAAGGTTGGTTGCTTAGTGAATTTAGCGGCTTAGAGCTATTTATTCCTTTGAATTCAGTTAGTATTGATTTGCCGATGGCGGAAATTTATCGCGGCGTTGTTTTTGAGTAAAATAGCTCTGGCTTTTTTCGACAATGCACCCTATATTAGGGATGCGATCGCATTACGACTGTGGACACACATCAAATACCAGTTGTGAACGATAGAAACACACATCAAACTCCAAAAAGAAGTTCATACGTCCTAGCAACAAAGGTACATCATTAGATAAACTCCACGCAAAAACTAACCGAACAGGCTCAAACGATCCAATCTGAGCAGATACAAGCAAACCTCTTGCTTCAACGGGAGCCAAATTACCAGCCAAAATTACAGAAATCGTCTGTTCTTCCCAAATTGCGCCTAGTTGAATACCAATACTATATGGCAGAACGCTGACGCTTGCTCCAGTATCTAACAAGCCTGAAACGTCTACTGATGAGTTACGATAGGTTAATATTAATGGTAGCTTTGGCAGCGCATCAGGAACACCAAATGTATCGTATCCGTCTGTAAAGGAGAATCTTTGAGGATTAACCATTGTGCATTTACTCGTCTGACTCTAGCAGTTGAGCAAGTTGATGTGCAGCTGCGTGGGAATTAAGTGGCGACCAAATAGGGTAAGTTGCTCCTTGCTCTAATGATGGTTCCTCATCCCTAGATAATTCTGAAACTAGAAACTGCATAACTTTCAGTTTGTCTGCACGAGTTAAATTTCGCAGGGTAGGAAATAGCTCTACGGCGTTCATAATTATCATGTTGGAGATGAATCAACATTTCTATCTTTTCACAAATTTTATCAGGCTGCGGTATCAGCTTTGTAAATTTGAGATCATGCTGCGTTGTGTTTTGCAACAATAAATCTTATGGGAGGGATGCGATCGCACTATAACGCGATTATTAAATGACAGTTAATCGTTTAATCCGAAATCCTGACATAACCTCTCTATTGTAAAATTATGCCTCATTTTACATGCTGTGTGCGGGTTTCTAAAAAGGCCTTCTTCCCAGTCTGCCTGACTTTTAGGGACTGTTTTTATCCATTCAACACGGACAAGGTACTCGGATTTATCCAGGTCATCAGCATATTCGCCCATACTGGGAGCAACAATTGGTGCATCTAGGATTGGTACTTGTTGCCCATTGAACAATACCTTGAAGTCTTTTACACGTACAGCAGGATGTGTTACTAGACCAACGCCGACATAACCAGTTTTCGGTATGTAGACGAATACACGCGACCCAGGAAACAGCAAGTTTATTAAAGGTCGGCTATAGTTTTTCTCACTACCAGCAGAGATAAAACCATATTTTTGGCAGTCCTCCCAGTTTCTATGTTTGCCTTCGCCAAGATTGACATAAAAATCACGACCATTCCAAGCCTCATCAGATTCTTTGGCATTTGATTTACTAGCTTTTTTTTTCAGATTTTTAGGCTCAGTGATAATTTTTGATTTAATAATTGGAGCATCTGAATTTAAATAACTATCTTGTTCTTCAATCCGAGGTGTTATTGTAGTATTTCTCTTAATATAGTCTTTGTTAATACATAATATAACGGTTCCCATTCAGATGCGGTACAACATTATATCGCCAGGTGTAGGGGCATGGCAGTGCCATGCCCCTACCGATGTACCTCACATAAACGAGAACCGCTATACGAGTAATTCTAGATATATTCGTATGAGAACCTCAGATAATGTATAGACTCTTTCATACGCAGCTATTCCCAATCCTCGTACTTCAAGCCATCAATACGGCTGAATTCGCGGGTGTTGTGGGTGACAAGAGTGAGATCATTTGCTAAGGCGATGCCTACGGCTGGCTACGCCTACGCAGCAATTAATAAATCATTTGCTCCAATTGGAGTTCCCAAAGCATTAAGACGTAATTTCTACACTAGCGTAAGTCGGCATTATGAGTGACTATTAGGGTTTTCAATTATTAATCCCTCACTTCCAACTGTTGCATTCAATTCATTATCTGCGGAGACAAAGGTAATAGGAGGTAATCCATTAGCAATACAAATAGTGTTGACTGCACGACCTACTGCTAGTTGGATAGCATCATAACCTCGTAAACCATAAGTTTCAGATAATACCATTCCAGAATTAATAATATTTTCTGTGATTTAAACGATTTGATAGTCTTTCTGTAAATCACTTTTGAACTGATTGCGTGTTATTGTCGCATCTGTAATGCTAATACTTCCACCACGCGATTGCCTGGTAATTGCCGCTATAATTTCGACAGCAGTTATTGCAGCAATAAATACCTCATTTTTGAGAGTCGGATCAAATAGCTGCAAAACCCAACTCGATCCAGTTTCACTAATATAACGCTTGACCAATGCGCTACTATCTATAAAGTAGATTGCCATCTAACGACGTTCCTCAATTATAGTTTCAGAAATAGGCTTTCCCTCAATCTGAATTAGTCGTCGCTCAGTTATTGGTTCATAAGCAGGATGTTTTATCTGCTTTATTAAGCCAGAATCGATTAGAGCTTGGTGAAATGCTGCTTGCTTGACTGTTTCTTCTTTATCAGCAAGATACTTTTGAATAGTCTGATTAAGCTGCCGAAGTTCTTCTATTTCAAGTGTTTCAAGCTGCTTAATTATTTGATTTAGGGTTGCTAGCGCCATAATTTTATATTTGCTTCGCTATCAATAAGTTTTACCCATAGATTATACCAAATTCTATAAAGATGGTATATTTATTAGCTAATTTAACTACTTTTATAAATTATTTCCATTCTCAACTTCTCAATCTCCAATCTCAACTTTTCATTCTCCATTTTTAACTTAGCATTTTCCTCCCTAATCAACTCAACTTCATTCCTTTTACTCAAAGCCTGATTAATCGCCAACTTCCGCATATCGAGCGAAAACCAACGCTGATAAGTTTGGGTATGAACTTGCACACTATGCCCCAAATTATCCGCAGCCGCTTTAATTGGGATTCCTAAAATATGCGCTCGAATTGCCCAAGCGTGGCGTAAATCATAGGGTTTAAAATCTAATCCTATCTTGCGAAACCACCAACTAACTCGCTGTGTTAACGCGGTTATCTCCGCATGATTGGTGTTATCTTTTTTAGCGATCGCACCCCTCAACATCTCTAAATATTTCGGATTTCTCAAATCAAAATCCTCAATCCATTGCCTATATAATGGCAAGGCTTGTCTCTCACCAGTCTTACAATCTTTATCAACTTTCCATGTTAAATCTGTATTTTCTTGACTCAACCACCAATGAATATCAGGATTAATAAAAAGTTCTCGTGGACGTAAACCAAAAACTGCTAACATTCCATACGTCCAGCGCCAAAGTTGCCAGCTATCTTGAACATTTTGATTAACTTGATTACCTCTATTATGTTGGTAATCTTCAAACTTGAGAATTCCCTCCGATATTTCTGCATCAGTCGGTATATTGCGGGAATTATTCTCAGGCATTTTGGAATATTTAGATAAATCAATTTCGATATTGAATGTCACACAAAATGCTGCGATCGCTCTAGCTGCATTATATTTAGCCCATTCCTTATCGATTTGCTCAATTGAACTGAGCAGATTTGGCGCGATCGCTAACTCTTTAGGATTCGTAAATCGCTTAGTTCTGGAAAAGTAATAAAAAAAAGTATGTTCGCTTTTGGTTGTGCGTTTATGAGTTTTAAAATACTCAGTTTCAAATTCTTCGAGTAATTCTCCTATGGTTTTAAAATCTTTTTTAATAGCCTCATTACCTAAATATTTATCATTCCATTCAAAGGTTTTTCGAGCGATTAACTTCCCTAATTCATAGGCTTCTTCCTCAGCCGTCTTGAGTCCATCCAAGTTAGCGGGAATATTCAAACTGAGATTATATTGCTTTCTCCCAGTTCCATTACTATCTTTGTCTCCCGGTTTAATTGGTAACGTTGCCCGTAATTGCAGACTTCCATTCGATTCTCTAATTGTCACCTTTGCCTTTGCAGACTTCAAACGCAGATTAACCTTCTCTAATTCTAGTACTACTTTCGTTCTCATCATGCGCTCTTTGTTGCTGTGATTGCAGAGATAAACACAAACACTGGGCGGTGTTGCATATTTGCAAGATAATTTTGCTGGTTTTGTGGGATGGGACGGAAAGCCATTGGTGTCAACTTAACGAATAAGTCAGGTAAGAGAAAGCGTTCCAGAGTTGCCCTCACCCCCAGCCCCTCTCCCATTTTTGGGAGAGGGGCTGGGGGTGAGGGCAAAACTCATACAGTCAGAAGATTTCAGCAAAACGTTGACACGAATGGCATCTTGCCCGTCCCTTGTATTTGCAGACGGGCAAAATGCCCACCATACAAAAATCATCCCTTGATTCAGCAACGCCCTGGCTCAGGACAACATTTAGATGATGCCTGAGTCCTGAACTTGATTATGCATCGCTGTGTTTTTAGCCTATATTTAGCCTAAAAATAAATGTGTTCTCAGCGAACAATGCTTATTGCTGACACTGTTTACTGCAAACATTAGGCTGTTGAAAAAAATTAAACCACAAAAAGGATTACTCCGGTCCTTATCACGGTTATGACGGCTTCGCCATCTTCGCACGCGACATGGACTTGGCACTCAACAGCCCAACCTGGGGATTAATTGGCGCTCCTTGGAATGAAAAAGCTAACGCTAAGAAGGCTGAAGCTAAGGCTAAGGCTGCCGTTTAGGGAAATGGGAGAGAGAGATAAGTAAGGATAACCTGGGGTTTTAGCCCCAGGGGGGAGTTGAGAATACAAAATTCAAAATTGAAAGATTAAAAATTTATTTTGATTTTTGCATTTTGAATTTTGAATCATATTCCCACTCCCTATCCCCCACTCCCACCTCAATTACTAAAGAATTCAGTAACCTTGGAGATCCACAAATGCCTCAGAATCCTGAAAAAATTCAAGATCACGTCGAGTTATTCCACCAACCAGAGTACCAAGAGCTATTTGAGAACAAAAAGCAGTTTGAAAATGGCCACGATCCCGAAGAAGTAAAACGGGTTTCGGAGTGGACAAAGGGTTGGGATTATCGGGAAAAGAACTTCGCTCGTGAAGCTTTAACTGTTAACCCTGCTAAAGGTTGTCAACCATTGGGAGCAATCTTTGCTGCTGTTGGTTTTGAAGGTACTCTACCTTTCGTTCAAGGTTCTCAAGGTTGCGTTGCTTACTTCCGCAGCCACTTAACCCGTCACTACAAAGAGCCATTCTCTGGTGTATCTTCTTCCATGACTGAAGATGCAGCCGTGTTTGGTGGTCTGCAAAACATGATTGACGGCTTGGCGAACTCTTACCAACTCTACAAGCCCAAGATGATTGCTGTCTGCACCACCTGTATGGCAGAAGTAATTGGTGATGACTTACAGTCTTTCATCAACAACGCTAAGGAAGCTGGTTCAGTTCCTCAAACTTTCCCAGTCCCCTACGCTCACACCCCTAGCTTTGTCGGTTCCCACATCACTGGTTACGACAACATGATGAAGGGAATTCTTTCTAACCTGACCGCAGGTCATAAGAAAGAAACCAGCAATGGTAAAATCAACTTCATCCCAGGTTTTGACACCTACGTAGGTAACAACCGCGAAATCAAGCGGATTGCTTCTTTGTTCGGCTTTGACTACACAATTCTTGCCGACAACAGCGATTACCTCGATTCACCAAACACAGGTGAGTTCAATATGTACCCAGGTGGTACAAAGCTAGAAGATGCAGAAGATTCAATCAATGCGAAAGCTACGATCGCTCTGCAAGCACACTCCACCCTCAAAACCCGCGAGTACATCGAAAAAGAGTGGAAGCAACCAACCTCAGTTATCCGTCCTTGGGGTATTAAGGGTACTGATGAGTTATTGATGAAACTCAGCGAATTGAGTGGTATCCCCATTCCTGAACAATTGGAAATTGAACGCGGTCAGGCAGTTGATGCCATGACTGACTCCCACTCATGGATTCACGGCAAGCGCTTCGCTATCTACGGCGAACCAGATTTAGTATACAGCGTTGTTGGCTTTATGCTAGAAATGGGTGCTGAACCTGTGCATATCTTGGTTAACAACAGCAACGAAGTATTTGAAGCAGAAATGAAAGAACTGCTTACTTCTAGCCCCTTTGGTAAGAATGCAACTGTTTGGGGTGGTAAAGACTTGTGGCACATGCGATCGCTGTTGTTCACCGAACCAGTAGACTTCCTGGTTGGTAACACCTATGGTAAGTATCTGTGGCGTGACACCAAGATTCCTCTTGTGAGAATCGGCTACCCCATCATGGATCGCCACCACTTACACCGCTACGCCACCATTGGTTACCAAGGTGTGATCAACCTCCTCAACTGGACTGTAAACACCCTGTTTGAAGAAATCGATCGCAACACCAACATTCCTTCTAAGACAGATATTTCTTACGACTTGATTCGTTAGAAATTGCGTAGAAACATAACGTGTTAATTAAAGGGCGGGGAATAATTCGTAATTCGTAATTCGTAATTCGTAATTATGGATTATTCCCTCCTTTTTCTTTCTAGCATTGTCCTAATGTATCTATAATTCGTAATTCGTAATTATGAATTATTTTCCTCTTTTTGTTTTTAGCATTTACCCAAGGTATATATAGATGGAAACCATCAATCACACTCACGAACACACTCACACTCATTCTCATCCTAATTACCATCCACCTAATCAGATAAAACGAGGGTGGTTCAACAATCTTCTTAATCCGTTGCGCCGTGTAGTGGATGGAATTGAGGTTAAAAATAATCGCATCGCTCATCTAATTTGTCAAACAATTCCTTGCTGTTGTCCCTTTGAACGGCAATTTAAATTATTTGGGCGGTCTATTGATATTCCACCACTGTGTAAACTCAATCCTTTATATGACGAATTTGTGGGATTGCGTTTCCGCGCTCTATCTTACCTCGCTGATGTATGTGCAGAGGATGTCACGAAATATATTTGTTAGTCATTAGTCATTGGTCATTGGTCATTGGTCATTAGTTGTTAGTTATTCAAAGGACAAATGACAAATGACAATTAACAATTAAGAGAAGAGAGATGAAAAGCACCCAAGGCAAAATCAACGAACTGCTGACTGAGACAGGATGCGAGCATAATCAGCACAAACAAACAGAAAAGAAAAACAAGTCTTGCGCCCAACAGGCACAACCTGGCGCGGCTCAAGGGGGCTGCGCCTTTGATGGTGCAATGATTGCTCTAGTACCGATCGCAGATGCTGCTCATTTAGTCCACGGGCCTATAGCCTGTGCTGGTAATTCCTGGGGCAGTCGTGGTAGTCTGTCGTCTGGTCCGCAACTCTACAAAATGGGCTTTACCACTGACTTGGGTGAAAATGATGTCATCTTCGGTGGCGAAAAGAAGCTTTACAAAGCAATTCTGGAACTCAAAGAGCGCTACCAACCAGCAGCAGTATTCGTCTACGCCACTTGCGTTACAGCCCTAATTGGTGATGATATGGATGCTGTCTGCAAAGCTGCGGCTGAAAAGATTGGTATTCCTGTTGTTCCCGTAATTGCCCCAGGATTCATCGGCAGTAAAAATCTCGGCAACCGTTTTGGTGGTGAAGCTTTATTAGAATATGTTGTCGGCACAGCAGAACCGGAACATACAACGCCCTATGATATTAACTTAATCGGTGAATACAACATCGCCGGGGAAATGTGGGGAGTAACACCACTGTTAGAAAAGTTAGGCATCCGTATTTTGTCTAAAATTACGGGCGATGCTCGCTACAATGAAATTCGCTACGCCCACCGCGCCAAGCTCAACGTCATGATCTGCTCACGAGCCTTGGTAAACATGGCGAGAAAGATGGAGGAACGTTACAACATCCCTTACATTGAAGAGTCTTTCTACGGCATCGATGATATGAATCGCTGTCTGCGAAATATCGCTGCTAAATTAGGCGACGCTGATTTACAGGAGCGGACAGAAAAGCTAATTGCCGAAGAAACGGCTGCTTTAGATTTGGCACTGGCTCCTTATCGCGCTCGACTCAAAGGTAAGCGGGTTGTGTTGTATACAGGTGGTGTCAAGAGTTGGTCGATTATCTCGGCTGCTAGAGACTTAGGCATTGAAGTTGTTGCTACCAGTACTCGAAAGAGTACTGAGGAAGATAAAGCCAAAATTAAAAAGTTGATTGGCAACGATGGCATCATGCTGGAGAAAGGGAACGCTCAAGAATTGCTACAACTGGTTAAAGATACTCGCGCAGATATGCTGATTGCTGGTGGACGCAACCAATATACAGCTTTAAAAGCTAGAATTCCTTTCCTTGATATCAACCAAGAACGCCACCATCCTTATGCAGGTTATGTGGGAATGATTGAAATGGCGCGGGAACTGTACGAAGCTCTCTATAGCCCGATTTGGGAACAAATACGCAAACCCGCTCCTTGGGAAGAAGAGGAGGCAGTTTAATGGCGATCGCAACTGTTTTGACAAGACCAAATTCTCATCTTTTCCTCTCTGTGTACTCTGCGTCCTCTGTGGTTAAAAAAAATTATTTTTCAACCGTAGAGGCAAAAGAGACGCAGAGTCAAGAGCTTGCAAATGAGGAGGCAGTTTAATGGCGATCGTTACCACTTCTAACAAAGCACTGACGGTTAATCCCCTCAAACAAAGTCAAGCTTTGGGTGCAACCTTAGCCTTTTTGGGATTGAAAGGGACGATGCCCTTATTCCACGGTTCTCAAGGTTGTACTGCTTTCGCTAAAGTTGTCCTAGTGCGGCATTTCCGGGAAGCGATTCCCCTAGCTACTACAGCGATGACAGAAGTCACTACTATCTTGGGTGGTGAAGAGAATGTGGAGCAAGCAATTCTGACTCTGGTAGAAAAGGCTAACCCGGAAATTATTGGTTTATGTAGTACTGGGTTAACGGAAACTAGAGGAGATGACATCGAGGGTTTTCTTAAGGAAATCCGCGATCGCCATCCCGAATTAAATGATTTAGCGATCGTTTTTGCACCTACCCCAGATTTTAAAGGTGCCCTGCAAGATGGCTTTGCTGTCGCTGTCGAAAGCATAGTTAAGGAAATTCCTCGCGCAGGTGGAATCAGAACTGAACAAGTCACGATTTTGGCGGGTTCTGCCTTCACACCTGGGGATGTACAGGAAATCAAAGAGATGGTCACGGACTTTGGACTAGTACCCATCTTTATACCTGACCTTGGCGCTTCTCTAGATGGTCATTTAGAGGATGCTTATAGTGCAGTTACAGTCAGTGGGACTACCTTAAAACAGCTACGAGAAGTAGGTAGTTCTGCTTTTACCCTGGCATTGGGTGAAAGTATGCGGGGGGCTGCCAAGATTCTGGAAGAACGCTTTGGTACACCTTACGAGGTGTTTGGCGAACTGACTGGATTAGAACCAGTAGATGAGTTTATCCAAGCATTGGCGATTCTGAGTGGTAACAGCGTACCCGAAAAATACCGCCGCCAACGTCGTCAGTTGCAAGATGCGATGTTGGACACTCACTTCTACTTCGGCGCAAAACGAGTTTCCTTAGCCTTGGAACCTGATTTGTTGTGGTCAACAGTGCATTTTTTGCAATCGATGGGAGCGCAGATTCATGCTGTGGTGACAACCACGCGATCGCACCTTTTGGAAAAACTCCCGGTAAAAAGCATCACCATCGGCGATTTGGAAGACTTTGAGAGCTTATGCCCTGGCTCTGATTTACTCATTGGTAACTCGAATGTCGGTGCGATCGCCAAACGCCTCTCAATTCCTCTTTATCGTCTCGGATTGCCCATTTATGACCGTTTAGGTAATGGTCAATTTACCAAAGTTGGCTACCGAGGCACAATGGAGCTTTTATTTGGCATTGGAAATCTGTTTTTAGAGGCAGAAGAAGCGAGAGTTAAACAGTTCCAAGAGTTCGGAATTGTGAGCGCTGAGTTTTGAATTCACACTTGAAATTCAAACCAGTTCAGTTAAGAGTCAATCCTCCCTAACCCTCCTTTTTAAGGAGGAAATTCAGCAAGCCTTGCCCCTTAAAAATAAGAGAATTTAGCCCCCCAATTTATCGGGGGCTTGGGGGGTTCCGAGTATTACTAACTGAACCGTATTGCTTCAAAATTCAGAACTTTAGAGAGGAGAATTACAATGAAAATTGCCTTCACGACGAGTGACCGAGTTCATATTAACGCCCACTTCGGATGGGCAAAAATGATTGATGTTTACGAAATTTCCGATGAGGGATATCACTTCCTAGAAACCCTCAATTTTGAAGGCGAACTCAAAGAAGATGGGAATGAAGATAAAATCAACCCAAAACTTGAGGCGATAGGCGACTGTACGATTGTTTACGTCACAGCAATTGGTGGTAGCGCCGCCGCTCGGTTAATTAAGAAAGGTGTCACCCCAGTGAAGGCGCGATCGGAAGAAGAAGAAATTAGTGAAGTGCTAAACAAGCTAGTCAAAACCCTCAAAGGTAATCCTCCACCTTGGTTGCGTAAAGCTTTACAGCCAAAAGCTAGAAACTTTGCTGATGAAATTGAAGACGAAGCAACAGTATGACCGCAAATAATAGTGTTAACGGAACCGCGACAACTGAAGTCTTGAACTCACCTTTTCTTAAGGTATTAATCAAACAAATCCGTGGTCAAGACAGTTATGGGGTTTATCGTACTTGGTCGGATGAGTTGATTCTTAAACCCTTTATTGTCACCAAACAAAAGAAACGGGAAATCTCCGTTGAGGGCGAAGTTGATCCGGTAACTCAAGCCCGAATTATGGCCTTTTTTCGAGCTGTAGCTGCTGGGATTGAACAAGAAACAGGTTTAATATCCCAGGTTGTGGTTGATTTAAGCCATGAAGGATTTGGCTGGGCGCTAGTTTTTTCTGGTCGTCTCTTGCTAGCCGTAAAAACCTTGCGAGATGCTCAACGCTTTGGCTTTGACTCGCTAGATAAATTAGCAGAAGAGGGAGAAAACTACGTCAAAAAAGGTCTTGATTTGGCGAAACGCTTTCCTGAAGTTGGCAAAATTTAATTAGTCATTAGTCATTGGTCATTGGTCATTAGTAAAAGACAAATGGCTAATGACAAAAGACAAAGCGCAAAGTCTGAGCGGACGTTTCCTCCGTTGGCGCAGCCCGCCGTAGGCATCAGAACTTTGTAAGAGAGGACAAAGGACAAATGACAATTGAGGAACTACAAGGACAAATCAGACGGCTTAACAGCAAAGCAGGTCAAATGAAAATGGATCTGCATGATTTAGCTGAAGGTCTGCCAACAGATTATACACAACTTATGGATGTTGCCGCTGCAACTTATGAAATCTATCGCCAGTTAGATGAACTTAAGCAACATCTGAAACAATTGGAGAATGCTAAATGACTAAAACTATTGATGAATTCAAGAAGCTCGTAGATGCAGAAGAATTTTTTCAATTCTTTAACATGTCCTACGATTTAGAAGTTGTAAATGTAAATCGTCTACATATTCTGAAAAAATTCTCTCAATTCATCCAGGAAATTGATAATAATTCTCCTGACTTGAGTCAAGAAGAGAGACTAAATCAATATTCTTTGGCTTTGCAAAAAGCTTATCAGGTATTTATCGAATCAACACCCCACGAACAAAAGCTGTTCAAGGTGTTTAACGACAAACCGAAAAATGTAGTCACACTGACAGAAATCACTTCTGATTAGGAGGTATAAATTGGTTAACCTAACGCCTACCGAATTAGAACGCTATCGTCGCCAAATGATGCTTCCGAATTTTGGCGAAACAGCACAGAAACGCTTGAAGTCAGCGACGGTTCTGGTGACAGGTGTGGGGGGATTAGGCGGTACGGCGGCGCTTTACTTAGCAGTAGCGGGCGTTGGGCGGCTAATTCTAGTCCGGGGTGGTGACTTGCGGCTGGATGATATGAATCGTCAGGTTCTTATGACTGATGATTGGGTAGGTAAGCCAAGGGTATTCAAAGCTAAAGAAACTCTGGACGCGATTAATCCTGATGTCCAAGTGGAAACTGTTCATGATTACATCACCCCAGAAAATGTAGATTCGTTAGTGCAATCCGCCGATATGGCTCTTGATTGCGCCCACAACTTTACAGAGCGCAATTTGTTAAATGAAGCCTGTGTGCGATCGCGTAAGCCAATGGTGGAAGCCGCAATGAATGGGATGGAGGCTTACCTGACAACGATTATTCCTGGTGTGACTCCTTGTTTGTCTTGTCTGTTTCCAGAAAAGCCTGATTGGGATCAGCGCGGCTTTTCAGTTATCGGCGCTGTTTCTGGGACACTAGCTTGTCTAACGGCGTTGGAGGCGATCAAGCTGATCACCGGGTTTAGTCAGCCTCTATTGTCGCAATTGCTGACAATCGACCTAAATCGAATGGAATTTGCTAAACGCCGTTCTCACCGCGATCGCTCTTGTCCAGTATGCGGCAATAGTGCGCCTTGGAGACACGCGCAATCCAATTCGATGGAACCCACGGGTATTGCACAAAATAGTTAATTTTCGTCATTAGTCATAGGTCATTGGTCATTAGTGAATAACAAAGGACAACTGACAAATTGGACTTTGGACAACCCCACCTGAAATCAGAACAACTAATCGCTACAAATCAGGAGACTTAATGGCAGTTATTTTATCAGAAAAAGCAGAATTTCATCTGCGGGCATTCCTCAAAGGTTCCGCACCCGATGCTGATGGCGCAACTAAAGGTGTCCGCATCTCGGTAAAAGATGGTGGTTGCAGTGGCTATGAATATGCAATCGATATCACCAGCAAGCCCCAACCAGATGATTTGGTAAGTCAGCAAGGCAAAGTGCTAGTTTACGTTGATGCCAAAAGTGCGCCCTTATTAGATGGAGTTATCGTTGACTTCGTTGAAGGAGTGATGGAAAGCGGTTTTAAGTTCATCAACCCCAATGCAACTGATACCTGCGGTTGTGGAAAGTCCTTCAAAACAGACGACGGTACACCTACTGGTGTACCTTGCAGCTAACATCATTCCGTTAGCGCTAAGTCAATTTTAGAGGCTTCTCATAGATGCACTCCGCATTATCAATGCCCTTGAGGTAGCTTCTAGTTTGTGTTGCATCCCTTACCTTAAACCTATAGAGAAGCTAATTAAACTTAGCATCTCTGTAAGAAGAAGGGAAGCAAAAAGTAGGATAGGTTGCTCAAAAAATTCGGAAATTAGACCAACTGTATAACGTTTGAGGAGAATCGGAAAATGGCTTCCTACCAAGTTAGATTAATCAACAAAAAAGAAGACATCGACACCACAATTGAAGTTGACGAAGAGACTACCATCTTGGAAGCGGCAGAAGAAAATGGTATTGAGTTGCCCTTTTCTTGTCACGCAGGTTCTTGCTCTAGCTGTGTTGGCAAGGTTGTCGAAGGTGAAGTTAATCAAGACGATCAAAACTTTTTAGATGACGATCAGGTTTCTAAAGGATACGCTCTACTTTGTGTAACTTATCCTCGTTCTAATTGCACAATTAAGACTCATCAAGAAGCGTATCTCGTCTAAAGTATTACTTTGGCTGCTAAAGGTAGCAACCAAATAAAAAATGAAGGATGAAGGATGAAAATATACTTCCTTCTTCCTTTCACAATTCCTAATTTATAATTCAAATGTTTTCCCCCTTTAGTGTGACTGGCTGTTCATTAGAATTATTAAGAACGGGAGAGCGAGGAATCGTTATTTTCTCTAAAAGTCAAGATGAAACAATATTAAAAAAACTGAGATTAATGGGGGTAACACCAGGAACTACTATCACCTTAGAACAAAAGTTTCCCTCACCAATTATTAAAATAGTAAATACATCTTTAGCACTAGATATAGCAAGTACTTACGCAATTTATGTCCGCGTTATTGATAATTGAATTATTTATTTAACAGCTACATAATCTATTTTTAACCAATAATTAAGTAAGTGGGCGCAAATAATCATCTTTGGCTCGTAGTTGCGCCCTCTTGCGCTTTAGCGCAACTACGAGCCAAATATAGAGATTTTACTTTTCGTTACATAGTTTGGTTTTATCTTGCGTACCTACTTATTAAATTAATTCGTAACTCATAGGGTACAAACCAACTACGAATTACGAATGACAAATTACATTGACCTCACTCTTTTCCTAATTAATTCCAGGAGTCAGGTCACTTAATTTATAGATATGAATGCAATTTGGTCTTAGAGATAGAACCGCTTACAAGAAGAGGTAAGGTGCCTATTTTTTAATCAACAGCAACTATCACATCTGATGATTTAATTACGGCATAAGCCTGCTTCCCTTCTACAAGTCCCAGCTTTTCTGCTGATGATTTTGTGATTATTGACACTAACTCTACTCCTGGTGCAACTTCTATAGTTACCTCTGTATTAACTGTACCAGCTACAACTTTCTTTACAGTACCTTTGAGAGAATTCCGAGCGCTAATTTCCATTTTTTGTCTGTGTTTTACTTGTTTTTACTTAAATAAACTAGCAAATTTTGGTTGGAAAAGGAAAAGATTTGAGATTTCTTAATAAGTGCCAGGGATATAAAGCAAATCTAAACATAAGTATCTCTATTTTATTAAACACAAAATTTAATGAAAACGTCAACATAGTTCAGTTAGTCGAAAAAAATAAATTTTAAAATAACTAATTGATGCAGGTGCGGATATCAATGCTAGAAATAGCGATGCCTCCGGCGGGCTACCCCTACGCAACAATGCTTTGTGGTTTGCTTGTTTTGGTAATCACTACGATTTAATTTATTACTGGCTGTCAACATTAACATTGATAACCAAAATGATAACGGAGCAACTGTTTTAATGTAATGTATGCAGCTTCAGCCGCAAAAACGGAAGTAGTCAAGTTACTTTTACAGCATCATCCTAACTTATATTTGAAAAACTTAGACGATTATAAAGCAATAGATTTTGCTAGAAATGTAGAAATTTTAAGGATACTCAAAAATGTCACAAAGTAATATATCAGGAAAAGCTTATCATGACGCTACCAAGCATTCTTACTTATCGGTACAACTCGATCCAAATTATGTAGATGCTTCAACACAGCCATCTTTATTTAAAGTTTATCCAAAGTTTTATCGGAGAGGGAAATTAAATCTCAATAATCCTGTTCATTATTTTATCTACTTAACCAGTGCGATAACACTAGAAAAAGTATATAAAAATGGCCCATTAAAACTGCGGATGAATCCATCAGCAGGCGCTTTATATCCTACGGAAGTTTACGTACAGGTTCGCGGCATTGAGGGAATGGTAGATGGTATATATCATCTAGAAGTTGAGAATAATTGTCTAACTCTCATCTATGAATTAATTGATGATGGGTTAGAGAATTATATTATACCGGGAAAAAGTATCAACGGATTCATCTTTTTAATTAGTTGTGTTTATTATAGGTCTAGCTGGAAATATCAAAATAGAAGCATGAGATATTGCTTCTTAGATAGCGGACACCATTTAGGTGCAGTTGCAGCTTCAGCTTTTCTCCACAACCGAGATATACAACTAGTTTTTGACTTTGATAAACTTGCGCTCAATTCAGATTTGGGTTTTGAGAATAAGGAGTTTATTACTGGTTGTGCGGTGTCAGGAGAACTACAAGACAAAGAAATTAGACGTTTAAGGCTGAAAGTTCCTTTTGTCTGTGGTACTGATTATTTTGAATCCAATCAATTTATTGAAGATGCCTATCAAGCAACTGCTCTACAAAAGAGTCGTCAGCAGAAATTAGAGTATCCTCAATTTGATTTTGCTCGTGATAAATTTTATCAAGTTGTTTGGGCTAGACGTTCTATTAGACGTTTCCGGAAAGAGTCTATTTCTCAAGAAGATTATTTATATATAGTGCAACAACTTCAGCAGTCAATACCGACAGAAAACTATGAGGAGATAGAAATTTACTCAGTGGTGCATCGAGTTGAGGGAATGACACCTGGGTTATATAAAGGTACGTATCTGGTTAAGACAGGTAATTTTAGTGAAAAGACGGGTTACTTATGTATTAATCAGGCTATTGCTAGAGATAGCGCTGTAACTTTATTTTTTGTGTCAGATTATTTAAACTATCAAACTGCTATGCAAATAGCTGGTTTTGTTGGACAGAGACTTTATTTAACTAGTAATTATTTGGGAATTCAGTGTAGTGGAATTGGTGCTTATTATGATGACGAAACCCAAGAATTCTTAGAAACAAATAAAGATGTACTTTATGGAATGGTAATTGGAATATAAGCAGGAAGCTAAAGAGAGATGCCTAGAAAGATGTATTACTTCAATGGGGATGACTCACATCCTATACAACCGACATCGGCAGATATTATACTGCGGCAGCAACTAGAGTATTCTATTAGTAGATACTTTTATGATGCTTGCGATCGCACCATTCAAAATCTTCTATCTAATTGTCGGTGGTATGTCACAACCCATGCTAATGCTCTAACATTGGTAATTGAATGTCCCGATCAAGTTACTAATTGGCGTATTTTACAAAAAATCGTGCCAATGGGGACATTATTATATGGAATTATCAGCAGTGCTAAAATCCGTGTTTGTCCCCCAGAGAGTCAAGTCGTACCTTTTGAAATGAGGGTAGATGAACTTTCTGTTTATCGAGATTGGGCTTAAGAAGAGAGTTAGGAGTTAGGAGTTAGGAGTTTAAAATTTCTACTCATTATTTTGGCTGATGAGTGCAGCTACCTCTTCAAAAACTAAATCGGCAGAATGTTTGACAATAGGACTTAACTCTAGTCCAAAACCAAGATTTGCCGCTTCAATTAAATAAACTGTCACCTGATCGGGAAAGTCTTTTTTAAAGATTTTCCGTCCGGCGGCTAAAGCATTATCCCAACGAAAATCATGCAAGTTATAACTAGGTTCGGGCAAAGCTTCGAGTTCTTTTCCTGGAACTTTAAACACAGCACCAGGTTCAGAACCTGTTGAACTTGCATCAATAATTATTAATTCATTACTACCTCTAGCTTTAAACATTACTTCCATCCCTGCTGTGCCACAGTCATAAACTTGCACATGAGGATGAGGGTTTTCAGCTAGATATTTTTGTAAGCGTTGAGCAATGATTACGCCTACTGCATCGTCACTGCGATTGAGATTTCCGCAACCAATAATAGTTAGCATGGGATGAGATTTAATCACTTTGGTGAGTTGCAAAAGCACTGTCATCGATAAATAGATGAGGTAAAGCACAATTTCAGGTGCTATTAGACTACCAAGAGCAGTATTCAAAATTTTGATATGTTACACTGCTGAGTGCGCTTTAACATCCCAGACAGAAGTGTTTATCTGCTCTTTAGTGCCGGATAACACTATAGGCAGCCTGTTAAACCGTATAGGAGTAGTTAAATAAATAGTTAGGCGTGCTACCTACACTTAAAATTCGATGGTCAAAATTCTTAATCCCGTAGCTTTAGTTCTCGGCTTCATAGGTGCCTTTCTCGCTTTTCTTGATAGTTGGCGCACTGGCTCACGGTTTAGCGAGAGAGGTGTCAAACTTGGGTATGAACCAACTTTGAACACGTGGTTTTGGAAATCGTGTGGAAGTATTGGCTTCGCGCTGATTACGATCAGTTTTGCTCTCCAATTGTTCGCCGCCTGTATTGCTATTGAATAGGTTGTAGTTCAGGCAATCAGCACTACTAAAACAGAGGCTCTGGCTAATAATCTAGACAAAGCCTCTAAAAAACTAAATTATCAGCAGGAAACTAGAACTCTACACCATGTTTCTTGGCGATTTCATTCAGTTTATCATACTGATCTTGTGATACTTTAGTTAATATCTCTTCAGCCTGTTCTCTAGTACTTCCTTCTTTAGGAATTAAGTACTTGATATAAAGAGAGACAAAATCGGCTGCGATCGCTAAACCGGATAAAGCGTGTTTGTCTGCTTCTTTGCCTGCGATCGCAGCTACCAAACCGGCTTTAATTGGGTCTGGTTTAACTTTCATGAACTGCTCGACAAGTTTAGGAACGTAGTCTTCTGGTGGCAAATTATCTAACTTACTTCTATCAGGAGTAAAGTTACATTCTGCGGCTTTTGCCTGTTCTAAAACACACCATTCGATGAACTCTTGCAATGCTGCATCGGGAACGCGAGGGAGATATTCGTGTAGCGCTAAATCAGACACAAGCTTACCGTGTAATTTTCTGTTTTATGCAAATGCATTAAGGCAAGCCTAGCGCACTCTTTCTATAAGTTTTAGTGTGTTACGCTACGAGTTTTGAAGAAAGGGCATTGGGCATTGTAAATTGGGCATTATGACACTTGCGTAAGTCCTAATTTTTCCTGAGCAAGTGGATTTTTTACCCTGTTTGGGCAATTACTTGTCCTATTTCTTGAGGTGTTGCACCTATTGCTAGCATTGCACGTATTAAGAGTTCAATAGAAACTGAAGCATCACCATTCTCAGCTTTGGCAACACGGGGTTGGCTAGACTGAATTTTCTCTGCTAACTCTACTTGCGTCATCAATTTTTGTCGCCGTTCTTTGAGGTTGCGGCTAAGGGCTAATTTAATCTCAATTAGGGTGGTTTCTTGTGGTGTGAGTTCTAAAAATTCGGAAACTGTGCCAACTTTCCAGCCCTTTGCTTCTAGATGTTCTCTTTTAGCTTTCTCCATATTAGTCCTCTCTGTCTAGATCATACTTATTCAGTCGTTTTTTGCAGCTTTTAATCACATTAGCTGGTGTCGTTTTAGTTGTTTTGTTAAAGATTTCAAGAATCAAAATTGCATCGTCATCAATTCGGTAAATAATTCGCCAGTTTTTATCTGTGTCCTTAACTCGTAGTTCATGACAGTGTATTCCGATACTTGGCATGGGTCTTGAATGAGGCATCCCAAGATTTTCACCTTGCTGCAAACATCTGAGCAGTACACCTACTTCTATGCGTGCTTCCAGGCTAAATGGCGGAGTTTTAACCTCACCATGCAACCAAACTAAAGGTTTATCGTTTTCATCCATGCCGTTATTTATATCATATCTGATATATTTGTAGTTATAACAGATATTGGTGGAGCGATCGCTTCTTTGGTGGTATAGACAGTAACTATCATTTTTGGGTAGAGTAATTTTACAGTCATTGATTATTTATGTAACTTATGCAAAGTATTACCGATAATCAGATAATAAAACAAGTAATGAAATAGTTGTAAAAGTATTAAAAGTTTTGAGCAAAAAAGATATGGTTTTAACAAGAGAATATTATTTCAAGCAAATTAGTAACAATTTAGCAGTCCTGGAAAATTCTATTGATTTCCGAACAAAATCCAACCTTCATGATTTAGGCATCATTGCAGAAGATTTTATTAGAGATTTGCTAAATATGATTTTTGGGTTGAAGCTTAAGAACCTTAACTCAATCACCTCTAACCAAGCTGGTATTGACTTAGGAGATTCAATCAACAAGATTGCGATCCAGATTACATCAACAACTAGTCGTAAAAAAAATTAAGACAACTATTCATAAATTCATATCCCATCAGCTTTATCAGGAATACTCAGAACTGTATATCTTTCTCCTGAAGAAAAAGCAACAAAGGTACAAAAAATTTGATGCACAAGGTTATTTTTTATTTGAAGAGACTAAAAATATTATTGATTTCAATGATTTGTTAACTCGAAATATAAAGCACTTAGAGACTAAAGAACTCAAAAAAGTATATAATTTTATATTAAGCGAAATCGATACTAATAACACTGAAATAAAAGCATTTAATAAAATCAAAGATATGCAGCCTATACATAACCAAATTCAGATTTGGCAGTATAGACCCTTTCTTTTCCACTATTTAAATATTCATAGGCTACTAAGCATAGCAGCTATTAGTGGATTACGACCTAGTTACATACCTGTTAAAGGTATAGATGAATTTGGTAATATACGTACTTTGCCATTTGATGATTACCACAGATTAATAGCTTTTGCAGAAGATTTACTTGAAAATTGGCATCCTATTGTTTTGAATTTACAACAGTATGATAATTTAACAAAATCTCATATTGGATGTATCTTTGAATTTTTTCAAACAGATTTTGTTTCAAAAAATATTAAATTTTGGGATGTTTCTGCTAAAAAGCCTCAGATGTACGGAATTTATAAGAAAGATCCTCATCTATATTTTGAGGTTGAAAATATGAAGATATATTTGCCAATTAATTTAGCTTGGATGGCTACAGATACCTCTTTTCATAACTTTGGAGTTGATAATGGAAAAGTAGAGTGTTTATCAGGAATTTGCATCCTCAAAAGTATATCTAGTAATAAAGAAGCTCTTTTTACTCCTTTATTAATTGGTGTTTATGATTATTTTGCAGAGATGCAACAGGCAGTTATACAGGGCAAAAGAGATTTAGAAATAAGAACATCATGGTAAAAAATCTCTAGCAGGAGTGGTAGATAAAAGAGTATTAATTATTTTGGATAAAATATTGATGAGCTAATAACTAACTAGATAATAATTAGCTATTAGCCATTAATATCTTTTAAGCAGTCCGAAAACGCGCTAACTCTTCGCCTGTCTTAGCATCATGGGCGTGGACTGTACACACCAAACAAGAATCAAACGATCGCGCCACATGCCCAACTTCCACCGGATCGCTAGAATCATAAATGGGTGTCCCGATTAAAGCTTCTTCAATCGGGCCGCGAATACCTTCACCATCACGAGGGCCAATATTCCAAGTACCGGGGGCAATAACTTGGTAATTCTTAATTTTACCGCCCTCCACTTCTACCCAGTGAGATAATGAACCGCGTGCGGCTTCCGTTGCACCCCAGCCGCGTCCATCTTTTTCTGTGGGTTTGATATACCAAGGGTCGTTTAATTTGAATTCGCGCAAACAGTGTTCAGCTTGGCGATATAACTTGACAAGTTCGTGAACTCGTGCTAGCTGGCGCACATGAATACTAGCACCACCCATGTTTTTGAAGACATCTAGGATAAAGGGGTCGTAATGTTGCCAAGATTCGCCATGTTTTCCACCGGCGACTAATTGACGCGCTAAGGGGCCAGTTTCCAAACGTCCGAAGTCTTTGTGAAGGACTGCACTCGACCAAGAGTAGGCGTTATCGAAGTCTTTGGTATTGATTGCAGTGGGTTTGGTGGTGCGATCGCTAGGGTGAATATCTGCTGTCCCTTCATCGTACCAAGAACGAGTTGTATTCTCGCGGATAAATGACTGATCCATTAAAACGTGAGTGTCTGCAAAGCTGTCATACACTCCACTTTTCATAATCATTGCCGCGTTTCGTCCTTCAATAGTCGGCTTTTGGTATTTATCTTCATGGGCTAAATATCCCCAAGTGACATATTTACCAACACCAGCGCCATATCTATCTAGACCGATATCTAAACCCATGCGCCAATAAAAACCTAAGTCAGAATCTCGATGCTTTCGGTCTTCATCTAACCAGTTTCTAAAGTCATCATAACTTTGGATTTGTTCGTAACGTTCTAAAGAACAACCTAGCCATACTGGTTCTAACCAATTGGTGCGGAAATATTCGAGAAGCGCCCAAGCGCGGGTAATGTCTGTAAGGGTTGGGGCGCACATCACGCCACCAGGCACCATATAACTGCTGTGGGGCCATTGTCCGCCCAATAGTGCATAAATTTCTACAGGTTTAGCAGAAATTGTGATGCCTAGTTCGTAAGATTTCCCTGTGAAAGCAGCAAAGCGTCTTACGGCTTCCTCATAAAAGCGACTATGGCGGTATTTTTTATTAGTTAAATCAATGGCAAACAATCCATAAAAATAGCGGGGGATGCTTTGAATTGTTTCGACAATTTGACCAAGATTTCTCGCCAAAATTGCATTGCGAGGAACTTCTGTTTCCCAAGCTGTATCTAATGCCCAAGATGCACAAGTTAGGTGAGAACCGCCACAAATTCCGCAAATCCGAGGCGTGACAATTAATCCGGCTTGGGGGTCTTTACCGCGTAGGATAACTTCAAATCCGCGAAATAATTCGGCGTGTGTCCAAGCGTTGACTACCCGCCCATTTTCAATATCAACTCGAACGTCTAAATCGCCTTCAACTCTACCAACTGGCGATATATCTAATGATTGAATTGTCATTTTTTATTTGTCCTTTGTCATTGGTCATTGGTCATTGGTCATTAGTCATTGGTCATTAGTCATTTTTTATTGGTTAAATAGACATCTTTAGAAATTAAATATGCGTTATCCATAACCCTTGTAGAGACGTAGCACTGCTACGTCTCTACATTCATATTTCGGAAATGTCTAATCACAAATGATAAAGGACTAATGACTAATGACTAAACAGTAAAAAAGTCTTCTTCTGCCCAAGGTGGTGCTGCATCTTTGGCGACCATTGTCAGTAAGGCGTAGTCTTTTTTGTTCACACCCGGCGGTAATTCTTTGGGAACTCCCATGACTGTTTGGGTTTTAAATACGGTTCCTGGTTTGAGGTCAAAGAAGGGAAATTCTGGTTCTGTGCAACCTAAACAAGGCATTCCGGCGCGGGTTTTGGATGAGACGCGGTTCCATAAGATGCGGTTGCAGGAAGAATGAGTCATGGGGCCGCGACAACCCAAGTCATAAAATAGGCATCCTTTACGCTGTCCAAATTCGGCGGTTGAGGCTTTGTAGGCAAAGTGGACGTTGCGCGTACAACCTGTTTGGGTGTAGGTGTTGAAGAAGGTTTGGGGACGATTTAGTTCATCGAAAGCAATGTCTGCTATGCGTCCAGTAGCGATCGCTACTAATATCTGCGTTATCCAATCAGGATGGGCGGGACATCCAGGTATATTAATTACAGGTAATCCCGCTTGTGATACGAAATCTTTCCCTAAAAAACCGCCTTCTTGACGCTTGAGAAATTGCAAACCTTCCGATTCGCTGGGGTTGGGTGACATGGCGGGGATTCCTCCCCATGTGGCACAATCTCCCACGGCGACGATAAATTTAGCAACTTTGGCAAGGTCTTTTAACCAATCTTTCATGGCGCGATCGGCAAACCGATTCCATTCGCCGGTGCCATTGGGGGCGTTAACAACACTGCCTTCAAATACCAAGATATCTAGGGGAATTGTGCCAGAAATACAATCTAGCAGCAGTGTTTGTAAGTTGTTCCCTAGTTCCACTCCCAAGGATGGATGCCAAAGTAACTTGATGCCAAAGTCGGCAATTAAATCGCAGACTGTCGGTTCTTCGGCGTTGAGAAATGACATGGTGTTGCCTGAACAAGCACCACCTTGCAGCCATAGTACATTAGTCATCAGCTATGCGTTTTTCTATTGTTTCCCATCCATGATGTAGGTGATAATGCTTGTAAAGTCTCACCTGTTTATCAATATTTATTTTTTAATCTTAAGATATTTTTTTATTTAATTTCCTTTCATTAAAAAAGAATTAATCATTAACAATAACAGAGTTGCCATCAAGATTATTTTAAATGATTATGTCTGTTATTTTTGTAACAAACTTAAATATTTAATTAATAAAAAATATTAAAATTAAAATCCTGGAATTATTAATAACAATTACTACCAACTTTTAATCCGTGCAAGAATATCTGACTTTTCACAGTATCTGCAAGCCTCACTTTCATTCCTCTCCCTTTCTAGGGCAGAGGCTTAGAATTCTCCCCCTTCCCTAGTAGGGAAGGGGGCAGGGGGGTTAGGTTTGGCTTTTTAGGATTTTGGTTGTCCAGCTTGCCTAACAACTTGTTCGTCCAAGCCTAAGCCTTGAGCTATCTGCTGAATATTTAAACCCAATTCTAATAATTGGGGTATCACTTCTAACTTAGCTTCTTGTATCCCTTCTTGTTTACCTTCTGCAAAAACATCTTGGTAAAATCTAGTTTGCTTTAACTCATTTGATCCAAACATTGTTCCCATCTCCCCCTGTTTTAGGATTTTGGTTGTGCAGCTTGCCTAACAAGTTGTTCGTCCAAACCTAACACTTGAGCTATCTGCTCAATACTTAAACCCAACCCTAATAACTGGGGTATCGTTTCTAACTTAGCTTCCTGTCTGCCTTCTTGTTTACCTTCTTGTTTACCTTCTTGTTTACCTTCTTGTTTACCTTCTGCAAAAACATCTTGGTAAAATCTAGTTTGCTTTAACTCATTTGCTCCAAACATTTTCCCTATCTCCTCCTGACTCAATCGCGGCAACTTGTAGATTAATATCGTCTCTATCAATTGTATAATTTCCCTAATAGTAGCGACATCTGGAATTTGCTGTCGGGCAATATTTACTATCTCTATAGCTTTTGTTGTCGCAGTTGATTCGGGTTCGATGATCAGTTTAACTGTCTCTATGCCGATTGATGATGCCCCAATTGAGCTTAATTCGTCAAGATAGACGCGAGTTACTCGTTGTGAGTTGAGTAATTCTGTATATCTTTCGGTATCTCCAGTATCAACGCTGCGGTTGGGGAAGATGACAACACCACGCCAATTGTTGGTTAATTCGGTTTTGTCAAGATAGTTAAAGATTTCGGTAAATAAACGTGAGTATAATTTTTTGTCTGGTTGAAATTGGACTTCAGCAAAATAAATAGGTAATTCTGGTGCATTTGGGAGGAACACACCATCGATTCTAAACGCTAGTTGTTTGACTTCGACTGAAGAAAATTGGTAAGCACTAGCTAGCTGGGGCGGTTGGTTAATCAGTTCAAAGAAAGTGCTAGGGATACTCTGAAAGATGCGATAAAAGATACTGTCTGTTTTCAAGGGTGCTTGTTTTACCGTTAATGAACGTATTTTACACTTCAGCGATCGCGTGGCGACTATTTGGAATACACTAAATATTATGTATGTCAACAATTCAATAAAGAATATTTAGATTGTGTCAAGTGATGATACAAAAAGTATTTTAAAAATATTAGGTGTTTAAAGCTGACATTAATATTAGCAATTTCCCCCTAGAATTTTAGAAATAGGGTGTTTTATATTTTAGGGATTGGGGACTAGGGATTGGGTACTGGGAAAACTCTTCCTTAACCCCTAGTCTCAGACAAAAAAGGGGAATTCCGCCTAAAGGACTCGAAGCCTGCGTAAATCAGTATGGCCCGTGATTAGACACATCAAGCGTGTCTTAATCATTCATGGGTGTTGACAGACTCAATTCCCAATAGGCTAGAGTACGGCAGAGTTATGATCCCCAGCATTACAGATTCAGCAGTGAAGGCTGCTTTAGCAGCTGTTGCATCGGAGTCAGCCACAGCAGAGGAAAAAATCCAAATGCTGCTCGATATAGCACAGGGTTTTCAAAAAAAGCCCAAAACTGCCCAAGACTTGCGAAATGCAGTTGGGTTATATTACCGGGCTTATGAAATATGTGGTGAGGAGTACCCCCTACTGAAAGCTAGGGCCCAAGTGGGCATGGCGGGGACGTTACAGGCAATACCGGATGCTGATTACCAACTGTTGTTGCAAGCGAAAGTCGGTTATGAAGAGGCGTTACCGATTTTACAACAATTAGCAACGCCTGAGGAAGTTGCAGAGACGCAGATGAATTTTGGGCTGGTGTTGCAGTCGTTAGTACCGTTCAATTTGGCGCGGATAACCGACAGCATCCAGGCTTATCATGAGGCGTTGCGGGTGTTTACTTGGGAAGATTACCCCCAAGAATACGCGATTTTGTATAACAATATTGCGATCGCTTACCTTTCTATGCCCTTAGCATCAGAACGGGAATACTTGCGTCAAGGTTTAGCTGTGCAATCATTTGAGGTAGCATTAAAGCATATTAATTTGATTGAACATCCTAGAGAATATGCGATGTTGCAAAATAATTTGGGTAACGCTTTGCAATATTTAGTCAGTTCCCATCCTGTAGAGAATAACTTAAGAGCGATCGCAGCTTATGACGAAGCGTTAAAAATGCGTAACGCCAAAGATACACCCCTAGAGTACGCTAACACAATTTCTAACAAAGCCAACGCCTTATTCAACTTACCAGACAACCAGGAAAAACCAGAAGCTGGTAATCCCAACAATCTATTGCAAGCGCGGATCTACTATCAAGACGCTTTAGAAATATTTACGAAATATCAACAAATTGCCCAAGCAGAGGTAGTCGCCCAAGCCCTACAAGATGTAGAAGCAGAAATAGGGAATAGGCAATAGGTTAGTTATTCTTTCTCCCTCATCTCCCCACTCCCCTAATTCCTAACAATCAGGACAAAACAGCATGAGAGATATTTTTACCTACTCAAACGTTATAGATTTTATCACAAGTTTAGCAGATGGCGACTTGAACATAGCAACAGAATTTGTGTGGCTAATTATAGCAGCAGTTTTGTCTATGCTCGGCGGTGCAATTGGCGGAATGCTGTTAGCTGGTAAAGATATAGGTTATCAGTTTTCAGCAATGCTTGGTGCATTATTTGCCCCTGCGGGTGTAATTCCTGCCATCATCTTAGGGCTTGCTGCTTTAAATTTATTGGCAAATTATTAGGAGACAACATGTTAGAGATAGGATGGTTTTCAGCCAAGTTATTTTTTAAAGGAAAGCTACTACGCGATCCAGTATATTTTGTCAAGCAAACTAGTATTGGTATTGCTATGGGTTTCTTACTGCTAGTATTACTCGCACAAGCCCCAATTCCCTTCTACTTACCAATAATATTATCTAGCTTAATAACAGGCATGATTATGCCATTTCTCCTCAAAGACTTCAAAATGAAGTGATTTGTCATTGATGAATAACCAATGACTAATGACTAATAACTAATGCCTAATGACTAATGACAAACCTTGAAGAATTAGTTCAGGAAATTAACCGCTTTGAGGCGATTATATCCGAGTGGGATGAAAGCCAACGGTGTGTAGCAGTAGGTCTGAAAAGGGCAATTGAGGCTTTGCATAAAGCTGCATTGACTAATTTGATTAAAAGCCTAAAACAAGAATCAATGTCAGCTTTGCGTCATGCTGTTGCTGATGAAGTAGTGTATGCAGTGCTGCTTTATCACGAACTAGTTAAACCACCAAAACCACCATTAGCACAGCGCATTCAGACAGCCATTGAAGAAGTTCGCCCAGTTTTAAAAAGCCATAATGGGGATGTAGAACTAGTAGCAATTAAGCCACCAGATACAGTAGAAGTCAGATTAATCGGAACTTGCAGCAGTTGTCCAGCTTCTACTTTGACTTTATCTCAAGGAGTAGAACAGGCAATCAAAAACCATTGTCCAGAAATTACCAAAATAGTTGCAGTCACTAACAACCTTACTGTTAACAACGCAAATTCTGGTTTAATCAGCCCATTCTCTTCTAAAATAACTTCTACTTGGATCAAAGTAGCAACTATTGATCAACTTCCTGAATTTAATGTATTGGTAGTACAATTTGCTGGTACTTCACTAATTTTATATCGTCAAGGTGTTACGGTAACATGTTACCGTAATGCTTGCAGTCATCTAGGATCTCCCTTAGAAAAAGGTAAAGTTGAAAATGGTATTATTACCTGTCCTTCCCACGGATTTCAATACAGTTTAGAGACAGGTAAATGTTTAACAGCACCTGATATTTCGCTTCAGTCGTATTTAGTCAAGATTAAAGACGAGAGGGTTTTTGTGAAACTGCAAAAATGAGCATGGAAAAATAACATCTCAGCAAATATACTCGGCGATTAGGAAATCAGGGCTATTTTGCTTTTTTATTTAAGTAGTTCGCGCATTGATTTTAGTGTTTTGTCCAAGCAAAAAGGCAGATTGCTTTATCAATAGACCTAAATTACTTCTCATTTGTGTAATTTAGTTGTTCATTTTAGTGTTTTGAGAAAGCAAAATAACTGATTGCTTTGTCAAAATGGCATATTGCTTTCTAATTTGGGTGTTTTCCGCAAGCAAAAAGGGATATTGCTTTCTTTTTTCAGTATATCGCGTATTTCTTTTGGTGTTTTCCGCAAGTAAAAAGGCATATCGCTTTCTCAAAATGTTTGATTGCTTTCTCATTTCAGTATATCGCGCACTCATTACAAATATCGTTATGTAGCACAAGTAACTGAATGTTTTCCAGGAATTTTTAAGATTGATTAATAGGGAAGTTTTTTAAAGGTTTTATGGAAAAAAACATAATGTCAAATTGTGACTGTTGTTACATGCTAATTAACATTAATGATTTTAAATAATTATCAGCGTCTATCTGCGCTTCATGGATATCCCAATCAAAATTAATCCAACATCACAATTACCGCTAGAAGCAACAGAAATTTCTCAAGATTTGCCTCTATCACCTCAAGGTGTAGAGGTAATTTTAGGTAATATTATTGAACCACAGCAATTAGTAATACCTGTAGTACCCAGTCCCACAACAATGTTCGGGCCTCGTGCTGCTTGTTTCTTATCAGAAACAGGCCCTTTATGGGTATCAGATACAGGACATCATCGATTATTAGGATGGCAGAATTTACCCACCAGAGATAGTCAACCTGCTGATTGGGTAATTGGACAACCTGACTTTTATCATGAAGGACAAAATGCTAAAAGTACACCGGGAAGGGCAACTTTAAGTGTACCAACAGGGATTTGTGGTTGCGGCGAAGGATTAGCTGTAGCAGATGCTTGGAATCATCGGGTTTTGATTTGGAAAAAATTACCAGAAGATAACAATGTTCCAGCCGATTTGGTGTTAGGACAAGTTAATTTTACCGATAATGAACCAAATCGACGAAATCAAGCAGCATCTGCTAGTACAATGCACTGGCCTTATGGTGTTTTTTATCATCAAGGACGGCTATTTATTTCTGATACTGGTAATCGAAGAGTATTAATTTGGCATCAATTACCAACAGAAAATGGTCAAGCCGCTGATTTAGTTTTGGGACAACCGGATATGATATCTCGCAATGAAAACGGCGGTGGTTCTGCAACCGCAGCGAGTATGCGTTGGTGTCACGATATCACTTTTTGGGGAGACAATTTGGTTGTCAGCGATGCAGGTAATCACCGGGTAATGATTTGGCAGGGAATACCCACAGAAAATAATACTCCTTGTGCAGTAGTCTTAGGACAAAAAAGCTTTGATTTTGTGGAAATGAATCAAGGAGTTTATTATCCTAGTGCTAGTAGTTTGAGTATGCCTTATGGTGTGGGGGTGGCTGACGATTGGTTAGTAGTTGCAGATACTGCTAATTCTCGTTTGTTAGGATGGAGAAAGTCAGAATCAATTTTATCACTGCAAGGTGCGGCGGCAGATGGGTTAGCAGGACAAATAAATTTTCAAAGTAAAGGTGAAAATCGTAATTTTGGACTGCCAAAACGAGATAGCTTAAATTGGTGTTACGGCATAAAAATTTGTGGCAAAACAGCAGTCATTGCTGATTCTGGAAATAACCGAATATTGCTGTGGCAATTTAATAATTCGTAATTTTGAAAGTTATACAATTTATGTATGAAGATGCGCTAAACCATATTAGGACTGAAGTATAAGAAATAAAAACGAACCGCAAAGGGCGCAAAGGACCCAAAGAAAGAAAGAAAGTTTGGCGCAGCCTCACAAACAAATGGTATTAGATTTGTATGGCGACTGAAGAAATTAGAGTTAGCGGTACTGTTCAGGGAGTAGGATTTCGCCCTACTGTCTATCGTCTTGCTAAAGCCTGCGGTTTGCGTGGAGATGTTTGTAATGATGGTGAAGGTGTATTAATTCTGGTATCTGGTAGTGAGGAAGCATTAACAGAATTTGTTGCCAGATTGCAAACAGAATGTCCACCGTTGGCAAAAATTAATCAATTAATTAGAACTCCTTATAAAGGTGAATTTAAATTTGATAATTTTGTGATTTCTACTAGTGTTAGTAATGCCATTAAAACAGAAATTACCCCTGACGCAGCCATTTGTTTGCAATGTCAACAAGAAATATTCGACCCTTTTAGCCGCTTTTATCGCTATCCCTTTACTAACTGTACTAATTGCGGCCCCCGCTTAAGTATTATTCGTGGGATTCCTTATGACAGATGCAATACCAGTATGTCTGCGTTTGCTATGTGTCCAGAATGTGCAAAGGAATACCACGATGTCGAAAACCGCCGTTTTCACGCCCAACCTGTAGCTTGTCATGCTTGCGGACCTTCAGCTTGGTTAGAACGCGCTGATGGGAAATCGGTTACTGCTTCTATGTTCTCCATGTTGGATGATGTCGATGCTGTTTGTACTTTGTTGCAAAAGGGTGAGATTGTCGCAATTAAGGGCTTAGGTGGTATTCATCTCGCTTGCGATGCAACTCAGGAAACTGCTGTACAAAAACTGCGTCAGCGCAAAAAGCGCTATCAGAAACCCTTTGCTTTAATGGCGCGAGATATTGAGATAATTGAACAATATTGCAGTGTCAACGCCAAAGAAAAAGAATTATTGACAAGTTCTGCTGCACCAATTGTTTTACTACAAGCGACAGGTAAAAAAGTAGCACCATCGATAGCATCGGGGCAAAATACACTTGGTTTCATGCTACCTTATACGCCCTTACATCATTTAATTTTGCGGCGGATGAATCGCCCAATTGTTTTAACAAGTGGCAATATTGCCGATGAACCACAATGTATTGATAATGACGAAGCAAGAGAAAAATTAGGGACAATTACTGATTATTTTCTTTTTCACAATCGAGAGATTATTAATCGGGTAGATGATTCGGTAGTAAGAGTTATCGGCGATAAAGTCCAAACAATTCGCCGTGCCAGAGGATATGCACCCACACCAATTAGTTTACCATCAGGATTTGACAATGTACCGCAAATTTTAGCAATGGGTAGTGAGTTAAAAAATACCTTTTGCTTATTGCGTGAAGGAGAAGCCATTATCTCTCAACATCTGGGAGATTTAGAAAATGTTGCGGCTTTCAATGCTTACGAAGAAACTTTAAATTTATACTTAAATTTATTTCAGCATAAACCAGAAGTAATCGCCATTGATAAACATCCTGAGTATCTATCAAGCAAACTTGGTAAACAACTTGCAAATACAAATCAAATCAAAATTCATCAAATCCAACATCATCACGCCCATATCGCCGCTTGCATGGCAGAAAATGGGATTCCTTTAGATTCGCCTCCGGTATTAGGTATCGCTTTAGATGGTTTAGGTTACGGTGATGATGGTACACTCTGGGGCGGAGAATTTCTTTTAGCAGATTATCGGAAATTTCAGCGATTAGCAACATTTAAACCAGTAGCAATGATTGGTGGGGAACAAGCAATTTATCAGCCTTGGCGTAATAGCTACGCCCAATTAATAGCTGCTAACCTTTGGAATGATTGCCAAGAACAGTATGCTAATTTAGAAATTGTAAAATTTTTAGATAACAAGCCACTTAAACTACTCAATCAACTTATTGAGAAAAGAATTAACTCTCCTCCAGCATCTTCCGTGGGGCGGTTGTTCGATGCAGTGGCTGCGGCTATCGGTATTTATAGAGATGAATGTAGCTATGAAGGACAAGCTGCGATCGCAATGGAAGCTATAGTAGATGTTAGCAGCTTAAATAATCATGAAGAAACGCTAATCTATCCTTTTAGTTTTAGCTTTTCAGATAGGATTTATTATATAGATACGCTTCCAATGTGGCAAGCCTTGCTTGATGACTTACAGCAGCAGATTTCTCAACCAGTTATGGCTGCCAAATTTCACAAAGGTTTAGCGAATGCAATTGTGCAAATGGTTAAACATCTTTCTCAAAAAAATCTGATTTCTCAGGTAGCCCTAACAGGAGGAGTATTTCAAAATCGTATATTGTTAGAGCAAGTTACCAAAGGATTACAAACATTGGAAATAAAAGTACTTACTCACAGCTTAGTTCCAGCGAATGACGGCGGATTATCTTTAGGACAAGCAGTTATTGCAGCCGCACAATTAATACATGAGTCTTGATATTTGACAAACTTTCTCTCACAACTAATTTTCTCTGTGTTCTCCGTGCCTCTGCGGTTAGTTTATCTTAAAAAATAAAAAAATGTGTTTAGGAATCCCCGGACAAATTATAGAAATTACCAACGTTAACCATAAATTAGCCCTAGTTAATATTGGTGGTGTTAAGCGTGAAGTAAATATTGCTTGTATCGTAGATGAACAACATCCCCCCGAAGCTTGTATTGGCGATTGGGTGTTAGTCCATGTTGGCTTTGCTATGAATCGAATTAACGAACAAGAAGCAGCAGAAACATTACAACTATTCCAAGAATTAGCAGCAGCGCAAGCAGGGATTAGTACTTAACGAACCGCAGAGGCGCAGAGGGCGCAGAGAAAGAGTTTAAAACTCACGCCTTCCTTTCTTTCTTCCTTTCTTCCTTCCTTTGCGTCCTTCTCTAACGAGACGCTGCGCGATTGCGGTTCGTTAAAAAAAACTCCTTACCACAAAAGCGAAATTAACTATTCCCCAATCCTTATGAAATATGTTGACGAATTCCGCGAACCAGAAAAAGCAGAAGCCATCCGCCGTGAAATCGCCAAATTATGCCGCCAGCTAGAAAAACCCATCAAAATCATGGAAGTATGCGGCGGACATACCCATTCCATATTTAAATACGGAATCGAAGAAATTTTACCCCAAACCATTGAACTAATTCATGGGCCTGGTTGTCCAGTATGCGTTATGCCAAAAGGGAGATTAGATGATGCGATCGCAATCTCTCAAAATCATAACGTCATTTTTGCCACCTTTGGCGATGCCATGCGAGTTCCCGGTTCCAAAACCACCTTACTGCAAGCCAGGGCGCAAGGTGCAGACATCCGTATGGTGTACTCTCCTCTAGATAGTCTGCAAATTGCCAAAGATAACCCCGACAAAGAAGTAGTCTTCTTCGCATTAGGCTTTGAAACCACAGCCCCCAGCACCGCCTTCACCATTCTCCAAGCAGCAGCCGAAAGAATTCCTAACTTTAGTATGTTTTCCAATCACGTCCTCGTGATTCCTGCCCTCAAAGCCCTATTAGATAATCCCGACTTACAACTCGATGGATTTGTTGGCCCTGGTCATGTCAGTATGGTAATTGGCACAGACCCATATCAATTTATTTCCCAACAATATAATAAGCCAATTGTCGTCTCAGGATTTGAACCCTTAGATATTCTCCAATCAATTTGGATGCTATTGCAACAGTTAGTAGAAAATCGTTGTCAAGTTGAAAATCAATATAACCGAATTGTAGAAAAAAGCGGAAATACAGTAGCCCTGCAAGCCATAAATAAAGTTTTCGCAGTACGAGATAGTTTTGATTGGCGCGGCTTAGGTGACATCCCCTATTCAGGATTAAAAATTCAACCTGAATATGCCCAATTTGATGCCGAACTTAAATTTACCATTCCTAATCTCAAAATAGCCGACCATAAAGCTTGTAAATGTGGAGAAATTCTCAAAGGAGTCTTAAAACCTTGGGAGTGCAAAGTATTCGGTACAGCTTGCACACCAGAAACACCAATCGGTACTTGCATGGTATCTTCCGAAGGCGCTTGTGCAGCCTATTACAAATATGGACGACTCTCCACCATTGCCAAAAGAACAATCACCCAAAAACCAAAAATAACTCAAGAACCTCTCCCCGCCTGCGGCTTCTCCTCAGACTAATACATCTCATAAATACTCTGCGTACCTTTGCGCTTCCCTCTGCGTTCCTTTGCGTTTAAAAAAAATTAATATGAATACTTCCCCTCAAAACTCAATACAAAATCCCCTATTTAAAAAAATTGAACAAATCCACCGTCGCCAAAATAAAGTGCAAGACACTCATATAACTCTCGCACATGGTAGCGGTGGTAAAGCCATGCGTGATTTAATAAACGATATCTTTCTCAGCAATTTTGATAACCCAATTCTCTCACAACTAGAAGACCAAGCCAGCTTCAACCTAACCCCTCTCCTTCAACAAGGAGACAGACTCGCATTTACAACAGATTCTTATGTTGTAGACCCGTTATTTTTCCCCGGAAGTGATATAGGAGAATTAGCTATAAACGGCACAGTTAATGATTTAGCTGTCAGTGGTGCTAAACCTTTATATTTAACTTGTAGCGTTATTTTAGAAGAAGGATTACCTGTCGAAACCTTGCGGCGAGTCGCAGCCAGCATGAAAACAGCCGCAAAAAAAGCTGGTGTTCAAATTGTGACTGGTGACACAAAAGTTGTACATCGCGGTGCTGCGGATAAACTCTTTATTAATACTGCCGGTATTGGTATTATCCCGCGAGGAATTAGTATTTCTGCCCAGAACATTCAACCGGGAGATGTCGTAATAATTAATGGTGAAATAGGCAATCATGGGGCAGCAATTTTAATTGCCCGTGGGGAATTAGCCTTAGACACTAATATTGAAAGTGATTGTCAGGCATTGTATAGTTTAGTAGAAACTATTCTCCATGTATGTCCCCAAGTTCATGCCATGCGAGATGCTACACGCGGTGGTTTAGCGACAGTATTAAATGAATTTGCTCTCAGTTCAAATGTGGGAATTCGTCTCTTTGAAGAATCTATTCCAGTGCGGGAAGAAGTCAATGGAGTTTGCGAAATTCTTGGTTTAGACCCGTTGTATTTAGCTAATGAAGGTAAGTTAGTTGTATTAGTAGCAGCTAAATATGCAGAAACTGTTTTATCAGCTATGAAGTTACACCCAGCAGGCAAAGATGCTTGTATTATTGGCGAAGTTATACATTCACCCCCAGGTATCGTATTATTAAAAACAGTTTTTGGTGCTGAAAGGATTGTTGATATGTTGGTAGGCGACCAATTACCGCGAATTTGTTAATAAATTTTATAGTATGCACGAACTTGGAATAACCCAAAATATTGTGGCAATTGTGACTGAACACGCCAAAGGCGCAAAAGTCCAGAGAGTTTTATTAGAAATTGGCAAACTTTCAGCCATTATGCCCGATGCAATCCGATTTTGTTTTGATATTTGCACTCAAGGTACAGTTTTAGAAGGGGCGACATTAGAAATTTTAGAAATCCCTGGATTAGGGCGATGTCGCCAATGCGGTGCAGAAATTTATTTAGATAAACCATTTGGTATCTGTAACTGCGGTAGCGGGCAATTAGATTTAATTACTGGTGAAGAACTGAAAATTAAAGAAATAGAAATAGAGGAATTATGTGTGTAATCTGCGGTTGTTCTGATGATAGCGAAGCCAAAATTACCAATCTAGAAATAGGCGAAGCTGAATCTAACCATCATCATACTTTACCTAATGGTACGGTCATCACTCATTCTCACAGTCATGATACTCATATAGAAGCATTTCAAATTCATGCCAAAATACATAATACAACGATATCTTTAGAACAAAATATATTAGCAAAAAATAACTTAATAGCTGCCCAAAATCGGGGATGGTTTAAAGGTCGAAATATTCTCGCCTTAAATTTAATGAGTTCTCCCGGTGCTGGTAAAACAACTCTTTTAACGCGAACGATTAATGATTTAAAACATCAATTATCTATTAGCGTAATTGAAGGCGACCAAGAAACTGCTAACGATGCCAAAAAAATTAAAGAGACAGGTTCTAAAGTCATCCAAATCAACACCGGAACAGGCTGTCATTTAGATGCCTCAATGATAGACAGGGGTTTACAACAACTGAATCCGCCCCTGAATTCAGTTGTGATGATTGAAAACGTCGGAAATTTGGTTTGTCCAGCCTTATTTGATTTAGGAGAAAATTCAAAAGTAGTGATTCTCTCCGTCACAGAAGGAGAAGATAAGCCGATAAAATACCCGCATATATTCCGTGCTAGTGATGTAATGATTCTCACGAAAATCGATTTGTTACCTTATATAGATTTTGATCTGCAAAAGTGCATAGAATATGCTAGTAAAGTAAATCCGAAAATTCAGATTTTTCAGGTTTCTGCAACTACTGGTGCTGGCTTAGAAAATTGGTATGCGTGGCTAACAATATTGTTATAACAAAAACTCAGCGCCCCTCTGCGCTTTCCCTTGCGTACCTCTGCGTTTAAATTCAAACCTATCATCACAAAATTAAGCCACCGATTTACAAAATCCCTCTCTAGGTTAATAAAAACTGGAACTAGGTTTATTGAAGAAGAAATAAAAATTGCAACACCCTGCACTTTAGGGGTACAGGGTGGAAGACAGCTATATTTCGTGTGATTCCCAGTTTCTATTTACCTCAAAGCCAATCTCGATAAGCAGATATTTCATTTACGCTGATTTCAAACGGCATCCCCTTGCCAAATGGCGGATAAACGCGGATTTTACCATTGCTAGCAAACCGTTCTAACTTATTACCCAACTGGGTAATATTGCTGACTATATGCCAGTAAGCTACTAAGTCAGGGCAGTCAATAATTAATGTTAGAATAGTAGCATTTGTTGTGACATACCACTGACAATTAGACAACAAGACTCGCGTAATGCGATCGCAAGCTTGATAAAAGCATCTAGCTGTAGACTGTTCTAGCTCCATTTGCAGCATTCCATCCTGTTTCGTTACCTCAGTGGGAGGTAAATCATCGGGAGGAAGCAGGTATAGTTTAGAAGACATAATTTCGCACCTCTTGGTTGTAGCGCGTCAAACTCTCCAAGTTTTTTTGCATATCCGAAGATGAGGGTTTGAGTGCTAACGTACCTAAATTTAATTCGTCCTGAAATTTCTTGATTTTGTCTCGACAAGTCTCCACATCACCGATAATTGAGTTTTCAATCAAATAATCTTCGTCGAAACAAATGTTTGTGCGATCGAATGGTTTTTGGTTGGGATTCGCACTATTCTGCAATAATTGGGCGGAATTAGCTTTCATTTTCTGGCTAAATTGGCGAACGAAAGGTAACGCTTCACTCACAGCCTCATCAAATGTTTTGCCAACATAAAAAAAGCGTGCCAACACGAAGTTTTCCGCACCACTAGAATTTAAGGCTCGATATTTAGCAACAGTATCCTTCAATCTTTGTAGGGAGAATGGCGGCCCACCCATCAAGCTAAAGGAATGTTTCGCAGCAAACTCGATACCATCATCACCGCCAGTGGCAACATACACTGGTATTTGACTCTGCAATGGTTTTGGGTAAATTGTTAAGCGATCGCATTGAAAATACTCGCCATTAAATGATACATCAGTTTCATATAACAGCTTATGAATCAGTGCGATCGCCTCTAGCATCTTGGGACGGGATTCACTTGGGAGTGTCGCAAAATGCTTGTTTTGTTGAGGGAATGGACCGCCTTTGGCAATCCCAAATAATAATCGTCCATTGCACAGGTTATCCAGAGTGGCGATATCTTCCGCTACCCGAATCGGGTTATGGAATGGCAGTAACACCGCCGCAGTGCCTAATTGAATAGTTGAAGTCAGCCCTGCCAAGTGTGCCATTAACAGCAGCATGGAGGGGCTGAGATTGGATTCACTAAAATGATGCTCACTCACCCAGGCTGACTCAAAACCTAAACTTTCAGCCTGTTTTACTAGCGTGACTTGCTCAAAGATGGCACGATGAGCATCTTGGTGATGATTATCGTAATTGCAGAAAATTCCAGTTTTCATTACTTGCGTTAATACTTTGTGCTGGCTATTCTAGTACTTGATAGGTTCGTAGTAAGCACTAAATTGCTTAAATATTTGCGGACTAAAGTCCTCACTACAAACATATTTACTCCTCTCCATTAATCCGATCAAAGACTAATTTGCAACCCACTGCAACTCCAACCATAGACGTGGGTTATTGTGTTTGACCTTCGACATAGGATCGCGCAACAATCGCTTGGCATTCATGCAGACTACCTGCATTAAGCCCATGTTGTCTGCTACTTCTCTGAGTATTTCTTTGTGGGCTTGCACATAGGAAATCATTTCGTCAGAGCAATAAATTCCTATATATTGCAAGCGTCTAGCAGGTCGTCCCCAAAAACAGGTGATGACTTTCACATAACACCCGTCTAGTAATTCTCCAACTTTTGGATAGTAGTCGTTGAGGACTCTTGTGAATTCTTTGGCTAAGATATCTTCAGCAATCATTGTAACTGATGTTTCTGTAGCGCCCATCACGCTATTTAATATAACATAATTTTATCAATAAAATATGACAAAATAGCCTAACAGGCTTAAATAAAATATTAAATATTACAAAAAAAAGAGGCATACATTGTTTAGTATTACCTCAGATTTGCCTAAAGCATTTTTATATTTAAATATCAAACCGCAAGGCCAGAGTCATTAGTCTAAGAGAAACCACGCCCAGCCAAGGGCTTGCTCAGGGCATCGCAAGGGATGTGGTTTTAATTAGCCTGACATCATTAGTTTTTTTCGCCGATAAGGGACGAGGTATGTACCAAAAGCTCTTTATCAAAGTATTGATTTTAATACTCCTAGCCTTGACGAATATAATAAGACTGTTGGCGAATTAATAGAGAATCTAACTCATCAGTCCAAATCAATGTTAATTTATTTAAGTTTAGTGCGTTGAAACGCACTTTAGCTATTAGCCCGCAATTTATTGCAGGGCGGGAAAGCAACACCAAACAAAGATTTTATCGGCAGGGATATTTGCAAAGGTAAGATGCACCCAAAGACTCTAATATCAAAAATTATGAATTCAAATAAAATGTATTTCAATAGCACATTTTAATATTGAATTCTAAATTTTGGGTTTTTAATTATTATCGAGCATTGCGTTCGCAAACTAAGACTTCTGCTACAATATCCGGCACATTTCCAAAGTCCGTAAATCCTTCATAACCACGGATTGGCGATATAAATGTGTAGTTTGGATCGCACACTCCATTGTCATATACTTGAATAAACCATCTATCAGGAAATCCTTCGACACCTAATTCCACAGTGTACCAACTCTCGCCAATCAGGCGAGAGTTAAAGATTGTAAACCAGTCCCGATTCTCTTCTAAAATATTCCAATCTGCCATCAGCAGTTCTAAAGCTATTTGCCCTGCATCCGTTGAAGTCAACAGCATTTTTACTCCTTATTTGCGGCTTCAGGGTTGGCAACTTCAGGATTGGAAACTTCCGGGTATAAACCCAATTCTTTAGCTAGCTCACGCGCTACAAAAAATAAGAACTTAGCACCATCTTGATTGCCTTCATGGGCAAACATAGTTGCTACTTGTAACATTGTTTCTACAAACCCAGAATCAATCAATTCTGGTTTACTTTCCAAAAGTTCTGGTTCTTGACCATTAGGGCATTTCAGTAGTTCATCAATTAGGTTAAAATACTGTTGTTGGCGTTGTTCTGACATAGTAAGCTTCTTGATTTTAGTGAGTGGTGAATTAGTTACTGTTCCATACTGTGCTGCCACAGCCTTTCCAACATTTCAACTTGTTCTTTTAAAACAGCTGCACGATGAACAAGATATCTGTCGTAAAAAAGAATCCCTAACCCAACACAAATAGGGGTTAGCAAGAAGAACCATTGTAAGATCGTGGCAAATTTATATTGTTCAGCAACAGTCAGCATTTGATGAATCACATTACGAGCAGAGGATTGGATGCTAGTCTGAGGGGAATGTGTACCCTCTGTCCGGGGAGCCAAGATAGGAGCATCTCTACTAGTCTTGTTGACTTCGCAGGCTAAATTCTGGGATTTTACTAACTCCAAATGTCGCTCCCAAACTATGCCAAATACTACTACTCCTGGAGAAAGCACTACTAAGGTAACTACGCAAACTGTGAGAAGATTTAAAAGTTTGGCTTTCATCTTGGCTCTCCCTTGCTAGGTAGTATGCACTCAGCAAGAAAATATCTTTTGCTGTTTATTTTAAGTAGCTATATATTTCTACTTTTCAAACAGGTTTGATATTAAAATACGTGTAATCGATAATTTTTTCAATCATTAGTTGTCAGCTATTTATAATTACCACTGGCTACTGAACACTGAAAAGTTACCAAATTTGTCACAAAACGTAGGATTAATCAGCCAGAAATAACGCCCTCAGATTCAAAGAATGTGATTTCATCTTCCACTCAAAAGAGAGATTAAGAAGTCCCCCCTAGTTCACTAAGCTTTCGCTCAGGAATGTTGGGGGGTAGAGGGGAATCTCTGCGTAAATCCTATACGATTTATATCAGTCGCTCTCCACAAAACAGTTTACCCTAGCCCCGTTAAGATTATTAAATTCATTAGAATAGTACTCAAAGCTTGTAATTCATACCTGATAAGCTTTACAAAATTTTATTGGGGTATGGGTGCTAGTGTTTTTGGGACGGGGTTCTAGTGCTTACGAGCTGGGGTTCTGGTATTTCTGTACTCAAGCTAAAAGCAGTGTAGGCAATGATTAAGGACTCTTTTTGATGCAAATTTGTGCAGACAAAAATTGCACTCAAAAGAGAATATCAATGTCTTTTGATAAAGATAGACTAATAAATTAGGAAAAACAATTAAATATTTGGAAAGTAAATTATCTTTTTATAACAAATAGAAGATATTGAAAAAAATGCTAAAGATTATGCATATATACAGAATTCTGCCTAAGAAGCAATAGTCAGCAATTCAAAATGGTAAAATACAAGTGTGGCAAGCTAGCCCTCTGCTAAAGTAGAGAATCAATGGCAACATCTGATAAAGGTTCTTCCTAAACTTTCATATTTTGTGGTTGAGTTAGAATACATAGTATATGCACTCATTAAGACGAAACTGCAAATTAAATACACAAAAGCTTATTGTTATAAGTAAATACTCTGTACTAAGATTTAGAATTTTAGGAGTTAAATAATGCGGATTGCTCAAGACATAACAGAACTGATTGGACGAACTCCTTTAGTTCAACTGAACAAGATTCCTCAAGCTGAGGGAGTAGTAGCAAGGATAGTTGTCAAATTAGAAGGGATGAACCCGGCGGCTTCGGTGAAAGACCGGATTGGGTTAAGTATGGTACTCTCAGCAGAAGCTGCTGGTTCGATTTCCCCTGGAAAGACGATTTTAGTTGAGCCTACCTCTGGTAATACAGGAATTGCTCTAGCGATGGTAGCAGCCGCGCGTGGCTACCGTTTGATTTTGACAATGCCAGAGACGATGAGCCAAGAACGACGGGCTATGCTCAGGGCTTATGGTGCTTCTTTGGAGTTGACACCAGGGGCTGAAGGAATGCGGGGAGCAATTCGCAAAGCCGAAGAAATTGTGGCTAATACAAACGATGCTTTTATGCTGCAACAGTTCCGCAACCTAGCCAATCCTAAAGTTCACCAAGAAACTACCGCCGAAGAAATTTGGGCAGATACAGACGGAGAAGTGGATATCGTCATTGCTGGGGTAGGTACTGGTGGGACGATTACTGGGATTGCAGAAGTACTCAAACAGCGCAAGCCGACTTTTAAAGCGATCGCAGTTGAACCCAGCAACAGCCCAGTTCTCTCAGGTGGTGAAGCTGGTCCACACAAAATTCAAGGGATTGGGGCGGGATTTATCCCCGATGTTCTCCGTCTAGAATTGGTTGATGAAGTAATTAGAGTCAGCGATGAACAAGCTATAGCTTATGGGCGGCGTTTGGCAAAAGAAGAAGGCTTATTATCTGGGATATCCTCTGGTGCAGCTTTGTGTGCTGCAATCCAAGTAGGTAAACGTCCAGAAAATGCCGGACGTTTAATCGTGATGATTCAGCCTTCCTTTGGCGAACGTTACCTCAGCACACCGATGTTTCAAGATTTATCTTTAGAAACTGCTGGCGTCCGTTAAAGAGACAAGAGGGACAACGCAGTAATAAACCTCCTGTCCCTCTCATTTAGCTCTAGCGTTTCATTCGGTGCTTGTCCTTGTTAGCTTTGCCAATAGCGCAGGTACTTACGAAAGATTATTAATCTTGTCCCCATCAAGGAACAGACAGTGATGCAATTAATTAGGCGATCGCTTTTGGCTTGGCTACCCGAAGAGACCCGATAAAATTGATAGTAAGCTGTTCTACATAAAAATTGCATGGGCGGGCGAGACGCCCACCCCACAATAAATGTACAATTTCAGATTATGCAAACTAGATGTGGTTTAGCTTATTACCATGCAAAACTCAGCCTACCGGCATCGTGGTAAAATCGTTAGCCCAGTACCGCACAGGACTCAATGCTACGGGTAATAGACCACCTAGCCCCTGTAAATCCTCCAGTGAAATCAGGAGCCAGCCCAACCGTGCCGTTAGCTGTCCTACCATCTAAATAGTCGGCACCGGGTATAGTGCCAAGGGATCGTATTGTGTAGTTGGTTTATATCGTGCCTACCTACTTATCCTAAGCCATACTATCTAAACCGATGGATGATAATAGGTTATTGGTTTACATTGATGTATCTGTTAACAAATAAAATAATACACTTATATAAAAAATCATCTATTGAAGTAAATAAATTAAAATATTAACTATAAAGTTAAATTTTTTTAAGTAAAATAACTTAGAAAATCTTTGAAAAATTATGAGGGAGTAAATTTTATGCCAATCCCCTTTTTCCCTTCTTGGTAAAAAAAGGGTGTGTTGATTTTTGCAAGCCGAAACGATCGCATTGTCAGTCAAAACAATGGCATTGTCAGTCAAAACAATGGCATTGTCAGTTAAAACAATGGCATTGTCAGTCAAAACAATGGCATTGTCAGTCAAAACAATGGCATTGTCAGTCAAAACAATGGCATTGTCAGTCAAAACAATGGCATTGTCAGTCGAAACCCCACCCACCAAAGCTACGCTTTATCTCCCCTCCCGAAAAGCTCTTAGGGTTTGGGGGTGGGGTATTAGGGATTTTTGCAAGAAATCTAATGACTACACTTGCCTTGCTTTTGATGCTGTTCACCCTGCTGATTATGGTGATGATGCCCATGATCGCTACCGTGGGAACAGTTTTGCAAATCCTCGTGCATCAGATTATCGCTGATTTGTTGCAAGGATTCATCCACAGCTTGTAAGCCAATCCAAGCATCGATCTTTTGGACATCAAATCCTACCTCGCGGCGATCGCCTACTTCTAATAAAGGACGGCGAATCAACAACGGTTCTTTCAGCATCAGCGCCAAAGCGGTTTGTTCATCCACTTTTTCAGGAACTACTTCACCAGATTTTAGCTTGGGGGCGGAAAGATTAAACCATTCGGCTACAGGGCGATCGCCAAAAAATGAACGCAACCGCTCAACTGTCCAAGCTTCTGTTAACAGATTGCATGGTATCACCTCATGACCGGCAGCTGTTAGCAAAACTTTTTGCTTAGTACCACCTTTACAGCCTGGTTTGCTATAGAATATTACTCTTGCCATTTAACTACCTCGCTGTAGAATACTATTCGTTTTTAGGAGCGCCCAAATGTGCGCCCCTACCGCGTAATGCTAAAAGTTTTTAGCACTACACTTAACTGGGTCAAACTCAAATCTTTCACTCGGATCAGTTTCGCCGTAGATGTTAAAAGTCACAGTTGGTTCATCACCCATTGCTTCTACACTGTGAATTGCATCGGGAGTGAAGCTAATAATATCCCCTGGAAATAGAGTTATCTCTCCCGTCGATTCAATTTTGTCCTGAAAATCTGGGCTAGGAGTGCGTCGCCAAAAAGTATTTTTTTCTTGACCTTTTAACACCGCCACTATTCCCCACGTCCCATGATTATGAATGGTTGATCGGGTTCCCGGTGCAAATGTTACTACTTGCACTGTCAACGGAAAACCCAATTCATCATATAGGAGTAAAACAGAGGTTCCCGTTTTGGGCGAAGGCTCTAAATATTGACTTCGCACCCAGTAGGAATTTACTATCAAGCGCCTTACAAGCATTCGGATTTCTGGTAGACGACTAGTTTCATCATCCACACTATTGAGAACATCTTCGACTTCAGTTAAAAACCGATAAAGGCGGTAATTTTCTCTCAATAAATCCCATGATCTCACAGCTTGACAGGCTTGATACTGACCGTCTCCCGTTAGCAGCCAATCCCTACCTTTCATAAGTTTTAAATTGATAGCTGAGAAGATTGGATGATAATGATCGGAGAGACATTAGGAATATTACCTACACTAAATTTAGTAGGTATAGTGACAGCAGGAAAGATAGAGTTCCTATCAGTACCCGCTCCTAATAGTGAGTAGGAAGAATATGATGTAGTAGATAACCAATTGTTCATGATTGTTCACCTTGATGGTTGATTGTTGACTAATTAATCATCTTCTTCTGCCGGACGCGTCAAAATATCCAGGAGAATTCCGGCACCAAAATCATTCTTTTCGTCTATCTGTTTGACTCTGGTGCTGATTTCTTTTGCTTGCTCAATTGCTCCCAAGTTTGCTAGTACCAATCCAGAAGCAGCATAAGCATTTAAGTACAATCGAATTTGTGGGTCTTCTTTGCGATTGACTAATATCGGCTTAAGTTGCTCCCAGTCATCAGGTAAGTTTTCTATTTCTTTAATTTTATCTAATAATTTGACTGTTGTTTGTAATGCAAGAGAATAATTATTTTTATAATAGAAAAATCTATACGCTGCTACCAAGACATCTGTATTATCACCAGTTTTGGCTAAAGCTTGGTGAATATATTTTTCTGATTCTGATGTGTTATCCCAGGTTTGTGCAGCTAAAATTAATAGATTTTTGATGTCCTCTGGAACCTGAAACCATGAAAAGTTATTTGTATTGGTTTGCATAATGAATTCCTCAATAGTTAGGAGTTAGGGGTTAGGAGTTATGAGTTAGGGGTTAGGAGTTATGAGTTAGAAGTTATAAATTCTTAATTCCTCACTTCTCACTGCTCACTCCTAACTTTTGTTAAAACAAAGTAAGAACGTACACCAAGGTGAATAAAACAATCCAAATAATGTCTACGAAGTGCCAGTAAATTTCTGTCATTTCGATGAATGTATGATTGGTTGCAGAATATTCACCGGGAAGACGCGATCGCCACAATGCACGTAATATCAATAACAGTCCTATAAAAACGTGCAAACCGTGGAATCCTGTCATGATATAAAAGCAGTTGGCGAAGACGTTGGTAGTCAGTCCATACCCTAATGTTGAATACTCATAAACCTGACCACCCAAGAAAATTGCACCCATGATTGCGGTAATTGCGTACCACAGTTGCATTCCCTTGACGTTATTCTTTTTAATCGCTGTATCACCGAAGTGAATCACAAAACTACTAGACACTAGGATAATGGTGTTAATCGTCGGTACGAGTAGTTCTACTTCGCTTCCTTCTGGAGGCCAAACTGCTGTAGTACTTCGGAAAAACAAATAAGTGGCAAAAAATCCGCCAAACATCAGGGATTCAGAAGCGAGGAACGTCAACAATCCCCAAACTCTTAAATCTGGATGTTCTTCGTGTCCTGCACTGTGATTTTCGCTTGTGGTTGTAGCTATAGTCATAGATTTTTTGACAATATTATGCGCTGCGTCTGTTGTGGAAGCTTGAATGAAGAATGAAGTCTGAAGCGGTAAAATTTTCATTCTTCATCCAAAGTCCTTGTTTAACCGATCTTTAATCTCTTAATGTCTTCTCGGCGCCTAATAAGGTTAAATAAATTACTTTTGAACCGCAGAGGCGCAGAGAGCGCTGAGAGAAAAAAGAGATTTTACTAGTCACCTTGAAAGGGCTACTCTACTAACTAAGCACTAGCTGACGGCGTTGCAGATGGCTGTATTTGATTACTATGACCATGACCGTAGTCATAAGGGCCATGAGTAACAACCGGCAATACTTCCCAGTTTTCAATTGCGGGTGGTGAGCTAGTTGTCCATTCTAAGGTCAAAGCTTGCCAAGGATTATCACCAGCCAAGGGTCCTTTGAGCCAACTGTAGATCATGTTGATGGTGAAAGGAATTACCGATATCGCCAAAACAAATGAACCAAAGGTACAAATTTGATTGAGGTCGATAAATTGGGGGTCATACATTGCCACTCTTCGGGGCATTCCTTTTAAACCCAACTCGTGCATAGGTAAAAAGGTCAGATTGGTACCGATGAAGGTAAGGGCAAAGTGAATGCGTGCCAAGCTTTCATTCAGCATTCGTCCGGTCATTTTGGGGAACCAGTGATAAATGCCGGCGTAAATGCCAAACACGGAACCGCCAAACAGAACGTAATGGAAATGTCCTACTACATAATATGTGTCGTGGACGTGAACATCAAAGGGGGCTGTTCCCATCGTCACACCACTTAAGCCGCCCATGACAAACATAGACAACAAGCCAATAGCGAAAAGCATCGCACCTGTGAAGCGGATTTTACCACCCCAGAGGGTAGCAACCCAGGCAAAAATCTTTACGCCAGTGGGAACTGCAACTATAAGAGTAGAGATAGTGAAGAACATCCGCATCCAACCGGGTGTGCCACTGGTAAACATGTGGTGTACCCAGACGAACAAACCGACAACGCAGATGGCTACACTAGAATAAGCGATCGCTTTATAACCAAAAATTGGCTTACGGGCGTGAACTGGAATTACCTCCGACATGATGCCGAAGATCGGCAGAATCATTAAATATACTGCCGGGTGGGAATAAAACCAGAATAAGTGTTGATAAATTACAACGTTACCACCTGCATCTGGTTTAAAGAAGGAGGTGCCAAAGTTGAGGTCAAACAACAGCAGAATTAAACCGGCTGCTAATACAGGTGTGGAGAGAAGCGCCAGCAGGGAGGTTGCTAAGATTGCCCAGCAAAATAGGGGAACTTGATCCCATTTCATGCTAGGAACCTTCATCATCAAAATGGTAATCACAAAGTTCAGTGAACCCAAAATTGAAGAAGTTCCCACCAAGACGATCGCAAGTATCCACATAGTTTGAGCAATTGGTGCTGTTACCAAACTCAACGGTGGGTAAGCTGTCCAACCAGATTGCGAACCGCCAAAAATGAAACTACCTAAAATGAGCGCACCTGCTGGTGGATTTAACCAAAAAGCGATCGCGTTCAGCTTCGGGAAAGCCATATCCCTAGCACCGACCATCAACGGCACTAAATAGTTACCAAATCCCCCAATGGCGCTAGGAACAATCCACAGGAAGATCATAATCGTCCCGTGATTGGTCATGAAAGCGTTATACAGATTGGGGTCGAGTACGTCTGATTCTGGTGTTGCTAATTCGACACGGAGAGCAACAGCCATCAGTCCGCCGATGAGATAGAACACAAACGCCGTTACTAGGTATTGGATACCAATAACCTTGTGGTCAACATTAAATGTAAAATAGTCCTGCCATTTCCACGCCTTCGAGTGGGAGGTATGGGCAGCCACCATTTCCGGTTTCTTTTCTTCTGGTGGAGTATTCCGAGGAAATTCTACCTGTGTCATATTTTTGTCCTTTGTCTTTTGTCCTTTGTCATTTGTCCTTTGTCTTTTGTCTTTTGTCCTTTGTCCGTTGTCATTTGTCCGTTGCCATTTGTCAGTTACCAATAACTAATGACCAATGACTAATGACCAATGACCAATGACCAATGACCAATGACCAATAACTAATGACTAATGACCAATGACTCTAGAGTTGCTGCACTAATTCCCATATCATGGGTGTGGGGTGCAAGAAACTCTGATGTTGATAAGTCGGCTGGATTAACCGCAACAACTTGATTTAGGTTGTGCTGTTGAGCAATCTGGTTTTCTGTCCGCCAGCTATTATATTCTTCTGGTGTGTGGACAATTACCTGTGTCCGCATTGAACCGTGATAACCACCGCACAATTCAGCACAAACTACGGGATATGTACCTGGTTTGGTGGCGACAAATCGTAGTTCGGTAGGGATACCAGGAAGTGCATCTTGTTTCAAGCGGAAGTTTGGCACCCAGAATGAGTGAATTACATCTTGTGCTGAAAGGTTGAGTTGTACATCAGCACCGACGGGTATGTGCAATTCCCCAGAGGTAATGCCACTATCAGGGTAGTTAAATATCCAGGCGTACTGTATACCTTTGACATCAACAACTAAGTCGGCTGGTTTGTTTAGAGTTTGAGGAGACGCACCAATGCCAATTGTCGGGGCAATTGTTGGGGCAGTTGCTGCTTCAGTATTGCTTAATGTAGCTGCAATAGCACTCCCCGGTATATGAGCAATATGAGCTGCTGAATGAGGATGACCCGCAGGTTCAAAGCCTCCCATTCGGTTAAAAACATCTACACTGTAGATGCCCAAAAGCAGGACAATCACTGTTGGGATTGCTGTCCAAAAGACTTCTAAGGGCAAGTTACCTTCTATTGGCACCCCATCGGTATCGTCACCGCGACGGCGACGAAACTGAATCAAAAAAACTACAATTGTTCCTTCTACCACTAAGAAGAGTGCGATCGCAATGGTAAACATGACGCTGAAAAACCCGTCTACCAAAGGCGCTTGTAACGATGCTTGCACCGGCATCAGAGTGTGATTCTGACCAATCCAAATGCTGATTGCTGTAACTACTATCCCAGCAACCAGAGTCCATAGTGAAACAGGAACTTGTTGCATACATGCTACCTGTGTAAACAGTCTTTAAAGGTGTGATTTTCTGGTATTAGGTATTTAGGCGCTGGGCATTCTTATCTATTCCCCATTCTCCATTCCCTTTTCACTTATTAACTTTCTAACGTGCAGCCATAAAAAATGGGGGAAACTTCCAGATTTTTTCCATATCTTTCCCCCATAAACTTACAAATTATATTTCAACTCCTATGAAAAAGGTAGCCCCCTGCTCCCAGAAAAGCTAGTTGTTCCAAGAGCACACTGTTAGACCTAATATTGATTAGGCTATATTAGCAGCAAGTTTAATTTTGTTAATATCTGACATTTAGCGATTTACGGATTTGTTTACTGTGAACTTTTTATTAGTTCCAGTAAATATTTAGTATTCCCCTCAAGTTACCTTGCCTAGCGCCCTTGCGGTTTATACAAACAGTGCTTCCTTGAATGAACAACAATTTTTACTAACTTCAAAAACCTTAGTTGTTTAATGCAACATGCGTGTAGCAATTCTTGGGGCAAATCCGTGAACAAGCTTCACAACCAATACAGTTCTCTGGAGAAGTAACTGCCATTACTTTCCGTTCAATTTCTTCATCATCTTCATCTTCTACAAATTCGCCTTCTTCATTGAGCGCCTTTAAACCTAGCACATTATAACCGCATACTTTAACGCATCTGCCACAGCCGATACATTTATCTTTGTCAATTTCTTGAGCGAATTTTGGTGTCCAAGCCTTACCGCCAAATGTCAAACCGGTTAGTTGTGTCATGAATAATCCTTCGGCAATTTTGCCTGCAAATCTGTTTATGCCTTAATCATCATATTATCCTAATCTTTTATTGTTTTATATTCAAAAATTACTTTTCAGTCATCAAATTTCGATGACTTTGAACACAAAATTAGATTATTTTAGATTTCAAAAATATAGACTAACTTATTGATAATAATTGTCTAGTCATAAGAGGAAAAAGTAGCCAGTTCCTAGTGTGTGTTGGTGAAAAAAAGGATAATTATTATTTACAGCAGATACAACTAAGTAAGTGGGTCAAATTAAATATAAAACCTCACCCTGCCTCCGGCTTCGCTCTCCTTATTAAGGAGAGGGATTGAGGGTGAGGTTTGATCTTATATTTAATTACGCCTATTTACTTATCTCCATAAGAGTGATGATATTAGTTTTCAAATATTTTTATGATTAGGCAGACAAATGTATGCAAATAGTATTGATTTATACAAAAATAAATGTTCACGACTTACATTTTTATATATGCAATATGTATTTTAAAAGCCAACAATTTCTGAGTTTTCTTTAATTAATATATTTAGATAAGTGTTGACAAAATAGATTATTGTTTTATCTCAATAAAGTAAAGCTAATTATGAAGGAACTGTAAACTTAATAGCAGAATATTGTAGTGTATTAAATATTAAAATCATTAATAAATCAGATGAAATCCAATTAAAACAGGTGTCAATGTTTTCTAAAAATACTTTATGGTCAAAGTAAAAATGCTCATTAAATTATATTTTAAATAAGCATTAAGATTTTTTTTAAGCTCAACACGAACAAATTAATCATTATTTTTATGAAATGTATAGTTAATAAATAAGTTTTATCCGGCTCGGTATTAAAGCCTTAAATAGCTTCCAATTGGATGCGAACTAAAAATATGGATGAGGGGAATGAGTGTGGTGAGAAAAGATTATTCTCGCCAGAAAGATAATGTGCTAGCGAGTCATGAATAAACAGGACTCATCCAGGGGAGACCTGAGCCAGACATCTCAACGATTAGAGTGGGAAAAGAGCCAAATGCCTTATACAATTCCTAACAACAGTTGCGTTGGATGTGACAACTGCCGCCCCCAATGTCCTACGGGTGCAATCAGAATAGAGGACAATGAATACTGGATTGATCCTGGTCTTTGTAATAATTGTGAGGGCTATTATTCAGAACCGCAATGTGTAATAGCTTGTCCAACAAATTCTCCGATTCCTTGGCAGTCGAAAAAGGGGAGATGCAAAATAGAACCGAGAGATGCTAGCAGTTTAGACTTGTTTTCTAACGGCAAGAATAATCCATTTGCTTCAGCGATCGCTATTTGGGAAGCTTGTAATGTATTAGCACAACGCACATCGCTACATTGGGAAACGGATGAAGAGGGTTACATAAGTTACAGCCGACAAATCAATCAAGGCCGAGGTGCGATCGCTTTTCACATCCAAGATCCATTTAAAGTTAACGACAAGGCCACAGATTTAGCAGCAATTGAGGGGCTTGACATCAGAGCCGCTTGCATACATCTAATTTTTGCAGCTTATGCTACAGCTTTAGAGCAACCTTGGGAGCAAGAATTTGCGATCGATGAGCGACAAATTGAGAAATATTTAGGGATGGAGAAACGCAAAGATTTAAGTAAAGCTGCCAAACTAGCTTTAATCAAAAATCTTGTCCAGCAAGCTTGCTCTTTGATTATCTCCATTGAGTGGCCTCAACAAGGTAGAATTAACGGATTCTCTATTAGAAGCAGCCGCTTATGGCACTTAGTAGATATTCAGCACCACTTTCAAGAAGACAATCTCGGATGCAAATATCTTATTGGGCTAACTTTTAAAGTCAAAGCAGGTTTATGGGCGCAATATTTCTTAAACAAACAAGCCTGTAAAGAGCGAACCGCATTTTATCAATACGGCAGTCTCCCTAAAACGCTGCTAACTACAGTCATGAGTATTTGGCAGCAACATGAAGGCGCAGTCCGATTAATGCTGTGGTTGCTGTTTAAAACCAAAATGGGCAAGGAACAACGCATTACTATTCCTACCTTGCTGCGTATTGCTTACGGTGAAGAAAAAGTCGCCCTTGCATCCAGACAACGGGAAGAACGCAAACGTCTGCTGCGAACTTTTGAAAGCGACTTGGAAATTCTCAATCACTATGGAATGAAACCACTTTTCGATCCAGTTACCTACCCACCAGAAATTCAACCTTTATGGGCGAAATTAGTTGATCTTCCAGAAGATCCAGATGAAGCATTAGAATTTTGGACTAATGACGGTGGTGCCGAAACTCGCCTCACAGACACAGGCCCCCGTGGTAAATGGAATCTCTTAATGAATGCGCGGATTTTGGCTTTTGAACTCCCACCAGAATGGGAACAGCAAATCTCAGAATCGGAAAAAAAGAAAACAAGAACTGCTAAAGCCAAAAGGAAGCCTAAAGCTACAAACGATTTGCTGGGTGAACAGATTTTGCAAGCACGAAAAAATTTGAATCTCTCCCAAAGAGAATTGGCAAAGCTTACAGGTAAAAGCCAAAGCTGGATTCGAGATATTGAAAATGGCCGTTTAAAAGCCAAATTAGAAGACCAAGTACTTTTACGAAAAGTGCTAAATATGACTTAATCTTGATTCGGAATTCAAACGCAAAGGCACGCAGAGGGAAACGCAAAGGAACGCAGAGATTTTGTGACGAATTTGTGCAGCATTATACTAAATACAGTAAAACTTTGCGTACCTCTGCGCTTCCCTTTGCGTGCCTCTGCGTTTAAAAACTCTCCTCTTTTAAGTACTATAACTCATCACCTTACTAGAAGTAACCCAAAGACTACCGACAGCATATTTAGTAACTACCAACTCTCGTGTAGCATTGCATGAACTCTTCAATTGTTGAGTCTTAGTTTCATCTTTTACAAGTTTAGCCTGGTAAGTGTAGAGAGAACCAGAAGGTTGTTCAAAACTTAGCTCACCCAGAATAGTATTATTATCTAAACTTTGCTCTAAAATTTTGCCTGCAACTTTGTAATTAAACCAATCCCACCCATTGCAAAGCATTAGCTCTCTTTCCAAAACCTGAAGTGCAGCAGGCAGAATTCCCCAGCCTCGATACACTTTATTTAAGCATTGAATATCGCCAGTCCGAGCCAAAATCGATCTAAATGAATCTATATCTATACGACCGTAATATCTTCCTTGTGGCAAGTCTATAATTGTTGGTGCAAACCGATGCCCGCCAAAGTGCGATGATTTCCAAATTCGCACATTATCCAAGCACAAATCAGCGTTCCTTGCTGTAACATTGAAGTAAAAGGGAGCGCCATATCTGGCACAACATTTATCATGGCTACCGTGGGTACAAACTAAAATATCTCTAGTTGTACTAGTTTCTATCTCAGAATTAGAACTGATACCCCATAAGCATTTTTGGACAACTGCTGCTACTTGTTCAATATTTCTTAGCTTAAACTCTTTTTTATGGTATCCATTAGTTAGCCCCTCTTCTTTTTCATAAATCAGAAGTGTAGTGTGATTTACCTTGTGTGATACATCATTAGCAATTAAAAGAAATCTAATCGGTAGTTTAGCACGCTTTACTTCTTCTACCAAAATCCTCAAATTCTGGGGTACCCATTTGGAATTAAAGGCTTCTGATGTCCAAGGTAAAGGACACTCAACTAAAATATAAGTTTGATAATTGGTGGCGCTACCAATAACATCTTCTCCCGCTTGCTGTGAATCGTCAGAACAAAAAAAAGTATTCATCTCGCTGTACTCATTAGCGTATTCTATGGACAAAAGGTATAACAAAATACAATTGTGTTCTTAGCTACAATATCCTTGACTAAAGGAGATAAAAAAGAACAATATTCATTTCCCAGTTAAAACTAGGTATCCACTTTATAACATCATTACTGATCGAGGTCTTTCCGGTTAATAAAGTTTCCACAATAGAGATAAACAGCATCAAAATAGATTTTTCCGTATGCGCGGCGTTAATTTTGTATCTAGTTTTATTGTTATTTGGTATCTTGTAAATTTCCACTTGCTGAAGCTCGGCTTTTCTGAACTCGGTTTCTTTCCTAAAATCAAATATGTTTAATTTTGGGCGTAGATGCAAAGCAGCTTGTCGTCAGACATCACTTGGAGAGTAACAGGCAATCAACTTGCTTATAATATGTATGTAGCTGATATTACAATCAAAAATATTGCTAGCAGCAACATAATTATTTAAAGTTTTGCTGAAATTTTTTACATAGCTAGTTACAGTTGTTGTTTTTACACATAAAGATATAAATTTATGTTGTTTTTGTTTGAGCATATTCCTAAAAGTAGATGCGAGAATGCCTGATAAATAGGTAGTACTTTGGTAAGTCAATACTGGTTTAAAATTTTTTATTGTATTTATCGCTCATATCGCGAATAATTATCAATTAGCTGAGAAAAAATAAAGACAATTAAATCAGGGGTAAATGCTTTGTACCCCTTACTTCATGCGAGATAAGTTAACAATCAAAACTAGTGACTAATTATTAGTAGCGTCACTAAGATCAACATTAACAAATCTGATATATTTACCCTTTTACCTAATCTAACTTTTTGAAGCTCATGTCAGGCTTTGATTATATGCCTCTGCCTTGACTGTAACTGAACTCAATAATAAATGCAAGTATTTAAGAATCTTTCTAATTCTTTTACCGTTTGTCGCCTCTATAAGGTTGCTTAAATCAAGGTTAATGGTTATTTAAGAGTGGAGATAGCTGACTTGAGTAAGTATTGATTCATTCAATACAATAGATAAAGTTTTGCAATTGTGACAAATTGTTAGCAGTAACGGTACAGTTGTGTGCCTCTATTAATTCCAAGATTTTTGAGTATGGCGATCGCACATTTCTATTTTCATGGAGAATTGAATTATTTTTTACCACGGCATCATCAGCAAGTGAAAATCTCCCATTTTTTTGAGGAGAGAGCGTCAATTAAGGACATGATTGAATCTTTGGGTGTCCCTCATCCAGAAGTTGATTTTATAAATGTTAATGGTAACTATGTAAATTTTTCTTACATAGTTTTGGATGGAGATACTATCAATGTTTATCCAATTTCTGCTAGGTCTACTATTATACCAAGCGTTTCGGTTATGCCAGAAGCGCTCACTATTATCCGCTTTGTTTTAGATATCCATTTGGGGAAGCTTGCGACATCTCTACGGCTTTTAGGTTTTGATACTTTATACCGCAATGATTACGAGGATGCGAAATTAGCCGAAATATCCTACAGCCAAGGGCGGATTCTCTTGACTCGTGATAAGGGTTTATTAATGCGTAGTTTGGTAACGTATGGGTATTACGTTAGAAATATTAACCCTCAACAACAAATCATAGAAGTACTAGGACGCTACGACTTGTTTAAATTAATCTCACCATTTAAACGCTGTTTGCGCTGCAATGGATTATTAGAACCTGTAGATAAGCAATCTATCATTGACAAGCTACCAGAAACAGTGCGATCGCAGATTGATGAATTCCGGCGTTGCCAAGACTGCGTAGTTTACCGCCGTAGGCATCGCATTTATTGGAAAGGTTCACATTATGAACGATTGCAACATTTTATTGACAAAGTACTCAACTCAGAAAGAGATGAGTAAGTTAGTAATGGCAATATTCAACCAGCTGAAATATTACCACTAATTATTTGACTACCCCCGATTCTTGGATCTTCATCTCCGCTATTCAAATCATCAGGAGTGGGGTTTAGCTTACTCTCTCCAGTTACTTCTTCTGGTTCAATGGGATCTGCCTCTTGAGCTTTATCGAGATCAATAGAGCGAGGAGGTTCTTTGGCGTGAGAGAAATCGATAAGTGGATTAGATTGATCGGGAGTCATAAGTTGCTAAATTATACAGTCTTCTTTAGTGTTGAATTTATTTTGCTTGCAAACATCTTTCTTGAGAAATAAACTACTTATTATAAAAAATAAAAAACTATGACATTAATTTTAGCTCTCGATTTTGGCGGAACTAAATTGGCGGCAGCAACGGTAAATGTCGGTTCTAGAAAGTGGTTGCGTTATGAACGTCGTCTCTCGCCAGCCAATGCAAATGCTACCACTGACTTGGAAATTATGCGATCGCTTATTTACTCTCTGCTAGAAGACACAAAACCAGCTGCGATCGGTGTCAGTTTTGGCGGCCCTGTAGATGCTTCTACGGGGATGGTGCGACTATCTCATCATGTGGCTGGATGGGAAAATATTCCCCTCAAAGGGTTGTTGGAGGAGGAGTTTGGCGTGAGTGTTGGTGTAGATAATGATGCTAATGTTGCTGCTTTGGGTGAACATCGTTTTGGTGCGGGACAGGGATACGATAGCCTGTTTTATATAACTGTCAGCACTGGCGTGGGTGGTGGTTGGATACTCAATGGCCAGCCTTGGCGGGGTGCTGGTGGGATGGCTGGGGAAATTGGACATATCGTTGTTGATCCTGCTGGGCCAGTTTGTTTGTGTGGGAAGCGGGGATGTGTGGAACGTTTGGCGTCTGGGCCTTATATGGCGCAAAATGTTAGGGAAATTTTGGAGAACGAACCGCAGAGGCGCCAAGGACTCAGAGATGGAGAGGTTTTGAGAGGTTTGGTGGGGGATGATTTAATGTTGTTGACGGGACAGTTGGTAAGTGAGGCGGCGGCGGCTGGGGATGAATTGGCGAAGGAAGTTTTGCACAAGGCTGCTTGGGCGCTGGGTGTGGGTATTGGCAATGTGGCGAATTTGATGAATCCGCAGCGCTTTGTGTTGGGGGGCGGTGTGACGAAGGCGGGGGAGGATTTTTGGCGGATGGTGCGTCAGGTGGCGCGGGAGACGGCTTTACCGGAAGTTGATTTTGAAATTGTGCCGGCTACGTTGGGGGATGATACGCCGTTGTGGGGGGCTGTGGCGATCGCTTCTATAAGGAGCATCCCAAATTTGTAAATGTTAAAAGCAGCTTTTTACGCTCTTGAAACATATTTCTCACTGATCTGCAAATGACTGCTTTAACTTTGCTCTAATAAATTTCAGGCTTATCCTCGATGTATAAAAGATCAAACATTGATTGGATTATTCAGCGAAGCAAAATCATAGAAGTTATTGTTGGTTTTGCGAACGCAATGGATGAAAAAAATTGGCAGAAATTACGAGACTATCTAGCAAACGAAATTGAGATTGATTACTCAGACTTTCGAGGTGAACCACCTCAGCTAGTGACCGCAGAAGAATATGTAAAACAACGAATCGATGGCTTGGCAGAATTACGAACTTTGCATATCAGCACGAATCATGAGGTAACGATCGAAGCAAATGTAGCTTATTGCAAGTCGGCGTATTGCATTTATCGAGTTGCTCCCACCCTTGAAGCAGGACAAAATCGGCTAGATACGGTAGGAAACTATCTTCATCAGTTGATTCGAGTTGGTCAAGAGTGGCGAGTCAATGCAGTCAAGCAAACAGTGGTGGTCATAAGCGGCAATCCACAAGTGCATGGTGCGCTCCGCAATAGCTCATCGTGGCATTGAGTCTAGATAGCTGCGAAACGGAAATTAAGCCTGAAAACTTTTGTTATGTCCTGATCAACTGATGTCGTAACCGCTCGCCTCTGGCGATCGCAGGTTGCACTCTTAAACGCAAGTTAAAGCTGAGAATAGTACTTTGAGAAGTTTTTTGTTGTAAATAGAGTAACATTTAGGCTTTTTTTGCTCTACCAATTACAAAACTAACATCCCATATTATTGCGTTTAAATCTACTATTGTGGCTGAATGCTCTGGCGAAACTCTCTAATCGCTTCTAAGGGAGAAGATAACAAAAGACAACGATTGAGCAGGGATAAATCTAATTCTGGGAATAACTCACTTTTAACAACTTTCTCATATTCTTGTTCTCGTAAGCAGTAAACTTCAATTGTGCCATCTTCCCAAAACCAAACTTCTGGAACTGCCATTAATTTGTACTTCTGTAACTTTATGGGACTACCGCTAGTAATCACCACTTCAATACACAGGTCTGGTATAGATTTGTCGGTTCCAAAGCAATAAGATAAGTCTGCTTGATATTCTAGTACATTGGGAATAATCTGACTAAAACTCCCACTAGGGAAAAATTCAATACCCTTGACTTCAAAGTAAGTAATTAACAGTGCAGCAATTAAACACTTAATCACCTCATGAGGTTTACCAATAGTCACTATTTCTAAGACTCCATCACAATAAAACAGCCGCACCCCTGGCACATTTTCAAAGCTGGCTTGAATCGCTTTGAACTGTTCCCAAGTGAATCCATGCCGAAAAAAACGTTGTTCTTCTGGTAAGTTAATAGCATTTTCTAACGTTTGAGTCATAATATTTCTTACTCTCCCAGTTAGTAGTCACGAAAGTTATCTTATTTCTATATTAAGTCAAAACCAAGTTATCACGATGAATCACGGTTTCCACACCCGCATAACCTAAAATTGTCGGAATTTCCCGCGAATGACAGCCGCGAATCTTTTGCAGATCATTGCTGTTGTAATTCACAAGTCCTCTAGCAATTTCGTTACCGTTGCTGTCACACAATTGTACTGCGTCTTGTGTGCGAAACTCTCCTTCTACTAGCTTAATTCCAGCTGCTAATAACGATTTTCCCGCTAAAGAAATTGCTGCGATCGCACCTTCATCTAAATACAATTTTCCCGCAGGTAAAAGTCCGTAAGCTATCCAACGTTTACGCGCCGAAGTTGGTTCAGGTTGCGGTTCAAAATGCGTCCCAATCAGTTCACCTTGAATAATTTTTTCGATATTCTGGGGAAATCTCCCTTGGGTAATTACAGTACGAACTCCAGCCGCGATCGCAATTCTCGCAGCCGAAATTTTTGTCACCATCCCACCAGTACCCCACCGAGAACCTTGGGAACCTGTTTGTATTTGTAATTCTGTTAATTCTTTAATGCTACTCACTAAAGCGATCGGCCGCGCATCTGGTACGGAACGCGGATCGGCTGAGTATAACCGATCGACATCGGTAAGCAAAAATAGCCAATCTGCTTCTACAAGGCTAGCAACTAATGCCGAAAGGGTGTCATTATCACCAAATTTTAGTTCGTCTATCGCTACGGTATCATTTTCATTGACTATAGGGATCACTCCCAGTCCTAATAGTTCCTGAAAAGTGTTGTAGGCGTTGAGATAGCGGCTACGCTGTACTAAGTCACTACGAGTTAATAATACTTGAGCGATCGCCTGTTGCAGGGTAGTAAATAAATCATCGTATATCCGAATTAACCTGCCTTGTCCAACTGCTGCTACAGCCTGTTTTAGTGCGATCGCTTTGGGACGTTCAGTTAAGCCTAACCGCGCACAACCTACTCCCACAGCCCCAGAGGAAACTAAAATCACCCGGTGTCCCTGGCCTTTTAAATGACAGAGTGTTTCCGCTAAGGTAGCAATGGTAGAAAGTGCTAATTGTCCCGTTTCTGGTTGGGTTAGGCTAGAAGTGCCGATTTTGACAACAATTGTTAATGACATCTAAAAAGTGAGGAGTTAGGAGTGAGGAGTTAGGAGTTGAATTTAATTCATAACTCATAACTTCTAACTCCTAACTCAATTTGTAAAGCGCCAATCCCTCTATAGTGAAGGCTGACGCTTTACGGGTTTATATTTGTTTTGTATGCTGTAGGGTCTTTTTTGGTTGACCCCATGTTATTAATACTTATGATCCCCGATTTTTGGATTCCAGTAAGATTCTTTAACCATTTCTTTAGATTTACTTTCCTGACGATTTGTCAACTTTTACGAATCTTGCTTTTCTTGGGGGTAATAGAGGCTCCCAGAATTTCAGATATCCAAACTTCAAAGTTGCGGACAGGATGAGAGCGCAGGGCTGCGTCTGCATGGACAATCGGTTCAACTAGAATGGTAAACATCCCCAGGCGATTACCTGCTAAAACATCCGTAAATAAGCGATCGCCTACCATTCCCACTTGATGAACTGGTAGATCCATTCCCCTAAGTGCTGCCCTAATTTTGCGTCGGGAAGGCTTGGCTGCACCTAAATAGTAAGGTAAATTGAGCGATCGCGCAATTCCACCAATTCGCGCTTCACTCAGGTTGTTACTCACCAAACACAATGCAGTACAACTGCGAATTTGCTCCACCCAATCTTGTAGTTCTGGGGAAGCTATTCCTACTCTAAACGGTACCAAAGTTTCATCTACATCCAATACCAGCCCTTTCAGCCCGTATTTTTGGATAATATCTGGTGTTAGATTCAACACTGAACCTTGTAAAATCAAGTCAGGCTGCAAAAGATTGTTCCAGGCCATAGTCAACAGTTAAATTTAAATAGCTCAGACAAATGAGCATAACTCAATATAGTTTAGTTAGTCGAACTCTATCCTGGAATATCTCCCTGAACACTTTGAGATAAAATCCCTAAAATCTTATCAATCTCTTTGATGTAATAATTATTCAAATCAATAAATATATCGTTTTCTTCTAACTTCAAAAACTTCCAAATATCCCCCGTTGTTACCGCACCATAAATTTTTCTAATTTCATTTCCTTCTTGTTGATTAAACAATTGTGCTGCCAACATTGTCGCCGCACATTGACCTAATCCACCTTTAATATTTTCATTTTTCGCTTCAATAATAACCACCACAGGCACGTTAATTGTTAATTGCTCTTTAGCACGACTGATGATAAAATCACAATAGCCATTTAGACCTTTTTCTACATCTACATTAAAATCTGTTCCCGAAAATAAACTAATTGGATAATTAGCCCTGCGTCTTACCTCCAACAAAATCGGAGTGATAATCATTTCTGAACGAGCTTTTTCAGTATTAATTGCTAAAGCTAGTTCTGTCGTTTCTTCTAAAGAATGTATCAGTTTATCGCTTGGCTGTAAAGGCTCTATGTCGGCACATAAATCAGTTTCTTCATCAATGTGGATGCTGAATGACTTTTTAAATTTACTTAATGTAAAGTCACTATAAGCCATTTTCAGCACCTCATCCCAATTTTGAATTTTGCGGAAAGTTGTAAGGAGGGTTTCCCTCCGTAGCAAACTTTTCAAGACGGATAATGGAATTAAAAATCCCTACCAAAATGCTTTTCCCGGAATCTTAAACAATACTAATTGTCCTAATCTAGTGTCAATGTTTCATTGCTTTCACATTTAATGGGACATTGCAAAAGGTTTAAGTAGATTTTGATTACAATCAAAATTCCCAATTAAAAAATTCAAAATGAAAATGTTGCATTTTTAATTTTTAATTTTATTCCACTTCATTAAAAAGATGTTCCTCTAACAGAGGTTGCACTTTGCGAAACTCCTCTGGAGAGAGTAATTCAGGTTCACCTGTTTTAGTTATCCGTGCAAAAAACAACAGGGGATCGAGGGGTGTATAAATTGCATACTCCTGATCTTCATCATAGAAGCTAGCGAGTAGCTGTAATTGTTCCGGCTCTAAATCCGCTTCTTCGTCTTCGATTTCTAAGGTGAAGAGTTCTGATTCTTCAACGGGCGGTAAATCACCTGCAACAGTCAGAGCATAAGCTGTATTTTTCAATATCAGGTTCTGCTCAGATAGTACAGCTTGGGCAGTGGCAAAAATTTGCTCAATAATGGTGTCATCTTCTACCAGAACCGCTTCTTCTTCCTCACCGTCACCTTCCCAAGAAAAAATTTCTACAGGTGAGTCTACAGGAAGAAGTAAAACGTATTCTTGTTCATCGACTTCGAGGGAATGCTCAATGTAACATTCGAGCGATCGCCCTTTGTCATCGGTTAAAGTGATGGAACCCGCATGAGCGTTATCATTTTCTTCAGGGAATGGAGAGGAAAACATAGCCGAAATGTAGAAATTTAATAAATACCAGCAACTTTGAAAATCGTTTAACTATTTGATGATATATTATGTCAACCAAATAGCTTTATACGGAGATACAACTGCTGGCTAATCGTTTTCAGAATATCATGTTAAAAGGTATCAATATTCAATATTCAATAGCCGCAACTGAACTGCGGAAGTTAGCACGCTTAACATCCAACCATTGTTGTAAAATCAAAGCGGCTGCCTTCCGGTCTATCAAACCTTTATGGCGTGACGGGGAGCGGTTTTCAGCTATCAGCAGTTGTTCTGCTTGAAATGAAGTTAATCGCTCATCCATATATTCCACAGGCAGATTCAGTGCTTTAGCAAGTCTTGTAGTAAATTTTTGAACTTGACGCGCCTGAAATCCTAGTGAGCCATCCATCGAATAAGGTAAGCCCATCACTAGGATTTGCACCTCGCGTTCATTAACTATTTGCCGGATTTGCTCGACATCCTGCTCAAAAGATGTGCGCTCAATTGTAGTAATTCCCGTGGCAATTAAACCCGTGCGATCGCACCCGGCCACACCAATCCGCTTGCGACCAAAATCTAGTCCCAACGCTGAAATAAACGGTTTTGACGGTTTTGGTTGCTCTTGGGATATCACAATTAATTCTCCTGCTGTGCATCCGCTGATTCAGAAATCGGCAATGCTTCCATGCTAGGATTTTTTACCGAAAAGTTAATCGGTTCCGACAAGTTTTGCAGTGGTTTATCTGAGGATGGCAGTTTTGGTGGTTGTATCCATGACATCCCACCTGGTATAGGTTTACGTGCAGGCTGTAACCCTTGCAGCATATCAGTCCACTGAATTCCTTCTAAGGAGACGAATTTAGACTCTCGTAGCTTGTGCCACACAGAGCGAGACATAACTAATGTATGTTCTATGCGTTTTGCCCCAATTCGCTCCAAATATTCTTCTCGCTCTGCCTGATAGTCTGAGGAAGCGAGTTGTAACCCTTGCTGGGGAAAATCTTGGGCAATTCGAGCCAGTTGAGATAGTAATTCTGGATACAGCCACGTATAAGCAGGATGGACTGTCAAAGTTGCAACATGGGGAACTTCACCCTTACGGTCAAGTTGCACCTGAAAATAGCCGATCGCAGCTTTGCGTTGCGGTTCAAATACGTAACCACTCACTACTTCTCTTTTGCTCACCCATTGCATTACCGCATCAGTTAAAGCGCCAAACAAACTGGTTTTAAAGTCGCGGGTATTACGGTCAAAAACTTGACGTACCAAAGGTGGCATCGATGCTGTATCTAGTTGATATAGCAACTGGGCATCAGCATTACTTACTGGCAAAAGGTTGGGTAAGTCTGGCTCTGCTTGCGCTAATTCAGCCAGTAATTCTGGCCCAATTTCCCAGTACGTCATTTCTGCCAGACGTTGGAATCCATTTTGCCGATATAGTGCCAACGCCTCTATATCATTGATATTAACTTCCAGTAACCAAGTCCGAGCTTCCAAAATCGATTCAAAGCAATGACGCAAGAGTTGCGAGCCAGTTCCTTGTTTATCGACACCACGCTCTAACAGCACTTGATCGATGCGCCAAGTGCTGCGTGTCCGGTTAAAGGGTGACACTTGAATCATCCCTAAAAGCATCCGCCCTTGCTCTGCTATGTAGGCACAGAGGCGATACTGTAGCGGGTTAGGAAACCAACTCAAAAATTTGAGTAATCCATACCAGCGACGCAGCATGAGCATCTGGCTGATGGCAAAACCTGCTCCCTTGGGAGTGAGGGCTGCGAATGACTCTTGAGTTATGCGCTCAATCCCGTCCAGATCGCGGTATTGGACTGGTCGGATAACAACGCTGAGGTTTCTGGGAAGTAATGAAGTCATTTTTATTCGAGCCGCTATTTAGCCTTAATTAACTGCTCTTCAAAGGAACTGCTGCAATAAAATAATATTAACTGCTTTTTGCCCCTTACTATTGCGCCAAAAGGGTGATTTTAGTAACTCAATACTTAAAAAAAGCAGAAAAAGCAGACCTTGTGAGCATACCATTGGCATTAACCCAACAACATCTGCTTTATATTTTATTGGAATTTTGATTAAAATTTTTATATTTTTATATATTTACAGCCCTTGTCGAGAAACTAGCTTTTCAAAATGGGCTTGGGTTTGATGGAGTAATTGCTGGCGACTATCTACCAGTGTTTGCTTCAGGGTTGGAACAAGATTGCGAGCTTGCAGAGTCATGTGAAGTTGCAGATTGGCGACATATTCACTGAAATCTTGATTCACTTCATTTGCGCTTGCATTCGTTAATAAATTTGATTCCATTGCCACTGTGTTCTCCTGTGTTAATCCTGTGCTGTCTCTCTTCATGACCAAAAACTATCACGTTGTTTGGACTAACTTCTTAATTTGCAATGAAGTTTAACGCTTTTTAGGAATAGCGATCGCACTAGGGTTTGGGTTCGAGGTGAGAGATTTGTACCTTCTCCCCTATGCGTCAATACGGTTTTAAGGATTTTTGTTACTGATTTTAGACCTGTAGAGACGCGAAATTTCGCGTCTCTACTGAACGGTATTGCCCTATGCATTAATTACGAATTACGAATTACGAATTACGAATTATTTTAACGGCAGGCGATGCACAACGTTCTGCTATCTCTTGAACTACCGTGAGGAATTGGCGTAGCAAGATCGAATCGGTCGGTGTTGGCTCTAACAAAGCCTTGATATCTGCCCGTCGCCACACCACCGCAATTGCCCTTACAAACGGGGTGTCTTGAAGCTCTCGGTACACTACTCCTTGACGTTGAAGCGTTTGCACGTTGTCCGGTAGAATCGAGACACCTGCCCCTGCTGCCACTAAGCTGAGGTTGATCACCATCCAAGTAGCTTTGACTGTTTCCTGCAATATTGGCTTGAATCCCAGAAGCTCAAATTGCGATAAAACCACTTCGTAGGAGGGTACCGCATCAAGCGGTGGCAAAATCAGCTGCTCATGCTTGAGTGCTTCAAGTGGAATGTGCTTGAGCGCCGTCAGGGGATGATGTTCTGGCAATGCGACCACGAAGGACTCTTGCACAATCGGCAGAAAGTTCAGAGTTGAATCACTTGAGTAAGGATTGGGTAGATGTTCAAATCCAACATCGATCGAGTTATCCCGTAGTCCTTGCATCATTTCCTCGATCGTCATCGCTTGCAGTTCTAATTCCACCTTTGGATAACGTTCACGAAAGGTTTTGAGAATATCTGGAAGTAAACTATTTGCGATCGCAGTGTTCACCACCACCACCAGCTTACCAATTTCGCCACGACTCGCTTCCTGTGCGCGTGTCACCGCCCGTTCTAGTGCAGTAATGGCAATTTTTAGCTCGGTAAGAAACACTTTTCCCGCCGCCGTCAACACTGGAGGGCGACGAGTGCGATCAAAGAGTTCTACACTTAACGTCACTTCCAATGCCGCGATCGTTTTGCTCAGGTAGGATTGTTCTACATCTAAGCGTTCAGCCGCTTTGCTAAAGCTTTTTTTCTCGCCTGTTTCTGCAACAAGCTCGATAAAATACTGTAGCTGTCGCATTTCAAGCTGATTCCAAGGTCGAAGGGTCATTTCACTAAAATAGTATGATTAAAATATCATACTAAGATATTCAAAATCGTCTTACTATTATAATAATAATCTTTTAAGCTTGCTTTCATGAACTCATAACTCGCAACTAGGAGAGTGTTTATGAAAGAGAAGCCTGCGATCGCTTTGACATCTAGCCGCTTAAATCGAGACATCGAACTACCGCCTGCGGTGAAAGCGCAAGAATCGGCAATTAGTTCTAGAACAATCGCTTATTGTCATGAAGTCCTTGATCGGAGTCGTTTTTTTTGCCTACTCAAAGCTGGAGCCATTACTCCACCAATGATACAATATGCGTTTCTCCAGTACCATTTTTGGCGCGATCGGCTGCATCAGTGGTTCGGCTTATGCATCGTCAAAGCAGGAAGTTGCACCGACAATGACCAAAAATCCGCGATTATGTCCTTATCAGATCACACCTTCACAGATTTGCAAGATGATCATAGTGAGATGTACGTAGAATTTCTTCACGATTTAGGATTGAGTGATCCTGAAATTATGGCATCTCAACGAAGTTTCGCAACCACATCGTATGAACGCTCATTTTTCGATGAATTCGGCTACGGAACCGACAACTTCTACGAAGCCCTGGCTGCGCTGAGTGGTCGAGAACTGTGTGTGTCAATCCGAAATGCCAGAATTCTCCAATCCTACTTTGATGTTCGTGGCATGAAGCACCCAACTTGGTTAAGCTTGCACGCAGAATTAGAAGTGAATCATTTCCAAGATTCTATTCGTCCGGTGCTGACTCGCTTTAAGGGGGATTCAACCAAACTTCATAGCGTAATCAAAGCCGTCGAGCGTGGAATTGATCGACACGTACAATATTTCGATGATCTGCTGCATGAGTACGAATCCCAAGGTAATGCTGTTTAGAACGCTACTCATCCATGTAAGTTAATTCTGACAATACTTCGCATATTTTCACCTTATCAAACGAATGAGAGTCACCTCGAAAAATGGTTTTGTCAAGCGTTTGATGAAATGAAAAACTTTCTAATACCGCAGCGATGTATAACAGAAGCAGCGTCTCTATCTAGCGAAAAAACCGATTTGTAAAATGAGTTAGCAAATAATGTGGAGTTATTTAATGCGGCAGTTTTATTTGTTTCTTTCGGCTTTATTTGTCAGCGTTAGTGCAGTCGATCAAAGCGTTTCAGCACAAAACAATCAACCAGGCAGTAATCATGATTACAATCAAGCTCTGGTTCTAGCGACGAGCGCGATTAATGGCTGCTACCAATACAAAAGACTAGATGAGTGTGACAAACTCAATCAGATTAAAGCCACGTTGACGAATTGGTGTATTCAAGGAGACAACAATGCCTGTGAACTTTACTCGCTTGTGTCAGTTTATGAAACCACTGCACAGCTTTCAGAGATTCGCTAGGGTGAATTGAGAGAGTTAGATGCCGAATCAATGACGAACATTTGAGGATTGTAGGACTTACGCATTGACAAGAAATACCAAATATGATTCAAGGTTAAAAACCATATCTTTCGTAAGGGCACAGCATTGCTCATTGGTGTCAACTTAAGAAAAAATCTGCTTTGAGAGGACGTTTTGCCCTCATCCCCTAACCCCTTCTCCCAACTTGGGAGAAGGGGAACTAGAAACTAGAGAATTTGCTCCCCTCTCCCAAAATTGGGAGAGGGGTTGGGGGTGAGGGTCAAACCTGGAAAGTTCGCCAAATCTAGCTTATACGTTAAGCTGACACCAATGAGCATTGCTGTGCCGCTACAGCATGGTCTATTTACGTAGTTTACCGCCGTAGGCATCGCAGGATAATTAAGAAAAGCCTGAAACAAGCTCAAGATTGTTAATACACATCACGATGCATTTGTACAGTGCGTAAGTTCTAAATTCAGGAGGTGTTGTTGCAACCACAATTAACACTAGCTACTCTTATGAGCGGCACTCTTTTGATGACTCTTTACCGATGCCCATTAAAATCTCAAACCAACACCACCTTGTACTGATATAGCTGTACCACCGCTATCACGGTAGGCATCAAAAGCAATAATGGCATTGCCAAAAAGCACAGTATTGCTATTTGGGATCATATAATCAATGCCCGGTTGTAAAGCAAAACTAATTTTGTCGCCCACAGGAGAAGATCCACCACCACCAGCCAGAACTAACCCAGCACCCAAGTAAGCATCAGCTTGCCAGTTGAGGGGAAAATCGTAAGAAACCGTTGGCACAACTGCCGTATTATTACCAACTAACACTTGAGCACGCAGTGAAAGTGGCGCTTCCAAAAGCTTGTAGCGACCTGCTATAACACCCCCCAATTGGATACCATCAGTAAAACCAATAGCGGGGCCTATACCGATATAACTGCCATAGGCTACTTGAGCTTGTGCTGGTTTAGTACTTGCCAGACTCAAGACCAAGCCAGCCCCCAAAACTGAAACCAAATATTGAATATACTTCATAACCAACTCCTCACACCAATTTGTCATTTGTCATTTGTCATTTGTCATTGGTTATGGTGCATTGGGCATTGGCTTAGAAAACTCTTCCCCAATCCCCAGCGATGCACTGAGCTTGTCGAAGTGTCCCCAGTCCCCATTCCCCAGTCCCCAGTCCCCATTCCATTCTACGGGCAACGGGGATGAATGCCTCCTTGAGTACAAATGTATGCTAATTGCTTAGAATCTAAATTTTTGGCTTGAGAAAAATCAACGCCTTGGACTACGGCAGATACTGAGCCTAAATCTGGGGTTTGGACAAATTGATCTGCTGGATCTTGTTTACTAGGAGCGAGAATTGCCCCCTTAAAATCTGCTCCGGCGACATTTGCCCCCCGTAAATCTGCAAGACTGAGGTCGGCATTTTGCAAGTTAACGTTTTCCATTTGGGCAGAACGCAAAACAGCACCAGCTAGACGAGTGGCGCTCAAGTTAGCATTCCTGAGATTAGCACGATCCAAATAGGCTCCTGATAAATCTGCCCCTTGCCAATCAGTGTTAGTTAAATTAGCAAAAGATAATTGCGTTCCAATGGCAGTGGCGCGACCTAAACGGGCAGCGTACAGATTGGCTTCGTTCAATTTAGCGTCGCCTAAATCTGCTCCAGTCAAGCTGGCTTTTTCCAAAACTGCGTTTCGCAGATCGGCTCCTACTAGTTGGGCGCTGTTGAGTTTAGCCTCATATAGACGTGCGTTAGATAAGTTGGCCCTATTGAGAGTGGCGCGGCTCAAATCGGTACGGTTCATCAAGACGCGACTCAGGTTAGCATCAGTAAGGTTGGCTTGCTGCAACTGAGCTTGGCTTAAATCAGCCATCACATCATCATAGGTATCCCAGCGCCCATCTTCACCCACCCCCCGAAAGCGGCTACCCTTAAAGCTGGCTTGGTTAAGATTTGCAGATTTAAACTTAACTCCTGATAAATCAAGGTTGTCTAGTACCAAATTAAAGAAGGAATTTCCTGGAGTCCCGCTTTGACCTAATTGGGTGCTACTAAGGTCAACGCCCTCGATTTTACCGCTATATACAGAGAGAATCTTGTTGATCGTCCGTTGGTTTCTTTGTAACCGCCCTTGCCGTAATTCCCGTTCTTGGGTTGCAGTGCTACCCAGAGACTCTAGTTCACTAACCAAAAACTGATTCTTATTTTTGAGTTCCGGGATGGCTTTGGTCCCGACAGTTGTCAAAGCTTGTTGAATCGTATCCTGGAGGGTGGGGTTGGTTTCGCTAACCAAGAGATTCGCCAGAAATTTGATCGACTCTGGGTCATTAAGACCACCTATAGCCAGAATTGCACTTTGGCGTTGCTCATTAGTCGCCCCAGAGTTGGGAGCTAATTGTTTGACAAGTTCGAGGAACTGTTGGCTGTTGATTTTCTCGGTTGCTCGCTGGGATTGTTGAATTTGGATATAAACTTGAGTCCCGATTAAAGTTGCCAATACAGCAGTCATACTTGTAAGCCCTACCCCAAACAAAGTTAGATTAGGATTTTGCTGTATCCGCCGCCACAAATTAGGCGAGTGGTTAATTTGGGCTGCTGCTAATTCTTCTTCCTCCGGCGATTCTTCTGCTTCATCATTACCATCAATAGACTGAGCTTGTTTGTTGTTAGCTAGGAGTGAGGATGGCAAGGGACGAGTCGCATCTATTGTATAAGTGCCTGCAAGTTGATCGTGGAATGCGCGACGACCCCGGCGCGACGGTAAGCCTATCCCTTCACCCACAATCATTAACAAAGACAAAAATGTGAATAATCCTAAATTAGGAAAAGCAAAGCTGTAGCGCCACAGCAGATAAGCGATAGAAATGGGTACAGTCCAACGCCCAACTCCTTCTCTAATTACAACTGCCCCTAAACCAGGTGGTCTTCCTTGCTCGTTGACAACCCGCACTTTTAACCAACGTTTAGGAATTGTATTACCAGTCTTAGCTAGTAAATACAATTGCCACCATGAGAGAGTTACAGGTGCTAACAGGGCGATTGTCCACAAAATATTAGTCGGCCATGCCACGTTACGGATGCCATAGCTTACAGGTAGAGCTAGGGGTCTAGCGATCGCTCTTTCTGTGACTACCAGCATAGGGTTAAGCGGCACTCGATTAAGATCGCTTCTAGAATTGGCATAGACACCAATGCCGAAAGGAATCAACCCACTACTAACCACTAGTGTGATTTCGGCCGCCCAAGCAGCAAACCGCCTACTTGCTAGCAACAGCGAATTGGCTCTTTCTGGTTGTTTTGACTGACCAGATTGATTACTTCTTTTGACAATTGGTGTCGTCATCGCATAATTTCCTTTGACATTGACATTATTTATACGCCGCGATCGGCACAATTAAAATAGACTAAGCTAATCGGCAAAAAGAAAAGCATGTTGAAATAGAATTTTGGAGTCATAAGTCAGGAACCTTTTAGTATCATCGCTCCTGACTTTCATAACTACGGGTATGCAAAGTAAATGCATATCATATTACTTACGTTGAAAGCTACTAGACACAAAAATTTTGTATCCAACATACACTAACAGTGCCAAAAGTGCCAGACTGATTACAGATGCAACCAGTTTAAACACTGCTTGCAGCATTGCCAAGCCTACTAGCACCGTCACACCCGAAACTACCAGCTTTTTTGTCCCAGATAAGCTGTTGAACCAAATCTGAAATCGCTCCAGTTGCAAGTTAAATTTGGCAAAAACAGACTCAGGCATCTGTTTTTGTTCTTGTGGTTGGGGAACCACTTTTGGCGAAGAATTAATCTCTGCCTCTAGCTTATTGAGGCGACGCTGCAAGTCTTCTTCTCTTTGAGGATTCATCAATCTTTTGTACCTCAGCTAGGTTACTTGTTCCACAAAAGACCAACAAAATTATATTTTTGGTGGTTGTCTTTTTGGTGGTTGTCTTAGTGATTTTAGCTAATGTCTGTGTATGCAATACCTTTTTGGGCAGTAAAAATTATAATGATTTTTGGAATCTTAGCGTGTTACGGATTGAAGTGCAAAATGTAGGGTAGAATATTTTGGTGCAAAAGCCCCACCACACATAGATAATTTGCACGATTAATAGTCTTTATATCCATCAAATCTTCACAAAAAATATTGAAATGAATAGTATTAGTTTATACGACACCTTTTGGAACTAAGACGGATTGCTGCCGTCTATATAAATCAGACGATATAACAATATTGCTCTAAAAAAAATCTGGAGCATTAATTAAAATGAAAACGCTTAGGCTACTTATAATTTTTCCCACAGCTTTGGCGATGAGTTTGGTTTTCGCCCAGACTAATTTGGCACAGACACCAAAAATCCAAATTAATCGGAATCTTCAAGCAGATCCACTCATTTTGAAGGGAAAGTCTGGGGGAACTGTCAAAAGTAATTGTGGCAATATTACCACTGAACCTAATCAAGTTATCCAGGTTACAGAGTCACTACCTTATTTGCGATTAACAGTAGAGAGTCAAGGGAAGCCAACCCTATTGATCGACGGTCCTGGGGGGCGTTTTTGTGTAATCGCAGATAAATATTCTGGAGGGAAGCCAGAACTTTCTGGTTACTGGCAGGCAGGAACATACTCAGTGTATGTGGGCGAACTGGACGTATCCCAAGCAAAGTATAGCTACACCCTTTCAATCTCGCAAATAAATAGTCATTAGTCATTTGTCCTTTAATAATGACTAATGACTAATGACCCAATACTTAATCTTCCAGTGATTTGCCTGGGACTTCCACAGCTTTGATATCAATTGTGCCTTCTGGTGTAAAGCGCTGAAAATGACTATTTTGTACTAACAGTGACTCTCCACAGTTAGGACACTGCAACTGACTGTTATTTAAACCTGTAAATTCATATCTACAGACGGGACACTGGTCAGCAACCAAGTTACGTTGCAGCCACCAACGAAAGCCAAAAAAAGCCACAATGGGTGCTAAAAACAGCAACCCGACAATAATTAGCAACGAATTAACCAACCAACCCAAGCCCAGTGATGCCAGCAACCAAATAACTGCCAGCAGGGTGAGCCAAGGGCGGAGATTTAAAAGATTCAATTGAAATGACTTAAAGCTCATTTTTTAAATGTCGTCCTGCTCTCCTTCTAGGATAGCGATTTTAGTCATTGGTCATTGGTCATTGGTCATTTGGACTCAAATGGACTTGATTACTGAAGATAGAAGAATTTTTTGTAAGTGCTGTTGAAAGGCATCTATGCCAAACAGAGCGATCGCTTGTTCTCGTAGCCACTCTCCATTACATCGCCGATCATTCCCTTGAAGCATTTCTATACAAGCCGTTGCTACCGCATCAGGGCTGCGGTGTGGGACTCGCCATCCTAGTTTACCATCTTGCAAAGGATCGGCTGAACCATCGTCGTCACCGGATAATACAGGCACTCCACAAGCCATTGCTTCTAGATAAACTATGCCAAAGCCTTCTTGCGAAGGCATAATATAGGCATCAGCAAGGCGGTAATGTTCAATTAATTCTTCTGTAGCAACAAAACCAGCAAATACGACGCGATCGCTCACACCTAAAGATGCAGCTAGTTTAGCTAATCGCGGTTGGTCATCACCGCGACCTATTACCAAATATTTCACTTCTGGGAAAACTTGAGCGATTTGTGGTAATGCCCGAATCGTTACATCTACACCTTTGTAAATATCCCCTGACCATAACCGCGCTACTGTCATTAACACCTTAGCACCAGTTAAGCCATACTTATTTCCTAATTCTGGCTGCTTGGAACCAGGAGTAAATTTATCCCCGTCAATTGCACAAGGCATCATCTGTACCCTTTTCGGGTTTAAACTATTAGCAGCACAAGCGCGATCGCGGCTGTAACGACTAATTGTCCAAATTCCAGCTGCTGATGTCAGGGCGCGACGTTCTTGATTTTTGAGCGGTTCCCAGACTTCTTTACCATAAGTTAGCACGGTGTAACGAATCCCCAAGGCCTGACAAAGAGTTTGTACTAATACTCCTAAGTTAATATGACCGCAGAAAACTTGTTCTGGACGGTTTTGCAACAGACACTTAAGTAAAGCTGCTGCCATTTGTAGTCTCCCAAAATAGGGAGACTGATTTTTAAAGTAATGAAATTTTAAGTTCTTGTCTTTAAACGGATTTAAGCTATCAGGACTATCGCGCAGCAAAAAGACTTCCGCTTTGTAGATTTGGCTCAATCCCAGATAGGCACGAAAAATATCTTTTATATATGATTGGATACCGCCTTCGTGGGCAAAAATTTCTAAAAACACGAAGACATGATTAGCTTTTTTGTTAACTTTATCACCTAACTTGAGGTTTTCTGTCACTGTTGTGATAGGCATGTTAGGTTATTTACACTCGTGGTAAGGGGGCGATGCCTGCGGCAAGGACTTCATCCAACGCACCGCTTTGTAACCGCTCTAAATCTGTTTTTACCATTTTTTCTAAAAGCTCCTCAAAGCTGACTTGGGGTTCCCAACCAAGGTTTATTTTAGCTTTACTGGGGTTAGCTACTAGTTGAAAATGCTCATCTTGTCGCAATAAACTGCTATTTAAAACTACATGATGCGTCCAATCCAATCCCACAGATCCAAAGGCTGCGGCAACTAAATCTCTAACACTGTGCAGTTTCCCAGTGCCTATTACATATTCTTCTGGCTCATCAATCTGCAACATGCGCCACATTGCTTCTACGTAATCTCCTGCAAAGCCCCAATCGCGTTTGGCATCTAAATTACCCATTTCTAAGGTGTCAGTTAAACCCAATTTAATCGATGCAGCTGCCAAAGAAACTTTACGTGTAACAAACTGAGGTGGCCGCAGAGGAGACTCATGGTTATATAAAATTCCACTACAGGCAAATAGCCCATAGCGCTGTCTGTGATGCACCATTGTCCAGTGGGCGTGCATTTTGGCCGCAGCATAGGGATTTTTGGGGCGAAAAGGCGTTTCTTCATCTTGAGGCGAAATAAATACATCGCCAAACATTTCTGAACTGCTGGCTTGATAAAATCTGGTGGATAAACCAACCTTTCGTACTGCTTCCAAAAGCCTGGTAGCCGTACCAGTTATCAAATCCAGAGTTCCCAATGGGTCGTTCCAAGAGTCAGGTACAAAACTGGGAGCCGCCAAATTGTAAATTTCTTGGGGACGCAGTTGTTCAACTGCGGTCAACAAGGCTGTATTATCCCTCAAGTCAACCGTAAAAATTTCTACCTGATTTGCCAGTGTTCCCAGTTTGGCCAAATTAGGTTGTCGATGCGGGGGTACTAATCCTACAACTCGGTAACCACGGTTGAGGAGCAAATGGCTGAGATAGTAGCCATCTTGACCAGTTATTCCTGTAATTAGGGCTGTCTTAATCATATTTTCTCTATCTCTTTAGGCACAAAATGGCACTTGTTAGAGAACAAAAAATAAGACTCTCAACAGTGCTGACAAATATTAACAAGGGAGCTAGCGTAACTCGAATGTTATCTTTACTGTATTCATTAATTCTTTTTATACAAAAAGATTCTTTGAGGCTTTACAAAAAAATCATAATAAATAAGCAATTTTACGTAAAAAACATATTACCCCAATCCAGATAATTTTGAAAAAGAGTATACTTTTATCAATAAAATAACTATATATTTGACCGAAGACTGCTTTTGCTCGTGCTGCTGTTTTTACGTAAGATTTATTTATGTTTAAAGTAAAAATATTTATTTCGAGACGCAAAGCGCGTTCGCCTTTGGCGTCTCGGAGAGAGAAATAATCTGTCCAAGTTTCAGTAGCCCTAAATTTATATTATGGCGTTTTCTCCTCTGTCCTCTGCCTCCTTTCCTCTTCTTTGACTGCTTCACTTTTATCGTAAGTTCAAGGGTTTAAGAACCTGCAATCTCTTATGTAGCATCAGTTTCAGTCGGGGTTTAAATCCTCGTCTGAAATTTCTAAAATGTGTGAATGCGTGAATTGTTAATTTTGTGCTTCTTGAGAGTATTTGACGATGAGGAGGCAATTTCTACCATCTAGACCACGTTCGTATACAACACGGTCAGCCAAACGGCGCAGGAGAAACCATCCATACCCGCCTACTTGCAGCGTACCTGGCTCTGGCTCTGCGATCGCATCAGGATTGAAAGGTTTTCCATAATCCCAAATTCTAATCTCTAGTCGGTCAATCCATAGATAAATTTTAATCTCAATGGTTGTTTCCGGGGGTAAAGCATGATGAGCGTGGCGAACAGCGTTGGTAAAACCTTCTGCTAATGCTAAATTTAGGCGATCAAGTTGGGTTTTTGACCAGCCAAGTTGAGACAAATGTTGCAGACAAAATTGCTCAAACCATTCTTGCACCTGGTTTAGGAGACTTAGTTCGCTCTTAACCGTCAGATGGTCTTGCTGCACTATGCTAAACATTAACTGTGACTTAAATATAAGTAAACCCAAGTTGCTAGTTATTAAATTTTGCACTATTCGCAGAATTTCTTTGATATAGAAAAATCTAAATTGAGATATTCTATGTCCCAAAAGACAAAACATGAACGATTTTGACATTTCGAGAATTGTAACTAGCAACTTAAGTTAAGTAAGTGAAAAATGTTTGTAATTGATGAATTTTGGTGATTTTAAATTTTGGAATAGTTTTTCCATCCAAAACTTCAGATTCCAGATGTAATCTGAATTATTAAAATTGACGCCTGTAAATTTCTTTCAAAAGCACATGTACATCTGCTCTTAAAACTCACAGGCGTCAAAGCACTTTCTGGTGACTAATTTAGAATAGTCCCAAGGTCAAAGATTTATCCAATGGCAAAGCAGCACCAATACCCAGCCACAAGGTGACAAGAGTACCAAAGAGGAAGACTGTGGTTGCAACTGGACGACGGAAAGGGTTTTGGAACTTATTAACGTTCTCAATAAAGGGAATGAGAATTAGCCCCACTGGTACTGAACCCATTGCTAACACTCCTAAAAGTTTGTTAGGAAGCGATCGCAAAATTTGGAAAACTGGATATAAGTACCACTCTGGCAAGATTTCCAATGGTGTGGCAAAAGGATTTGCTGGTTCACCGGTCATAGCGGGATCTAGCACAGCTAGAGCTACAATCGCAGCGAAGGAACCCATGATCACGATTGGAAATACGTAAAGTAGATCATTAGGCCAAGCGGGTTCACCATAGTAGTTGTGACCCATGCCTTTAGCTAGTTTGGCTCTTAACTGAGGATCGCTCAGGTCAGGTTTTTTTTGTGTTGACATTTTGAAATTTGCTCTCCTGCTTAAGTTAAATTAAAGCATTTGTGAAAGCTATCAGCTACTCGGCAACTCTAACCTGGCGGCAAACAGCGTTTGTCATTTCCACTCAGCCGCCTGGAGAGTCTCTACAGCTTTAGCCTTCAGATACAAGTGTTTGTTTTTTGGAACTTATCTACAATTAATTTCTTGTGTTTTATAAGTTTAAAACAAACAACTTCATCTGGGAACTGATAAATGTTGCCGAGGGCTAATAGCTGAGATTACAAAGGCCCGGAAATGCCTTGTTTGCGGATCATCAAGAAGTGAAATAGCATGAAGACTGCAATCAACCAAGGCAGTACAAAGGTGTGGGCGCTGTAATAACGAGTTAATGTTGCTTGACCAACACTGGAACCGCCGCGCAATAAGTCGGAGATTAGAACGCCAACTACCGGAATTGCTTCTGGTACGCCGCTAACGATTTTCACAGCCCAGTAGCCAATTTGATCCCAAGGTAGGGAATAGCCGGTGACTCCAAAGGAAACTGTAATCACAGCCAGGATGACACCACTTATCCAGGTCAGTTCGCGGGGCTTTTTGAAACCACCAGTCAGATAAACCCGGAAGGTGTGCAAAATCATCATCAATACCATCATGCTGGCAGACCAGCGATGGATGGAGCGAATTAGCCAACCGAAGCTTACTTCATTCATGATGTACTCCACTGAGGAGAAAGCTTCGGTGACTGTTGGTCTGTAGTAGAACGTCATCGCAAATCCAGTAGCAAACTGGATGAGAAAGCAAACCAGGGTAATTCCACCCAAACAGTAGAAGATGTTGACGTGGGGAGGGACGTACTTACTAGTGACGTCTTCAGCGAGTGCCTGAATCTCCAGGCGTTCCTCAAACCAGTCGGAAACGTTGGCCATACAATCTCAAGTTCCTAAAAGTCGGTTGCGGTTGATAAATTCCGAAGTTCTAAATCGGCGACCAAAATTCTGATGATCTCAAGCCTCGGCATCCTGCGGATTTGCCTTTAGGTTTTTCCCGTTCGACAAAGGGGTTGCCACAGGCTAGGGTAGCAGCAGAATTGTCTACGGACTTCTCATAAGCCGCCGCTTGTGACTTCTCTCCCAATTAGCAATTTTGGGATTTTAGTAAAGGCGAGTTTTGTTTGCTTGTCAGCTTTCAGGGTGCTAAGAGTCTTCAGAAACTTTACACTCTGTAAAGAAGGAATATATTGCGATCTCTTTACGCCCCTGCACAGAAAAAGGTGGACACAAAGTAGATTTTATCCTTTGATGAGTGGATACAACCCATCAGTTGACTGAACAACTTGATGAGAGAAATGCACCACTTCTATAAAAAAAGTAACATAATCGAGAGATAGATTTCATCAACAACATGAGCAAGTGAGCATTTCTAGGCAATTTGGGTTGAGGTGGAATTGATAATGGGGTTCATGAATAAACAAGTCTTTCGGGTTGGATTTTCATTGTTAATGGCGTTTTGGTTGGCGTTGGGTACGCTCACCCAGCCTGTGATGGCTTTGACGACGCAACAAAAGCTAGTTTCGGAAGTTTGGCGAATTGTTAATCGCACTTATCTAGATGAGACGTTTAATCATCAAAACTGGGCGGCTGTGCGGCAAAAGGTTTTAGAGAAGCCACTGACAGACTCAAATGCCAGTTATGCGGCAATTGGGAAGATGCTCTTGAGCCTCGACGATCCTTTTACGCGCTTTTTAGACCCAGAACAGTACCGCAGCTTACAGGTCAATACTTCTGGGGAACTAACTGGGGTAGGATTACAAATTGCCCTAAATCCTGAAACTGGGAAGTTGGAAGTAGTGGCTCCCATACCAGGTTCACCAGCAGATAAAGCAGGAATTAGACCACGCGATCGCATTCTCAAAATTGAAGGCGTTTCTACAGAAAATCTTACCCTAGATGAAGCTGCGACTAAAATGCGGGGACCTAGTGGCAGCCTTGTTACTCTTTTGATCGAACGCGACAAAGAGGCAGAAACGGAAATTAGACTGACACGCTCGCGCATTGCTCTTAACCCTGTGGTTTCAGATTTACGTGTTTCTACTGAGGGTAAGCCCATTGGCTACCTACGTCTCACACAATTCAATGCCAACGCTTCAACGGAATTGGCACACGCTATTTCTAGTCTAGAAAAAAAAGGCGCTGCTGCTTACATTCTAGATTTACGAAATAATCCTGGGGGACTATTGCAATCAGGAATTGAAATAGCCCGTCTGTGGTTAGACTCTGGTACTATTGTCTACACTGTGAACCGACAAGGCATTCAAGGTAGTTTTGAAGCCTTTGGGCCACCCCTGACGACCGATCCTCTGGTGATTTTGGTAAATCAAGGAACTGCTAGTGCTAGTGAAATTCTCGCTGGCGCACTCCAAGATAATGGTCGTGCCGAGTTGGTAGGCGAAACCACTTTTGGCAAGGGCTTAATTCAATCTTTATTTGAATTATCAGATGGTTCGGGCTTGGCAGTCACAATTGCTAAGTATGAAACTCCTCAACACCGGGATATCAATAAACTAGGTATTAAGCCAGATAAAGTGATTTCCCAAGACCCAATTAACCGCGAACAGATTGGCACCGAAGCGGATTTGCAATATCAAGCAGCAGTGGAACTTTTGAAGAAAGACTCGGTTGTAGCGGGAAAGGTTTGAGCCACTCCCCCGTTTTAAAAACGGGGGATTCAGGCATCAGACAGAGATTGCAGTCTGGGACTGTCTAACATCTCCTACGCCTAGAGTCGA
>NZ_JBALCW010000023.1:0-136669 GCF_036917635.1 Nostoc sp.
TCTGTGAGGCTGCTAGAGTATGGCATTACTACTTTATACAACTTTTGCGCTCACTTTACTTCAACACAGTAAAAGATGTCAAATGGGTTCTATATTTGGCTCGTAGTTGCGCTGTCTTCGCTAAAGCGCAACTACGAGCCAGTGATGATTATTTGCGCCCACTTACTTAATAGGCGAGAAAATATTCTAGTTGCTAGTAGGCTACGGATGGAGTCGTATCGTTTGAAGGTGGAAAATAGAGAAGATGGCATTGACTAAGAAGTTACCACAATATTATTGGTAAACCAGCAATGACAGAAGCAACACCTGTCCAGAGTGTAAACCGCTCAATATCTACTTCATCCAAAGCAATGCTCATTTGCTTAATTGCTAATACAAGCGCTGTCAGTAGCAGCACAAATAAGGCAAGGTACTCAAAATTAATTATCATTCATCCTCCCTATCTCTACAAAAAAGTAGTTCTAATAGGTTTTTACCAAGCTTTGGCAAGGGTTTTTTGTTTCAGATTTAACAATTCTGGCTAAAAATTATTGAACAGCAATAAATCACAATATTAGTCAGCAAAAGCGATCGCAGCTACTGGAACTCGGTAATTTTGGTAGTAGTACGGAGATTAGCGATAGGCACTTGGGACTATCGTAGACGATCAGGCTACGGGACACTAGCAAACCAGCAGTAGTAAATTCGATTTGGGTTGAGATTTTGGGTGTTTGGAGTGTGTATTTGGGAACACTAACTAAAGAGTCCTTCAAGTTAGCTACAATTCTATGACTGTAATGGTTCTAGATATTCCCGTTGACTTCAATAAAAGCCAAGGGGAGCAAGAGATTTTTAATCCTCTCAAAGAACTTGAGAGTAAGTGTTATATTTTCCATTCAGTCCGATGGATGGGTAGCCATAACCTACAACTCAAGCTAGGAAAGGGTGAAGCCAGATTTCGCAATCCAATATTTATTCCATCAAGCTTAATTTTTGAATGCCCAGTTATAAAATATTCTTTTAATTCAAGAGCAAAATAACTTAGATAATTGGCCAATAGGATAAATCGCCCCAATAGAAAAAATAAGGATGAAATGTTATCACTTAAGTATTGGGATTTTTGGAAGTTATTGTTAATAATTAAAAATCGGCTTTCATTTAAGTTGCGATTTAATTTATATGTTATGTAAATATTTCAAAACAAATAAAGATATTTGAATATAAATAATATTTAATGCTGACATACTTGACAAACTTATTGTCCATCTATCCTGTCAATAACCAACCCGTGCAGATGCTCTTAAATCTTGAGTAAATCACTACCTTAAATCGGCTTTAATTCTAATTCCTATGGCTACGTTACTAAAACCTGCATCGCAAACCAATATTTTACTCGTAGATGATAACCCTGATAATCTACGTCTGTTAGCCAAAATGCTAGAGTTACAGGGTTATATCGTTCGCAAATCGCTCAATGGCAGAATGGCATTACAAGCTGCTGGGCGAGAGCCACCGGATTTAATTATGCTCGATATTAATATGCCAGAAATGAACGGCTATGAAGTTTGTCAGGAGTTGAAACTTATAGAAACAACACGTAATATTCCGATTATTTTTATCAGTGCGATAGATCATCTCAAGGATAAAGTACGAGCCTTTGAGTTGGGAGCGCAAGATTATATCACTAAGCCATTTCAAGAGTTAGAAGTACTAGCAAGAATTAAAAATCAATTACTTATTCAACAACAACAGCAACTTCTAGTTCAGCAAAATCAACAATTAGAGGAGGCAAAAGCAGCAGCAGAAATAGCTACTCAAGCTAAAAGTGAGTTTTTAGCCAATATGAGTCATGAAATCCGTACACCAATGAATGCGGTGATTGGAATGACGGAACTATTGCTTGATACAAATATGGATAAATATCAGCAAGATGCTGTTGAGACAATCCGCTCTAGTGGAGAGTTTTTATTATCTTTAATTAATAATATTTTGGATTTTTCTAAGATTGGCTCAGGCAAAATGAAACTGGAAGCAGAACCATTTGATCTAGTAGCTTGCTTGAAAGAATCAATAGCCTTACTCGCTATCAATGCCGCAGCTAAAAAATTAGAAATTAGCTTTAATTTAGCAGTAAATGTACCCAGAATAATTATAGCAGATATTACTCGTTTACGTCAGATATTAGTTAATTTATTGAGTAATGCCATCAAATTTACTCCAAATGGCAGTATCACAATTACAGTTACAGCCCATATTGTAGGTGAATGTAGTAACGTTACAGCATTAAATGGTGAGGCTACTTATCAGCTAGAGTTTGCTGTTAAAGATACAGGGATTGGTGTGCCAGCAGACAAACTAGATCGATTGTTTCGGTCTTTTAGTCAAGTTGATTCTTCGACTACTCGGTGCTATGGAGGCACAGGTTTAGGATTAGCTATCAGTCGCCAACTGTGCGAATTGATGGGCGGAAATATGTGGGTAGAGAGTCAGGTAGAAAAGGGATCTACTTTTTATTTTACTATCGTTGCCTTGGCTAGTTTCCCCTTAGTAACGGCAGACACTAATGTTCAGTTGGATACTAACCAAACAAGTACTCAGCCATCCGAGCTGATCTTACTCAACTCTGCGATCGCCCAACAGTTCCCCTTGAAAATTTTGCTGGCAGAAGATCATCCAGTTAATCAAAAGCTAGCTTTATTGATGCTCAAACGATTGGGATATCGAGCCGATGTTGTCAGTAATGGATTAGAAGTTCTAGAAATTATCCAGCACTTATGTTATGACGTGATATTCATGGATATTCAAATGCCTGAAATGGATGGAATACAGACAACTCAGTTGATCTGCCAAAAATATCCAGTTGGTTCTCGTCCGCGAATTATTGCCGTGACAGCGCGTGCTTTTGAGCGCGATCGCCAGGAATGTCTAGCAGCTGGGATGGACGATTATATCAGCAAACCCATCCGTATTGAGATGCTGGCTCAAGCTTTAAGTCGATGTGTATCGGTAGTTTTTAGAAATTCTGATTTCAAGTCCAGCAACTGCTCAGATGTTGCATTAGCAGACTTGCCAGCCATTAATACTCAAGCTATTCAACAGATCCGCGAGATTGCAGGAGAAGATGAGACATTTTTAACAGAAATTATTGATTGCTATCTAAAAGATTCTTCACAAATCTTGGAACAAATTCGGGTTGCTCTGACTGAGGGTGATGCCACAACTTTAAAGTCCCTAGCCCATAGCTGGAAATCCAGTAGTGCATATTTAGGAGCAACGACGCTGGTGCTTCTTTGTCAAGAAATAGAAGCGATCGCTTTTTCTGAAATCACCCATGTTTCAGAGCGGCTACATCATGTAGAGGCTGAATTTGAAAGAGTCAAAGCAGCTTTATTAGTACTCGAACAACCCAAAAATGATGGGTGAAGGCAGGGGGAGCTCTTGAGGCTCTGTGTCCTCTGCGCCTCTGTGGTTCGTTTTGTCCAAAAAGAGCAACGGCTTTTTGAAAGTTTTATGATATTTTAGCCACAGTTTGGGTTAGAGTTGGATCTGCGCTTCGCAGCAGCGCTTCGCTATGGCTTCGAGCTGGAAGTTATCTACCAAATATTTTAGAGCATTGGCCAGAACTCCCTCCTGGTTGGGGATTTGAGCGATGAGATTGTAGAGTTTGGCATCGTTAAGATCCAAAGCTGCTTGATGCACCTGAATAATCCACTCTGGCGACATTACCTGAAAATCTTTGGCAGTTAGAGATTTCTGAACTAAGGTTTGCTGATCTAACCTTGGTAAAGCATCTTCGCGGTAGCGGTAGCAGACTCCCAAGTAGTGCGCTATCTTATCTAATAAGAAAGTTTGTAGAAATGGTTTGGTGATGTGGTCGTTACAGCCTGCCTGAATGCTGTTGGCGTAGTCTTCCTCAAAGGCATAAGCTGTCAGCGCTATAATCACCACGTTTTTACCTACTTTACCTACTTCCCTCTCTCGAATTTGCCGAGTAGTTTCGTAGCCATCAATTCCCGCCATTTGAATGTCCATTAAAATCAGGTGGGGCTGCCATTTTTCCCACAGAGCGATCGCCTCATACCCGTTTTGAACTGCACAGACCTCGAACCCTACTGATTCCAGGAGCCTAACGAGCAGCTGACGGTTTTCTCTAAAGTCTTCCACCACTAGAATCCGATAAGTCGGCTGTCTTGCTTCTAAACCGATAACAGTGCGAGTTGTTTCAGAAGCGATGATATCCACTGAGTTTACCAGACTTAGTAAAACCTCACAAGTGAAGGTTGACTCTTGATCCAGGGTGCTTTGCACTGTAATATCACCACCCATTAAACGGGCAAACTGACGGCTAATCGATAAGCCTAAGCCTGTACCTTGAGCATGGCGACCTCGTTCTGTTTGTATGAAGGCTTCAAACACAGTTTCCATATCAGACTGAGCGATACCACATCCAGTATCCTGGAGTTCGAGATGCAGGGTGATGATTGGTTTGGAATCAGAGGTATCAGAGGAACTGCGTTGTATTGAATCAACTGAGTTAAGCAAAGCTTTTAATCGCAAGGTGACACTGCCTGTTGTGGTAAATTTAATTGCATTACTTAATAGATTGAGGAGAATTTGCCGCAGTTTTGATTCGTCACCATAGACATAGTGAGGAACGCTCTTATCTTGGTGTGTGATCAGATCAATTCCTTTCTCTAAAGCTTTGAGAGCAAGCATATCTGTGATGGAGTCGATTAGCTGATGCAAATCGAAACTGTTTTCTGTTAGCTGTAACTTACCCGCTTCAATTTTGGACATTTCCAACACATCGTTGATCAGGGTTAGCAAGTGTTCTCCACTGCGGCTGATGATGCCTAAATGCTCTTGAAACTCAGATGGAATTGCTTCGCTACGGTTCATCAACTGAGTAAATCCCAAAATGGCATTCAGGGGAGTCCTGAGTTCGTGGCTCATTTTAGCGAGGAACTGACTTTTGGCACGGTTAGCGATCGCGGCTTGTTCTGCGGCTTGTTCTAGGGCTGTCTGGGAAAACTCCAGCACTACCAACATTAGTGTATTTCGCATCTCAGTAGCGGCTTCCAGTTCCGCAGCCTCCCAAGGCAAAGAAGTTTCTTGCATGGTTTCTTTCCACAGTTGAAACGACTTGCGGGGACATAATTTCATTTCTCCAATTTCGTTGATTGTTACCGCATCCTGGGGGTTACCCGCCCAATTCACCGACTGGATTTGCTCTGCCCGAAACCAGATAATGTGGTAAGACGTTTTTTTTACATGGTTGAATAAAATTGAAATTGCCAGGATGCCGCTAGCTTGATCTTTAAATGCCTCCGCTTCTGGATATAAACGGGAGACGGAATCGGTAGCAAACACTTGTTCTCCCTTGTGTTGCACCAACCATTTTACAAGCTCCAGTACCTGGGTAGCCGATGGTGTTTGACCAACTAATGTCAGATGACCATCAAGCAAAATCGCGGCTCCTTGAGCATGAACTAGATCCAGCAATTGAGGAGTATGTCGGCTCAACACTTGCTCAATCAAATTGGCATCCTGCAATAACGTATGTTGCAGTTCATTCTGAATCGCTTTTACCTGCGTTCGGTAAATATGGAATTCTCGTTCTTGCTGATGCACCAGTTCGATGGAGGCAAACTGTGCTAAAAATTCACAGGCTTTGCGAGTTTCATAATCCACTAGTTTTGGGCTGTAGTGGTGACAGGCAATTAATCCCCAGAGGCGTTTGTCGTTGAGCAACGAAATTGTCATCGACCCAGCAACCCCCATATTCTGTAAATATTCAATATGATAGGGAGACACTCCCCGTAACAGAGAATTACTCAAATCAAGGGGTGCATCCGTCAGAGGATGGTTGGTGGGAATCAGGGAGACAGGGGTGTAATTGACATCGGGAATAAATCGCATCCGGTTGCGGTAAAACAACTGGCGGGCTGGCGCGGGAATGTCTATTGCCAAATAGTGCAGTCCCAGATAACTTTCTAGATGCCTCTGTTTTTCCTCCGCAATCACTACACCACTATCGTCTGCCTCAAAGCGGTAAATCATCACCCGATCAAACCCAGTCATTGCTTTCACCTCTCTGGCAAGGGTTTGAGCCAAAGAGGTCAGGTTAGTAGCATTACGAAGATTAGCGATCGCACCTTGCAGGCTGTGATAGAATTCAATTGAATAGGCGCTTTTGATGGATTGTTGAGGTTCTAGTTCTAGAATCAACCCATCTAGCATCCGGTACATTACACCTGTGAATGTCTCATTTTTCGATTGCCAATCAGTCTGAGCAACCTTCCGCCGCGTTTTTAGCTTAAACGGATTGCAAATCTCTAGGTTGTTTTGAGCTAGATACCCAATAAGTCGCTGCACTTGAGCGTCAGAAAACAACCTCTGTAAAGGTTGACCCAGTAATGCTTCTGCCGAAATTCCAAAAAACTGTTCCAAGTTTTCACTAATCTGCAAGATTGTGAGGTGTGGCTCTTGCAGCATTAGCAACATTCCATGCGGCTGAATATAACCGGGAGCATACACCGATTCTTCACTGCACACTTCTAAAGCCGTTAGTAGGGAAGGGGTGACTAAGGTTGGATTTGGTGACTGCATAGCTGAGGTAAGTGGCTTTGGAAACCAAAAAGTTGTGAATCTAAATTGAAAATTGCAGGATTGGCTCAAACCTACACGGTAAGGAATTTTACCCAAGACCAGTTTAATCCTTCTCTAATCTTTGTGGATAGAGCAATTAATTTTCGCTTCTTCAATAGACATCTCCGAAAAAGAATGTAGAGACGCTTTCTTCGTAGCGGCACGAAGTCCAATTTCGCGTCTCTACAAGGGTTATGAATAACGCATATTTAATTTCTGGAGATGTCTAATGGAAAAAAATATGTCACACAAGCAAGTAGTAAAAACCGACTACAAATCCTCGACTGGTTAAAAAGTGGACAAGTGACAAGTAGGCAGGCGATCGCATTGGTCTGGCGCATAATATAGTAGCGCTAAAGTACAACTCCCTTGACTTTTTGACTCAATGACCGCTTCTAATGATATTTGGCTACCTGCACCGACAAATTTAACTCTATTACAGGATGAGATTCATGTCTGGCGCATAGAACTTGACCAACCAGAACTACAGCTGCAAAATTTAGCAGCAACTCTTTCCAGTGACGAAATTACTCGTGCTGAACGGTTCTATTTTCACGAACATCGCCAGCGTTTCATCGCTGGTCGTGGTATTGTGCGAACTATATTAGGTCGCTATTTGGGTATCCAGCCGCTACAAGTGCAGTTTAATTATCAACACCGTGGCAAACCAGTATTAGCAGATACATTTGCCGATAGTGGACTGGAGTTTAACTTGTCTCATTCTCAAGGGTTGGGTTTGTGTGCGGTGAATTGCACCCGCCAAATTGGTGTAGACCTAGAATATATTCGCCCGATGTCTGATTTAGAAGCTCTTGCCAAACGGTTCTTTTTACCGAGAGAATATGAGATGTTGCGATCGCTATCTCCCAACCAACAGCAAGAAGTATTTTTCCGTTACTGGACTTGTAAGGAAGCTTATTTAAAAGCAACTGGAGATGGACTATCCCAATTAGAGCAAGTTGAAGTATCGCTGACTCCCACAGAACCAGCTAAATTACAAATATCTGAAGACTGGAGTCTTTTTGAACTAGTACCTGCTAACAATTATGTTGCAGCTGTTGCTGTAGAGAATTTTGCCTGGAACTTAAAATGTTGGCAGTATTAGTCATTAGTCATTAATTATTATTTCTTCCCCTGCTCCCCCTGCTCCCCCTGCTCCCCCTGCTCCCCTGCTCCCCCTGCTCCCCCTGCTCCCCTGCTCCCCTGCTCCCCTGCTCAAGAACAGCTTACTTATCTTCCTGCATATTTCTCACAATTTTTGTCACCAGGTTTCTGGGTACAAATCTGACGCATTTTGCCAGTAGTTTATTCATAAAACCTGGAATGACAATGGTTTTGCCCTTCATTAAGGCGCGAAAACCAATTTCGGCTACTGTTTTTGCATCCATCATTTTCTTGCCCTTGAGCAACTTAGAGTCAGCCATTCCGGTTCTTTCATGAAAGGCAGATGCGGTTGAGCCTGGGCAAAGAACTGTCACAGTGACACCTGTACCTTCTAATTCATTAGCGATCGCTTCTGAAAAAGATAAGATATAAGCTTTGGTAGCAAAATAAACCGCCATCAACGGCCCTGGTTGAAAAGCAGCAGCTGAGGCAACGTTTAATATTTTCCCTTCACCTTGCTTTACCATGTGTTTCACAAATAGCTTAGTTAAATGAGTGAGACACACCAAATTTACCTGTAGCATTTCTAGTTCAGTAGCTAGGTCTGTTTCGTGAAATAATCCATAGATGCCAAATCCAGCATTATTTACCAGCACATCAACCTGAATATTAGCAAGTTGCAACTCTGCAAAAATTTCTTCAGGAGCGGTTGATATGGATAAATCCTTGACAATAGTTTTGACAAGATTTCCAAATTTTTCTTGGAATTTAGCTGCAATTTCTACTAATTTTAACCCGTTTCTGTCTACTAAGACCAGGTGGTAATCATGAGCAGCAAAAATACATGCTAATTCGTAGCCAATTCCAGCAGCTGCCCCAGTAATAAGAGCAGTTTGTTTGCCCTGAATTTGATGTGTTGTGTTCATGTAATAATGTTGGTGAATTCAACTTGATGAAGCTGCGTTGCATTTAGAGTGGTTCTTGCTCTACAATTAAGTACGCGTAATATCGTAATTGACAATAAATGTCTTGAGTTATTACCCTTTCAATTGCTTGTGTAATGCGTTGAATAGATGTAGCAATCCAAACGTAAATTTAGGATTTATACATCGAAGAAGTTAGGCATTAATGAAGTTGGGTTATTTTAAACTACTAGCGCTGGCTTTTGATTACCCACAAAAGCAAGCAGGTAAAATCAAACTTTTATGCCCGACACTAACATTCTATCCTCAATTACTTCTGTCAAGGGGTGAATCCTAAAAATTTACATTATTGAGCATAAAAAAACAGGGCAATTATATTGCCACTGTTGATGTATGAGTTGTTGCTGGCATCTGAAATATTGGATATTCAGTAGTACTGAGTTTTAAAAAATGGACTAAATCAAATTATTTTGTAGGATGTGTTACGGCTTCGGTAACGCACCGGAATTATCCTGAATGGTGCGTTACTTTACTAACACATCCTACGCAATTTCGGAATTATTAAGCGATATTTAAGAAACCGGTTTGAATCAAGTAAGCGGTGTAAGTCATAAACAATTGAGAGTCAATTGGAGGACAAACAATAGAACTACCTACTAGTGCATTGAGAGTATCTTGACAGCTAATGTGGGGTCTTCTAGCTTGTAAGTACAAATCAGGAATAGTCAGTTGTTCATCAGACCAGCGTTCTAGCAAAAATGGTCGTAGAGTATATAAAGGATTCTCTACTGAAGACACATTATCGATTAACTCCGATTGCCATTTTTCGTAGGGAATCATATCAACTGAATAACCAAAAGAACGTATCCACTCAACTAACGTTTTCAAAGAAACAGGTTGGGGATGTTGTAAATTGAAAGCTTTACCTATGGATTCTTTTTGTCGTGATAGATAAACGATCGCTTTACTTACATAATCCACAGGAGACATATCTAACATATAATCTACATCAGGGAAACTTCCCATTTGTAGACAGCCTTTGGTCATCAAATTGATAAAGTCATGTGTGTTACAAATGCCTGTTTTGCTATCACCTGAAATCAGTGGTGGTCTATGGATAGTTACAGGAAGTCCACGGTCACGAGCAATTTTGACTAACTTTTCGGCTACCCATTTAGTTTGTGAGTAACCAAGATAAATACCTTCCCAATGATTGAATTCATCCTGCTCTTTAACAACCTTACCAGCATAAGCTGTGGATTCAAAAACAGCAACACTAGAAACGTAATGTACAGGCTTGACTTTAATTTGACATGCCAGCCTCAAAACTTCTTGAGTTCCTAAAACATTGGCTGCCTTCAGTGCTGAGTATGGAAAAACATAATTCAACAAAGCACCACTATGATATATAGTATCAATATTGGCAGCTAAACTTTGAAACTGTTCCGAACCAACGCCTAACAATGGCTGAGATAAATCGCCGATAATAGGAATAATTCTGGAATTAAATTCTTCCTGCCAAATTGCATACTGGTGCAGATTTTTTTGGAGTTTGCTTTTGCCTTCTTCGGCATTAGCAGCACGCACTAAGCAATAGATATCCGCCTTAGTTTCTTGTAGCAATTCCCGGATGATAAAAGCTCCTAAAAAGCCGGTTCCTCCAGTTAAAAAGATGTTTTTAGGTTCACCCACAAGCACATTAGATGCCGCACCAGGATGGATAGTGGGGTCAAGAACAGCCTCAGCACTTAAATCTAGAATTGAGGGTGCAGTGTTTGTATTAGAGGATGCTGCCTTTGTATCTTGAACTGGTGGACCATCTTCCACTTCTTCAGCTAAACGCTGTGAAAGAGCTTCAATATTTGGGTAATGCCACAGCAGCAAAGGAGATGGTTGAAATCCGAGCAATTTTTCTAAATTACTTACTAGAATCATTGCTTGGGCTGAATCCAAACCATAGTTTTCTAAATGTTCTTTGACATCTATTTCATCAGTTGGTACTTTTAGCAATTTAGCTAAGTTAGACACCAAAAATGTTTGAATATCGGCTGCTGTAAAAGACTGTTTTATAGACATGTTTAAATCTCCGTTAATGTAGAAGGAACAGGATGATACTGACTGTAATAATCGGAAGCTTGCAGCCCTTGAATTTTCAAATTTTGGACACGATACAAAAAGGCTGCACCAGTCATAATTTGATTAGCAACATCAACTACCCGACGATTATTTGGTTCAGACAGGTAGGAACCCCGTACCCAGTCATTGAAACCGCCCATTGCGGGGCCACACCAAATTTGATAATCTACTTCTCTACCTTTTTCACCAGAACTAGACCACCGAGAAGATAATCCTAAATACCAGCGGAAAATCAAGGCCATTTTCAGTTTAGGATTATTGACTGCTTTCCCAAGTTTTTCAGGATTTTTTTGGGACAAATAAGCCGCAGTTCCTTCCCATACTTCAGCAATAGTTTTGCGAAAAACTTGTTTCTCTAACTTTTCTCTTTCTGCTAGAGGAATGTCTTCAATTGAGTTATAGCTGCGATAGAGTTCAAATAATTTTTGCGCTCGCATGGGAAACATCGTACCCCGTTTGAGAACTTGTAATTTGACTCCCATTTCAAACATATCAGCGGCTGGGGCCATTATCATATCAGCCATTTCGGCTTGGGATAATAACTTTTTGGTATGTTCACAAGCCCCAGATTCAACGCATGACTGATTAATTGAACCAGTCATTATATAAGCAGCACCCATCATAAAGGCTGCTAATGCTGATTGTGGTGTGCCAATTCCCCCTGCTACGCCGATTCTAATCGGTGTTTTGTAATGATATTGGGCTTGAATTTCATCCCGCAAGGCAATAATAGAAGGTAATAAACAAACCAGGGGACGGTTATCTGTATGTCCCCCAGAATCAGCTTCGACGGTAATATCATCAGCCATCGGAACTTGGGCTGCAAGAGTTGCTTGTAATTCGGTAATTAATCCTTGTTCAAGAAGTTCTTTGACAATTCTAGCGGGTGCTGGTTGCAGAAATTTTGTCGCAACTTCTCGGCGAGAAATTTTGGCGATGACTTTATTTTTGATTTCAATTTGATTGGCGTTATTTAAACCCAATCCAGCAAGACGGTAATAAACTATGTTGGGTGTCAAGTCGAGAAATGCAGATGCTTCTACTGTTCTCACTTGATATTTGAGATATAAATCTACGGCGCGGCGTTCAATTGCCGGTTCGTTAGGGCTATGAATTAAATTAAATGCATAAGGCCCTTGAGGTAAAGCTTCTTGAATGCGATTTATGGCTGTTTCTAAACGGTCTGGAGTTAAACCCCCTGCACCAAAGGAACTCAGTATTTGCTCTTTTCCAAGTGCAATGACCATTTCTTCGGAAGCAATTCCGCCAGCCATTGCGCCGGTGACGTAAGCATATTTTACTCCATGAGAAGAGAGAAAATTCGGGTCTCCAAATTGTTGAATACGGATTGGTGCGGCAAATGTTAGCAGTTCTATTTGTGCTGTTGTGCCATTATCACCAGGGGATAAATATCCCTCATTTGTAACTCCGATTTTTCCGGCAATTTTCACGATGTAGCAGGGTTTATCTAATACCATCAATTTATTTTTGATGGTTTGTTGTTCAAAAGATACAGTTTCTAATGAACCTTTCCAAACTTGGTTTTTGTTATAAGACCAGGTGGAGAAGTTAAGGCCATTATCGTGTTTACTTAGTACCGTATCTACGGTTGTCACGGCAGTTATCCCTCGGTTTACAAGCAATTGATGATAGATGTAGACTCTCTAAAGGAGTCTACGTTTTATTTTTTTTAACGAACCGCAGAGGCGCAGAGGACACAGAGCAAGAAAGTAATACCAATTCTCTAGGAAGATGCACGTAATAATTAAACGAACCGCAAAGGACGCGAAGGGGAGGCAGCGCGCTCTTGGGGGTTTCCCGCATGAGCGACTGCCGTCGCAAAGGAAGAGAAAGTTTAGAGAGAATTGGTATAAGATATTAAGATTCTTCGTTAAGCAAGTTTTGGGCGCAAGCTAGTTGCAATTGAATTATTTCGCTCATTTGTTGACTGTAATCTTGTCTAGCTTGTAAGAAGGCTGTGTGGGCTTTAGTTATTTTTGAATTATTAGCATTGAGCTTTTGATACTGGGTCTTATTTAAATCGAACATGCTGATGATGCTACTAATTTTTTGAGGAATTGGCTGTTGGATTGGGCTTGATTCAGAAGATTGTAATTGTTCTTTCGTTTCAAAACCGTTATCAATGATATTTTTCGGTTTGACTTCTTCTGGTTGAGTTGCGGATGGCAAGATATTTTTTGGGATTATGTCGTTGGAAGTGTTAAGATAATCTGTGATTTCAGATTGTTGGATGTTAGGTATATTTGGATGCTGTTTTTTGAAGCGATCGCTCCTAATATCCCCAACTAAATCTTTAAGTATTTTGCGATTTTTGTCGCTCAAAATTGTAGCAGCAATTGCTTTTCCACCCAAGGTAACTGTTCTCAATGTTGCTTTAGTTTTATTAGCGGTTTCTTGGGCTTTGCTATACAGTGGTGATAAATCTACGTTCACCTGATGACTGAGTAGTTTTGCTAATGCTTTGACCATTGAAGCATGGTCATCCATCCCTCGACGATTCAGAGAGACTGTAATATGTTCTTTGTTCCCAAGAATTTTATCAATCCATCGGGAACAAACGCTACCAGCACCCGCTTCTAAAAATATTCGCACGCCATCACCGTAAACACGATTAACTAATCGGGGAAAATCAAGTTCTTGGCACAATCCTTTGGCGATGTTGTGAGCAATCGCACCACTTTCAAGTACAATGGGTTGATAATCGGCGGCTGAATAAAAAACAATACCGGGCAGATTTTGCGATGGTAAGGTATTTACCTTCTTGATTTCCCCGTACTGCGATCGCATCGCTTCACAATGTATCACATGATCGAAGGGAGCGGGGAAAGAATTACAACCTAAAGTTGCAATCACTCGCTTACAGGCGGCATCTTCACCAGCAATTAATACTTCTTCTGGTGTGTTAATTTGAGTTAGATAAACACGAGTCTCATATTTCAGGCATTCTCTAACTTGGGATGGAGTCGCCATGAGAACATAGGTATTCCAAAAATTGTTGTTTGGTGCATCTGTTAATCCCCAATATTCCCGGACAGCATTTTTAGGGCCAGATAATTTATCACCAAATAGAGGTGATGAGTTTAAGGTATTACTTCCACCCTCAAAATCACTCCAAACTCCTTGGGCAACCATCATGCTAGTTTCACCCAAGCTATACCCAAAAACGCATTGTGGTTTGACTTGAAAATCATCTCTAAAAATTGCCGTCATGTATCTAGCAAAGGCAATTTCACTTTCAAACATTGCCAGTGAATCATCTAATAATTGTTTTTCGAGAGTTTCTAGTTGCCTGGTTGTCAATTTTGGTAAACTTCTGGGATAAACCAACTTTTCCACATCGGCAGCCCGGTTGTAGAGATTGTTACTTTTTAAGTCTTCAAAAACTTTCGGAAATAACCGGAAGACACTGCGACCAATGCCAATATAAGAATTGACTGCTGCGGGATAAACGTAAGCAACTGTTCCAGTTTTACCTAATGGTTTGGCGGTGAAATAACTTCCGATTGGTGTTTGCCAATCTGTGCCGTTTTCAAAAGCATTATTTACACCTTTACGAGCCGATTCAATTTCTTTGAATAGTTCTTTGGTGTTACGTCCTGTGATAGATAAGACGTATTTGGCATTAGATTGCTGTTCAAAAGTAGCGAATATTTGGCTAGCGGTAGCTGATAAAGAAGAACTCGCTTCTATGGTATGTTGGAGATTGTTGAGAAGATCGGAAATAGTGGTGCGATCGCTAACTGCGATAGGAAACAGATGAAATGGCATTTGTTGCAAATATCTGTTGTCGCGCTCCTCTTGGCTGGGTTCCTCCGATAAAATTAAATGGGCGTAACTGCCATCTATACCAATACTATTAATTGCTGCTATTCTGCGTGTAGCGCCTTTATCGACAAACCAAGGTCTTGATTCCATTGCCACATAGAAGGGGCTACCTTCCCATACTTGCGGTGTTTTTACACCAGACCATTTGGGAGTGGCAGGAATATATCTATAATAAAGACACAGAGCCGTTTTGATTAAGCTAGCAATTCCCGATGCTGTATAAGTGTGGCCGATATTCGCTTTAACGCTGCCCAATGCACAGTGCAAACCATTGCCCACTTGCGGATAAGCTTGCAATAAACCTGTGATTTCCGCCTCATCCTGCTGGGGAACGCCACTACCAAAGACTTCTACATAATTAACCTCTGTAGGTTGAATCTCAGCCATCTCGAAAGCTTGTTTGCAGACATCACTGATAGCTGAAGCATCAGGTTTTACCAGAGCGTCACTCAAGGTAGAATTACTTTGTGCGAAACTCATAGCATCAATTACTGCATAGATGCGTTCATTATCTTGTTTAGCAGCTTCGTAACGTTTGAGGACGACAGCACCCGCACCTTCGCCAACTGTCCAGCCATTTGCTTGTTGGTCATAACCCAAGGTGTTGACACCCGTGTTAATTGCTGCGAATTGGTTGCGAAATAAGATATTTTCCACACCACCTGCTAAATCTACCGCACCCACAACCACCGCGTCTACTTCTCCCGTAGCGAGTAGCATTTGGGCAACCTCCAACGCTTTCAGGGCGGAATTTTCGCCAGCGCTGACGGTGAATGCAGGGCCAGTGAAATTCCATAAAGCAGAAATCCGGCTGGCCATGATGTTGGCGATGTGACTCACATATTCGCCAATTTCTACTGGTTGGTGAATGCTATCTTTAACAATGGTTTCCAATTGGCCCAGTTGTTCAGCAGGTAAAGAAATTCCTTGATTGAGTAAGCCGTCCTTAACTTGCCAAGATAAATCCCATCTTTGTTGTAGCTGATGTACTGAAAATTCTGTCTCAGCAGCGACAATCACAGCGACATTGCCACCCTCTTGTAGTTTCGCATCTTTCACGGCGCGATCGCTAACTTTCAAGAGTAACAATTGTTGCGGGTTTAACTTATCTATTTCATTGGGTGGGATTTTGCACGATAAAGTATCGATTTCAAAATCTTTGATATATGCCCCAATTGGCGCTTTCCCATCGGTTAAACCGTACTCTTTAAGTAAGCTTTCTTGATTTTCTATCCCATGCCATCTTTGAGGCGGTAGAGAAGTAAAATGTTGTGTCCCATCATAAATACTGCGTTCAAAAGCATCTAAACCATTGCAGTTACCAAAAAAGGCATCCATGCCCACAATCGCAATTTTGACAGGTGGAACAGGTGGAGTTGATTCAACTGATTGTGTTGTATTTCCTTGTTCTAAAATCAGATGAGAATTAGTACCGCCAAATCCAAAAGCGCTAATAGCAGCCCGTTTAATTGATGCGTTATTATTAGGCCATGCTGTCGCTGTTCTAACGATTTTGTCGGCAGAAATTGTACTTTTCTCTGATGTTAAAGGTTCCGAAACATTCATGGTTGGTGGAATTAGACCATGCGACATACTCAAAATCACCTTAGTTAAGCCAACCATGCCAGCAGCAGTTAACAAGTGACCAGTATTTGCTTTCGCAGAACCCACCAGAGGCGCAGCTTGATTTTGACCAAAGAATGTTTCTATGGAGTTAAATTCTGTTGTATCTCCGAGTAATGTGCCGGTAGCGTGACACTCTAAATAATCGATGGTTTTGGGGCTAAAGTTTGCCTCATTGTAAGCTCGTTCAAAAGCTAAAACTTGTCCTTTCGGATTCGGGCTGAGTAAATGCTTACCCTTGCCATCATTTGAAAGCCCATTACCGCAAATAGTAGCGAGAATATTATCGCCATCTCTAACAGCATCAGAATATCTTTTTAACATTACCATCCCCACACCATCGGCGGGAATTAGCCCTCTAGAGGATTTATCTAAGGGGCGACTGATGCCGTTTTCTGCATACCCTTGAACACCGGAAAATAACATCCGCACGAAAAGGGAATCTGCACAACTGATGGCTCCAGCTAACATCACATCAGCTTTGTGTGACCATAAATAATGAGATGCTAATTTAATGGCATAAAATGATGACGAACAAGCAGCATCGAGACATAAATTAATCTGTGAGAGTGAGAAAGCTTGAGCAATTATAGATGCTGGTAAGCCAGATATTAGGGCATTGTGAAAAGACGCTTTAGTTGCAGTTGGGACAGCTAAATCAAAATCTTCATACTGCAAAAGTTCTCTGACAGCAGGGTTAATAGTTTGCTGGTAAATTGGAGAGAATAACTGGTTAGATAATTTGGTTGGGAATGACAAATTACCTAAAATTACGCCACATTTTGAGAGAACAGTTTGATTACCCCAATAACCACTGTGTACAATTGCTTGTTTAGCCGCATACAATGACCATTTGAAAGTGTTATCTAAACTATCAACAACCTCTGATGGTAGATTGTATTCAGATGGATTAAATTGGAAGTTGCGAATGTACCCACCTTTAAGGGAATAGGTTTTGTCTGGTGTACCTTTAACTGGATTGTGAAAGATTGTTGGGTCTACTCCGATTTCTTCGACAGTTGCAGAGGATGTCGAATCTTTTTGATTAACAATATTCTGCCAGTATTCTTCAGGATTTTTCGCATCGGGGAATAGGCATGATAATCCGATGATGGCTATTTTTTCCACTGTTGATATGCTCCGAGTTTGGGTATTTAGCAAGAGATAATTACAAGGCAGGATTTACGCCGTTCCCCAAACTTCAAAGATGCAACTTATAGTAACCTTAAGATTGCTACTACAACATTTCATTAATTCGCAGCGAACTCTCTGCGTTCCTTTGCGTTTCCCTCTGCGAACCTTTGCGTTTAAATTTCACCCCTCAATTCCTCACTAGCTTCTGAGCAATTTCATTGACCAAATGATGGCGTGTGCGTTAAGCATTCGTGAGTATATTTTTCCTTGGCGATCGTGTATGATGAAATTTGCGATCGCACTACTCGGTGTTTTAGATTTTACTTCACAAGAAACGTAAAATGTTTCGTTATGTGGTACCATCGCAAACTGTTCAAATCTTTCGACTTTTCCCGGTAAACAACCTTCTTGGTGAAAGTGTTGTGTCCAAACCCATAAAGCGTGCATACTCAAGTCAGTTGTGTAAGGATTCACCCATTGGACGGGGAATTGTCCTTGTTGCTGTGCAGTGAGTTCTGGCCACAGACATTCTGTTGTGATTTTTTCAGGACTGATGTTTAAAACTCTCTTAATTTCTTGAAAACCGGGGCCGTGAAATAATGTCGCCTCACCATTTTGGTAAAAAGCTTTGCCGGTAGCTGTGATGATATTATCTGGTTCGAGATTGAGAGATTCATAGATGGGTGCATCTGGGATTTCTCGCTGGAGATGGAGTTGAGCGCTAAAATGATAATGGGTTTTACCTTCAGCATTTTTACTCCAGATTTTTGCTTTAAGTTCGATGCTTTCAAGGTTAATTTTGGAAATTTCTTCTACTTCTAAAATATGTTCATTCGCCAAGGTTTCATTAAAAGTAATCCCCTTGAGAACTTTGAAATCTTGGTAATAAAACAATCGATAACCAGGATATAATTGTTCACAGGCGTTGATAATCCAGGTCATTGCACAAGTTGCCGGTAAAACTGGAGAACCAGCAATAGTATGATCGTGCAAAAATGGGTTAGCCTCCAATGTCATTTGGCGACGAATGCGATAAGTTCGTAATTCTGAATCTAACTCCACCGCCATTGGAACGAGTGGACTACCAATAACAACTTGTGCCGTTGCATGATTGGCGTTACCCATTTCTTTAACCAGCATTTGCGCCCCAACTGCAATAGGAATTATGTCAATTTTTCGCTCTTGAAAAATCTTCTTTAATTCGGCTGTCACCATCCCACTATCCCAAGCGCCCCAATTGATAGCGACTACATGACATGAGGGATATTGTTGCTTGAAAATATGGGCTGATTTGTTCAGAATTTCATTTGCGATCGCATAATCAGATTGTCCAGGATTTCCGTAAAAGCCGGTGACTGAAGAAAACAAAACTAAATGTTTAAGTTGATTCGGATTAACGCAATTTAGTAGATTTTCTAATCCATGAACTTTAGCCGTGTAAACTTTTTCAAAATCTTGTTCTGTTTTCTTTTCAATTAACTTATCCGCTAAGTTCCCAGCGCCGTGAATAATTCCAGTAATTGGGCCGAAATGTTGTACAGCATTTGCAAGTTTTTCTTGTAAAGCTTGCATATCTGTAACATCAACGCTGATATATTCGGCTTTAGCTCCAGTTTTTTCAATTGCGGCTAAAGTCTTTTTAATTTCCCGACTGGAGGTAATTTTGTTATATATTTTTTGGACATTCATGGGTGTGGGCTTCTCCCCTTGCGAAAGAAGATTTTCCATGATGGATTTTTTCAATGCAGAGTCATCAGAATTTTGAGCAAAATCTGGCTCATTTTCTAATAATTGAGAGCGACCAAGGAGGATGAATTTACCGGGTTCCTGTTGGGCTAACCTGATAGTACACTCAGCCGTAATCCCTTTTGCACCGCCGCTCACAACAAAAACTGATGATGGGGCTGTTTGTATCATAAATCCTCTGATATAAATTCGTAATTCGTAATTCGTAATTCGTAATTCGTAATTAAAAGATGCTCTAGAAAGCTGGTTACAAATTCTTCCCTATCTCTTCCTCTCTCTCCTCTCCGGTTCCTTTGAAAAGCTTAGTAGAACTTTGCCTCAGTTCATAGCGAATCGACTCAAACAAACTTTGCGTTCCTCTGCGCTTTACTCTGCGCCCCTTTGCGTTTAAAATCAAACCCTTACATTTCACGCAGAGGCGCAGAGAGAAGAGATAGAGGGATTAACTAATCAGCTACAATGGTGACTCGTCCCTGTGAACCATACCCAACCTCACTAATATAAAGATTAGGATCGTGAATTTCCGCTATGATGTTCTGTACCGACTGCTTGGCATCAAGTCTAGGACTTAAATCGATCGCACGGGTAAACACCTTTGGCCATTCCCATCTCAGAGTCTTGCTCAATCCAAATAAACCAGCAGCGATCGCCCCAAAGTTCACTTTATACTCTAAACCGAAGGCTCCATCAAGGTGAGCAACTGTGCAGAAACAACTACGTCCATGCTTTGCGGCTTCGTTGAGGGAGGGTTTCAGGTGTTTCGCCATCAAAAATACGTGCTTGACGATCGCCTTTTCTGCTTCGTTATAAGGGATTGTTCCGGTGTTATTTGCGACAAATATCGGATGTAGATGGATGAAAGCCCCGATCGCTCCACAGTGAGATGCGATCGCTTCTAATTGTTGTTGAAGATGTTCTTCACTCAAGTTTGCTAAGGTGACGCGGGTTACTCCTGTGGGTAAGGGCGCTTGTTGGGCGATGAGCGATTGGGGAAAGCTGATAACTACTACTTTCCAGCCTTTCTCAATTAAGGATTCAGTTAATTTATAAGTGGTGAGGGAACCATCATCGGTAATTAAACCGATGTGTCCCTCTGGTAACTTAAAATCCAAATAATCGGGTTGTGGTAAGCTTCTGAGTTTGACCGGATGGCGCTCGATATTATGCTCTAATTCCGGTGGTTGTTGGACAAACTCAGGCTCAGACTTTTTTTTTTCACCTCCAGCTAACTGCTGTAGGTAATCAACAATTTGACCGATGGTGCGGAGTTCTCCGAGTTCTTCGATATTTGGCTTGGGTAAGTTGGGGTACATTTCTTGCATCGCCCCTAAAATTTCTACCCGTTTGATCGAGTCAATCCCTAAGTCGGCTTCCATGTCCATTTCCAGTTCCAGCATCTCCACTGGGTAGCCGGTTTTATCGCTGGTGATGGCTAACAGGGTTTCACCTAAGTCTGCAAATTCATCACTTATAGCGGCTTCTGGTTCTGGTTCTGGGGTGAATGCAACAACTAGGCTTGGTTCAGGTGCAGTTACTACCTCAACTACAGGTACAGCCTCTACTGAAATCTCAGTCCCCTGTTGTACTTCGTGAACTGCAATTTCTACAGTAATACTTTTGGAAGTGTGAGATTGCAGATACTCGACAACTTGACCGATGGTGCGTTTTTCTGCAAGTTCTTCTAAATTAGGCTTGGGTAAGTTGGGGTACATTTCCTGTAGCGCCCCTAAAATTTCTACCCGTTTGATCGAGTCAATCCCTAAATCAGCCTCCATATCCATGTCCATTTCCAACATCTCGACTGGGTAGCCCGTCTTATCGCTGGTGATGGCTAACAGGTTTTTATCCAAGTCAACAATATCGATGGTTGCGCCAGATACAGGTGTAGCAGTTGTAGGCGCTGGTTCTGGGATAAATGCAACAACTTCGTTGACTGGAGGTGAGCTAATTTTGACTACAACCTCGCTTTGAGGTTCTACAACTGGAGCAGGTGGCTCAACAGTGGCGAAGTGCGGAGTCGGAAGTAGAGACGCGATTGATGGCGTCTGTTCCGCAGATACAGGAGTTTCAACTACAGGCTCTATAACAGCCGGCAGAGGTGCTTGAGTAACATTTAAGCCATTTTTAGCTACAGGCTCAATTACAGGCAAAGGTTGGCTTGCTACTATCTTTGTAACAGGCTCAGTTACAGCTAAAGGTTGGCTTTCTACTATCTTTGTGGCGGCGGGTACTGGTGCTTTTGTGGTGAAAGGAATAAACTCGCTTATCTCTGTTAGTTTGCTTCCTCCCTCACCAGAGATGATTTGAGAATATTCTTGCTGGATGAGTTGGAAAAAGTTTTTAGTATATTCCAACTGCTCTTGGAGATATTGTTCATGGATGCGTAAAGTTTCACCTTGTTGGGAGTGAAACTGCATCATGCTCCGCTCTAAGCTTTCCATGACAACTAGCTTCATTTTGCCAGTTTCGGCTGTTGATTTACTTTCACTCAACAAAGAATTCTGCTGCTGCATTAGTTGGAAAAACGCTCTGGCGTATTCCATTTGATGGTTGAGATAAGTACCGTGAACTTGTAAATTATCGGCTTGATTTTCCTGGAACTGTGTCAGGAGATATTCTAAACTTTCTAAAAGTTGTTGATAATTTGTCAGTTTTTCTGGCGTTGGTTGCATCTTAGATTCCTGGGCTGGTTGTGAAAGGGTCACAGGATTCATTTGTTGCTCTGGTTGGGCGATGATTTTAGTAGCGATCGCAGTTGTTTTTTTATGTCCATTAGTTTCGATCGCTGCGATAGTTGGAGTCATACCTGGGCTGCTAAACAAAGGAGCCGCATCAGCATATTCAGGGGTGGGTAATGTGACTTTATGCCCATCCTGCAAAGCTAGAGCGAAGGCATTTTTCGTTTTTTCGGATCTGTAGTTTATCCCGTTTAAACGGACATTTAATGTCTTCTTCGTCTCAATTGGCGGTATAGTTTGGGGAAGTTGGTAAGGATCGAGATTATTCAAAGCCAAACCAATCACTCGCAATTGGACAACTGCTTCTCTCAAAGAGCGATCGCTATTCTTTTGAGTGCTGGGGTTCAGAGATACAGTAATATGAGGGCGATCGCCAAGAATATCTTTTACCAAGTTGGTCAAAATTCTCCTCGGCCCAAATTCCACAAAGCAAGTACCACCGTCCGCATAGATATTTTCAATTTCCTGTTTAAACAGCACTGAATTAGAAAGGTGCGTTTCCAGGATTTTTTGAATATTTTGCGCTTCCTTGGGATACTGCTTACTGGTAACATTGCTGTAAACAGGGATTTTTGGACTTTGGAACTTGACAGACTTGGTGGCGATCGCAAATGATTTCTGAGCAAAGGCGATTAACGGTGTATGGAACGCTGCGGAAACAGGTAACAATACAGCTGTATATCCTTTCTCGTGTAAAGCCTCTCTAACTCTGACGATTTCTGCGGTGGGGCCAGCCAAGACAAATTGAGTGGGAGAATTTTGATTTGCGATCGCAACTTGGGGAAAATGTCTCAGCACAGCTTCCACTTTGCTGATATCCTCTTTCACAGCCAGCATACTACCCGCATCATGATCCGGGTCTTCGGGAGCCGCCATTGCTTGACCCCTAGCCTTCACCAAAAACAAATAATCTTCGGTACTCAAAACCCCCGCAGCCCATAGCGCTGTGAGTTCCCCAAAGCTATGACCAGCCACAAAATCTGACTTAAACCCAGCTTGTTGCAATATGCTGTACATCCCTGCACTCAACACCCCAATGGCTGGTTGAGCGTATTCTGTGCGTTGTAAGGCAGCAATTTGGACATTTTTTTCTGTCTCTGTAAACACAGGATGAGGGAAAACGATTTCTGATAACGGCTGCAAATTATCCTTAATTAACAGGCTATCCATATAACCATGCAGACGGCGCATCAAAGGGAAATTCATTACTAGTTCGCGCCCCATCTCCAAGTATTGCGAACCTTGACCAGAAAATAGAGAGACAACTTTTCCGCCCAACTCCATACCAGAGGAACGGTAATAAATCCCTTGGGGATGCTCCCAAGATGCTGCTGTACCCTTATGTTTCAGCCAGTCAATGCTAGTTTGCAGCAACTTGCAAGCTTCTTCGAGATTCTCAGCCACAAACCCAAATCTGGCAGCAGAGAGGGGAATTTGTTGTGATTTGCATTCCTTGACTAATTGGGCGTAGTGTAATTTACTTTCAGGCGATACTCCTGCGGAGTCACTTCGTGAACGCAACTTAGCTAAAATATCTTCCGATTTGCTCAACAATTGGTCTACTGTCGGAGCAAATAACAGTATTTCAGTAGCATCAGTGTGTAAGCGGTAAGCGGTGTTTTGGTCAGCTTCATATTCTTCCAAAACGACGTGATAATTAGTTCCACCAAAGCCGAAAGAACTCACCCCAGCGCGTCTAGGTGCTTCCCCTTCTGGACGAATCCAAGGTCTAGTTTCGGTATTCAAATAAAACGCCGAATTTTTGATATTGAGTTTAGGATTCGGTTCAGTAATATTAATTGTCGGCGGTAATACTTTGTGATGTAAAGCCAAAGCAGTTTTAATCAAACTCGCCGCACCCGCCGCCGCTTTTGTGTGTCCGATTTGTGATTTTACACTACCCAAAGCGATGTGCTGCTTTTTGTCATCATGAACATCAAAAAAGTCTTTTAAAGAACCGAATTCTGTCGGATCTCCAGCCATTGTACCAGTGCCGTGTGCTTCCATCAAACCAACAGTAGCGGGAGAGAAACCGGCATCTTCATAAGCACGTTCTAAGGCTTTAACTTGGCCTTCTTTGCGAGGAGCATAAATGCTCTTGTAACGCCCATCGCTGGAAGTACCAATACCTTTAATTACGGCATAGATTTTATCGTTGTCCCGTTCAGCATCTTCTAACCGTTTGAGGACAATCATCCCAATACCTTCACCCAGCATCATCCCATCAGATTTAGCATCAAAAGGTTTGACATTTTCACTAGGAGTAACCGCCGGTGTTTTGCTGAAAGATATGTAAGCCATGATGGTGTTATCGGTATCAACACCACCAGTCAGCATCATATCCGAACGATGTTCAACTAGCTCACTAATTGCCATTTTCAAAGCACCGAAGGAACTAGCGCAAGCCGCATCAACAACACAATTCATCCCGCCAAAATTTAGGCGATTGGCAATTCTCCCCGCGACTACGTTAGCTAACATTCCAGGGAAAGCGTTCTCATCCCATTTCACATAAGCACTTTTGATTTTATCAACGATTTTTTGGGTATCTTCGTCAGATAAACCACTGCTTTTGAGAACTTTTTCCCAAATCGGATATTCCAATCTCGCAGAAAGTGGCATTCCTAATTGCTTGGCCATAGCCACGCCTAAGATTACCCCAACCATCTCGCGGTTAAACTCACGTTTTTCGCCATAACCTGCATCTTCCATTGCCTCTTTTGCAACTACTAAACTTAGTAGTTGCGATACATCTGTGACTTCCAAAATGCTAGGTGGTATGCCGAATTCCATCGGGTTAAAATCTACCTCAGGAAGAAACCCGCCTCTTTTACAGTAGGTTTTATCTTCAGTAGTTCTGGGATTGGGATCGTAATAATCTTCCACACTCCAGTGCGTGGAAGGAACATCAGTAATACAGTCAATTTTATTTACGATATTTTGCCAATATTCGCGCAGATTTCGGGCTTGAGGCAATAGAGAAGCCATCCCAACAATCGCTATAGGATTGTGTTGCAATTGTCTGTTAATTCTGTTAATTGACACTGATTTATCTGATTTATCTGACTTCATGCTTTTTTCCTCTATAGACTTCATTACAGCCTTTTCACAGTTATTGATAAGGCTTTCTAACTCCGCTAAGGCAGTATCAATCGAATAAGCAGACATAGGGCATAGTTAGTACTGTGGATTGTGTAGCTACAGTAATTCTGTTGCCTACTAATTAATGAAAAACTCTGGTTTGGTAAGCAATTAGCTATCTTCTCTTTGCTAAACGCTTGTCTTGAAATCAACACCATACGATACATACTGCCGGGGTAAAGCCTTATGTTTCTAGGCGACTTTGGCACACTGCGATCGCAAAAAAATGTTATGCAACGCTAGATTATTGATGTTGTGGCAATAGTTCGATGACGTTGTTAAAACTGGTAAAATAGTCTTGGAGTGTAATACCTGCTTGACCTGTGAATTTAATCCATTTGTAATGGTAAAGATTTTGAGTAATGGTATCCTACTGGAGTGAAGGGAACTGAGGAGTAGCTAAGAGAACAGAAACGTTTTTTCACCCAAAACCGTTTGATTATCTAGGCTAATCACAGCAACATAGCTATTATTAATGACAACGTTCTGTACCTTGTTCAATGTCATAGCCAGTTTCAACGTCTGGGATAATATATTTTATGCTATTTTAACCAGGAAAGTTGACAATTTAGTTACACAAAAGACACCACCTTTAATCCGAATTTATGCAACTTGAAAAAGTACTTAAACGATAAACAGGTGAGAAAAAAGCAGTTATCTCTAGTTATTTTTAATTTCAAAATTTAAGTTAAATAACTAGTTTCTCTAACCACTTTAAAGCATGGAATTAATAAAAACACTAGCATACTTTACAGAAACTAAATCATTCCTTTAAACTTATTTTATAAAGAAACTTCCACTATTACCGATCTGAATCCTTACTAAAATTCAGCACTAAAGTATAATTTATGACTATATAATTGTGTAAGATATTTTGTTATCTACGGGTTAGCCAAAAATTTCTGCTGGATTAAGTTAACAATGCAAATCTGTTGTCTAGTAAATAACAATTCCATGAATACATAGATAAATTGAATAACCATAAGTATGTTTTCTCAGATAAACATCATAATTGAATCAAAGTTTTGGGTTATTTTTCAATATAAGTCAAGTTAAGACGCAAAGCGGTTATTTATAAAGCAAATGTTAATTTTTAGTATGTTCCTTGATAAACATAATTATGATTACACCCTTTAAAAGAGGGGAGCATCCCGTCAGGTGCAAAAACCTTGATAGCCCTCATCCCCTAACCCCAAATCCCATCATTTGGGAGAGGGGGAACTAGAATTATGTCTCCCCTCTCCCAGATGATGGGCTACGGTGTACACACAAGTCTTTCTCAAGGTAATTGTGGGTTTATCGGAGCAGCAGAAAAAACCTTACCCTGGTTCTGCTACGCTTTCACCTGTCCCTCTCCGATGCTTTGGAGAGGGATGTCGGCCAGGACAGGGTGAGGTTTTGGAGGACTTTTGAGGAATTTATTCCAAAGCGGGATGACAACGAAGCAGAAAATTTACAAGTATGTTGGTAATTACAAGGGATTGACCCCTTGTTAAAAGTAAATAAACTTCCCTCACAGTATACTCGTGTATTTTTAGATATGCGTTGACGTAACGCACCAAAGGTATCGCTTCATGCTTTTAATTACTATGAAGAAAGCTGATAATAATGTCTAATAGTACACAACCTTCCTAAGAATAATCTGTTAGTAATATTAAACATGCTTAAGAACTAACTATATGTTGAGATTAAATTACTAGGCAAGGAATTAGTAATGAGTAAATTTATTCAGTTTATAATCAGACTGTGATGAAATATTTTAGTTAGATAATCATGACTTATACAAATTAAAGTACTTGACAAAATTATATTTTGTTGTCATACTAAATGACAAGTTTATCTAATTTTTGAGTTCATTTTTACCAACGCTTCGTTGTTCTTGAGAGTTAAATTTTCTGGCTATCGCTATTGTATTTTACGCTACGGGATTAGATGTCAAATTAGGATATAACTTAGGAAGCTTTGAAGTAACACCACCATTAATTTTCACGCCCCAATAGTGAGTTTTGGCGGCAAAAGCGTACAACAATTGATATAAAACCAATTTAGACCCATGTACTTTATTAAGGTAGAAATCTTAGAGGAAAAGCCCTCTTGGTAATTTGCGGATGAGTCTATATCTAAGCAACTAAATATAACCAGGCTATCCCCTAGAAAACAGAATTGGAATGAAAATATGGCAGTAAATAAAGAAAGCCGATTATTCACAAAACCCGTAGGGCGATCGCAAGTAATTTTAGCAGCTTCTCTCACCTTGGCGGCGGGATTAATAGCTTTTTATAGTTTGATACCGTTTTGGTCTAAACCGAAAGTTGTGACACCACAAGCGAATCCTCCAAAAGCTGCCACTCCTGTGAAACTTGCTGTGACAGCCTTGGGACGTTTAGAACCAGAAGGCGAAGTTACTTCTTTGACTGCTCCCGCTTCTAATAACGGGGTACGAGTAGAAAGACTGTTGGTAAAAGAAGGCGATACGGTTAAAGCAGGGCAAGTACTGGCATATCTAGAAAATTATGGTCGTTCTAGAACCGCATTGCAACAAGCTTTAGACCAACTGCAAGTTGCCAAAGCTAAACTAGCGCAGGTGAAATCTGGAGCGAAAACCGGAGATGTCGATGCTCAAAAGGCAGCGATCGCCCGTTTAGAGCCACAATATAAAGGAGACGTTGCCACCCAACAGGCGACAATCGCCCGTATCCAGGCGGAAGTAGACAACGCTCAATCCGAAAACGATCGCTACCAGCAATTATATAGACAAGGTGCGATCGCGGCTTCAGTAGCAGATACCAAAGCTTTGCAACTCAAGACTACACAACAGCAGCTAACAGAAGCCCAAGCCACCCTCAAACGGACTCAAGACACCTACCAAGAACAACGCAAGCAAGCACAAGCGCAACTCACTAGTATTAGTGAAGTGCGTAGTGTAGATGTTCAGGTAACACAAACCGAAGTCAACAGTGCAACAACTTCTGTTCAACAAGCAAAAGCCGACTTGGATTTAAGTTACATCAAATCTCCTATAAATGGCAAAATTTTGAAAATTCACGCCAAAACCGGAGAAGTAATCAGCACCACCAGAGGATTTGCTGAGATAGGTAAGACATCTCAAATGTATGTGATTGCAGAGGTGTATCAAACCGATGTTCAAAAAGTGCGTGTAGGACAAAAAGCCACAATTACCAGCACTGCATTTACTGGAACAATAAAAGGAACTGTAAAAGAGATTGGTTGGCAAGTTGACAAGCAAAACATCTTCAGCCTAAACCCTGGCTCAGATACAGACCGCAGAATAATTGAAGTTAAAATCTCTATCGATAGTCCCGCAGATAGTGAAAAGGTTGCTCGTTTCACCAACTTACAGGTAGATGTAGGCATTCATATTTAGTCATTGGGGATGGGATATTGGTCATTCACAAATAACAAATGACAAATAACAAATAAATCCATGATTTTCAAAATTCCTTTAGGATGGCTACAGCTAGCCCAGCAAAAAGTTCGTTTAGTAGTAGCTGTCGCTGGGATTGGTTTTATTGTGCTGCTAATGTTTGTGCAACTTGGTTTTCAAGATGCTCTCTATTCAAGTGCGACCGCAGTACATCAGAATCTCAAAGGAGATTTATTTTTAGTTAGTTCTCAATATAAATCTTTGACCTCAAATCAAAGTTTTTCGCGGACTCGTTTGTACGAATCTCTGGGGTTTGATGGCGTAGAGTCAGTTAACCCCATGTATTTGCAATTTGCCAAACTGAAAAATCCAGCAACTGGTGAGAAATATTCAATATACGTTATTGGTTTCGATCCAGGTAGACCTGTGATAAATCTCCCAGAAGTTGAGAAAAATTTAGATAAACTGAAAATTCCCGATGTCGTGTTTTTTGACCGGAGTTCTCGCCCAGAGTTTGGCCCAATAGCTCAAAAATTTAATGCGGGAGATACTGCACAGACAATTGAAATATTTCCCTTCAATTCATTAATTGGCTATAGAGTTAGAATTGGTGGCTTATTTAGCTTAGGGCCTTCCTTTGGGGTAGACGGGAATTTACTTGTCAGTGACTCAACTTTCTTGAGGATAAATCCCAATAGTCGTCCGGCAGATATGATAGATATCGGTTTGATTTCCCTCAAACCTGGTACTAATCCAGAAACAGTACTAAAAAATTTGCAAGCAACTTTGCCGAATGATGTCCAAATTTTTACACGTCAAGGTTTCATTGATTTTGAGAAAAAATATTGGGCTGTTAGAACACCGATTGGTTTTATACTTAACTTGATGTTGACAATGGCTGCGGTTGTTGGTGTAGTTATTGTTTATCAAATTCTTTACAGCAATATTGCTACCCAGTTCGTTGCTTACGCCACTTTAAAAGCCATAGGTTATGCCAATAGATATTTGTTGAACGTGGTATTTCAGCAAGCTTTGATTTTATCAATTTTAGGTTATATCCCCGGATTTATTACTTCTGTTCTGTTATATAGCTTTGCAGCAGAAGCAACTAAATTACCAATATTTATGACCATAAATAATGCACTGATTGTCTTAACTTCAACAGTTCTCATGTGTATAACTTCAGGTGCGCTTGCTATCAATAAACTCCGCTCCGCAGATCCGGGAGATATTTTCTAAATAAGACAAGTTGCTCTCAGCAACTTTTTAAAGGTAGGTATTTCGCTACAGTCTACTGTTTATAAAGTCAACAATACTAGGTTTGTAGTCAGCGCTTTAGCGCTCAAATCAAAGACTAAAGTCCTAACTACAAACTTATTCACCCATCAACGTTGGTGTGATGGGCTACTAGGCTTTTGCTTTAATCCAAAATCTCAAATTGGTATACGTCAGATATGAACCTCAACAATAAAACTCTCCTAATTACTGCAATTGATGAATTTGTCGGTTTGCGTACAGCCGAGTTAGCAATAGCGCAAGGAATGAAGGTTCGTGGACTACAAACTTCTCCAGAAAAGAACAAACAATTAGAGCATTTAGGTGTTGAGATAATTATTGGTAATATCAGCGATTCTGCTATTGCTCAAAAGGCTTGTCAGGGAATAGATATAGTTTTACATACAGAGCAAATTGCCGAAGAAGCTGGCTCAATTAGCCATTTTCGTGATATCAATGTTGGCGGTACTGTCAACATGGCTAAAGCCGCTAAACAGGCTGGTGTCAAAACATTTGTGCATCTATCTAGTGTGATGGTTTACGGTTTCAACTATCCTGATGGTGTTACAGAATCGGGCCCCCTCTCTGGCGAAAATAATCCCTACTGTCAAACTAAAATAGAAGCTGAAAAAGCAGTTTTAGAACTGAATAATCCCTCAGATTTTGGCATCATCGTAATTAGGGCTGGAGATATTTATGGACCAGGAAGTATCCCCTGGATAGTCAGACCAATTCTGATGATGCGTCAAAAATTATTTGCCTGTGCCAACGATGCTAAAGGAGTGATTAATCATGTATATATAGATAACCTGATTGATGGCATCTTTCTAGCGATAGAAAAAGAAACCTATGGTGAAATATTCAATATCACCGACGGACAAGAAACTTCCTGGAAAGAATATTTTATGCGTTTAGCAGCAATGGAAGGTTTACAAGCACCCCTTTCATTATCGAAAGATGAAATCAAGTTGTTTCTAAAGCTACGTGTTCAAGGACAAAAACTTTTTCGGAAAAAAGTTGATATCTTACCAGAGTCTATAGATTTTATGACTCGTCCCTATGCTTGTTCTATTGTCAAAGCCCAAAATCTGTTAAATTATAAACCAACAATTGACCTAGAATCAGGAATGCAGCGAACACACGAATGGCTGCAAAAAACAGATATTCAAAGTTTGATGAAATAGTCTTTTGGAAGTGGTACTGCAAGGCGAAAGTCAAAATAATTCGTCATTCGTGATTACGAATTAGTAATTATTCGGTCAAGCTAGTGCAAGAGGGTTTGTAGTAAGCAGAAAGCGTGCGTAGAAAACAAGGACTAAAGTCCTTACTACGAACTTGTTTAACCCTCAATTCAAAGCTGACAGACTAATAAGTAAGTGGGCGCAAATAATCATCACTGGCTTGTAGTTGCGCTTTAGCGCAAGACAGCGCAACTACTGTCTAGCTACTTAGGGAGAATATAAGGATTAGAATAGTAGCTTGGGTTAAGGAACGAAACCCAACATTATCAAGGCTTTGTTGGGTAACGCTTAAGCTCAAGCCAACCTACTAAATTCTAAATTCTGACTTCTAACTTCTGACTTCTGGATTATTACGTTGCATCTGCCTAACAATTATCTGCAATTAAGCAATAATCCACAGTTTTTTAGAATACGTGTTTTATATGAGTAGCAATCAGCCACGATTGAGCATCGGGTTACCTGTATATAATGGTGAAAAATTTATCAAAGAAGCCATAGATTCACTCTTGGCTCAGACCTTTGAAGATTTTGAACTAATTATTTCAGATAATGCATCTACAGATAAAACTGAAGAAATCTGTAGAGCTTATGCCGAGAAAGACCAACGTATTTGTTACTACCGCAATGACAAGAATATCGGTTGCGCCCGTAACTTCAATCGAGTTTTTAAATTGTCTTCGGGTGAGTACTTTAAGTGGGCAGCCTATGATGATCTACATGCTCCAGATTTTATCAAGAAGTGTATTGAGGTGCTTGACCAAGATCCTACCATAATCTTGTGTCACTCCCAGACATATTTCATGGATGAAAAGGGGAGTTTTCTCCAAAATTACGATATCAAACTCAAGGCAGATGCACTAAAACCACACGAACGTTTTCACGAATTGCTGACCAAACATTTATGTTATCAATGTTACGGTGTAATTCGCGCCAGTGCCTTGAGAAGGATACCGCCTATGGGTGGTTATGGTAATGCAGATGGAATTCTCTTGTTAAGACTTGGTATTCTCGGTAGGTTTTATGAAATTCCTGAATACCTATTTTTTGCCAGAAGCCATCCACAACAATCAATGAGTATGTATTTCCCTAATTATTTGTTGTTTACTAACAACAGTAAAAAACACTCATTGAGTATGCTGCCTGATTTTTATGCGTATGCAGTGTGGTTTGATTCAGCAAAGAAAGGACAAATTTTATTGCCACATTGGAGAATCCTTTGGGAGTATGTACTCTCTATATGGCGGAGTCCCTTGAGTTTGTATGAGCGGCTGTGTTGTCATAGAAGTTTACATCAGCAGTTAAAAGGTACAGAATATCTTCTGCTGAAAGATTTGCTAATGGTGGTGCAAAAACTTTGGGAAGGTTGGCAAGCAGCATCAATTAAAAAACAGCAAGTCAGACTTTGAACAAATAAGTTAAAAAATCAAAGCTGGTAAATACAGCTTTTTCTTAACCCACGAATCACCTATTATTCACCACAAAGCTATGTTGAAACTATCTCAAGTTTGTCATGTTTTGCTTGCTACTTTAGCGAGCATCAGCTTTGCTAAAACAGTGAATGCAGAGCCAACTGCAACACTAAATGTTGTAGTCAATGGAATACATCACCAAAAAGGTGAGATTTGCTTCAGAGTTTACGCAAGTGAACAAGGATTTCCGATGAGTAATTCTAATGGATCTCAAAGTGGCTGCGTTAAGATTACTGGCAATTCTGTAAAAAAACAATTTACCGGTTTGAAGCCTGGAACTTATGCTGTCGCTGTAGTTGACGATCAAAATGGCGATCGCAAACTCAATAAAGACTTTTTCGGTATTCCTAAAGAAGGTTTTGGGATTTCCAAAAATCCAACTGTGTCTATACAAACAGGTTCGCCAAAGTTTCGTGATGCCAGTTTTGTTGTAAACAAAAATACAACTATCAACATCATCATGAAATATTCGCTGGATTCGTAAAGGAGTGGGGAGTAGGGAGTGGGGAGTGGGGGGACTGGGGACTCGGAACTGGCTCTCTACAAGAAAGATATTTCTGATTCCCAATCCCTAATCCTTAATCCCTAATCCCTAATCTCTAATCCCTAATCCCTAATCCCCAGTCCCCAAGCCCTTATTCTGTCGGAGACTAAAAATTTAATGGAAGATTTGGCGATATTTTTGTCTAAGTCTTTGATGGGTTGGCTGGTTATTCAGGTGTGTTTAACGCTTGTCTTTATATGGTATTTGCGCTCATCTAAAAAAAAATTATTACCAGATGAGCAGTTACCCAAAACAGCAGTGATTCTTTGCTTACGCGGAGCCGATCCGTTTTTGCCTAGATGTTTGCGATCGCTCCTAAATCAAAACTATCCCCAGTATGATTTAAAATTGATCGTTGATAGTCACGAAGATCCCGCTTGGAAAATTGCCAGTGAAACCATCACAGAGCAAGAAGCGACTAACGTTCAAATCAGCCCTTTGAGAATAGTACGCAACAATTGTAGTCTCAAATGCAGTTCTTTAATCCAAGCTGTCCGTGAGTTGGATGATTCTTACAAAGTGGTTGCTTTAGTAGATGCTGATACTATAGTGCATGTAAATTGGTTGCGAGAATTAGTCAGTCCTTTGGGGGATGCGAAAGTAGGAGCAACAACGGGTAATCGTTGGTATGTACCTACAGGTAAATATTGGGGATCTATAGTACGCTACGCCGGTAATGTATCCACTGTTGTGCAAATGTTTCTCTTCCAAATTCCTTGGGGTGGAACTTTAGCTGTGAAAACAGAAGTACTTCGCCAAACAGAACTGCTAGATAAGTGGGGACAAGCTTTAGGCGAAGATTTTATGATGCACGACATCCTCAAAAAACAGGGATTGCAGGTAAAGTTTGTGCCTTCGCTGCTGATTGTAAATCGTGAAGAGACTAATTTATTCAACTTAATAGATTATCTTAAACGCCTCATGCTGTATTCTCGACTGTATCACCCACGTTGGTTAGCTTTAGTTAGTGAAGCTGTTTCTAGCATTTTGTTTCCGACTACAGTCATCATTTTAATTCTTGAGTCGTTATTAGAGGCAAAATGGGAAGGTGCGGCTCTCTTGTTAGGCTGCTATGGAGTTTATACTGTCGGGTTACTGTTGATAATGCTCGTGTTGGAATTAGAGATACAGCGAGTGGTTCGCTCTAATAACCAGGCGATGCCTATCGGCAAGCCGTTGCACGTCTACGCAAAATTATCAGTTGCTACAATCATCAAAATGTTGATTGCGATTCCCTTGACACAGTGGGTTTATGGGTTAGCGATGCTATCATCCCTGTGGGTTTCAACAGTTACTTGGCGCGGTGTTTCCTATCGGGTTCAAGGCCCCTGGAATGTCCGGCTAGTTGAATATCGCCCTTATCAATGGTTGGATCAGCCTATTGATAGCAAGGTTTCTCTTTGAACTAAATCGTTAAATATGAACTAGGGCATGAAAGTTATTACACTAAACATTCCCTAGTCTTTAAATTATATAATCTTATATTTAGTATAACTATCTTAGTTATAACCTTTGTCAAAATACACGTTTTGGCTTGTTAATTACCAAAATCTATTCGTATTAATGGCAAGGGTTTAGACAAATATATTAAGGGGAATTTTGGCTTAATATTTTGGAGGTTTTGATAGCTTCTAATCCAGATTTAAAAACATCCTCTTCACAATGAATAACTTCGTATAGTTGAAAACGCGTAAATCCTTAGTCTAACTGTATTAGTCGGAATTTGTGAGCAGAATAATCAGGATGTTGATGAAGCATTTTCTGCGTCAGTTCTAAATTCAAAACCAGCATTTTTGTGAAATATTCCTTTTTTTATGACTAAGAAACCACTTCGGATTGCACTGTTTACAGGATTATACGCTCCTTTCTTAACTGGAGTTTCCGTAGCAGTCCACCAACGGGTTCGTTGGTTGCTAGAGCAGGGACATGAGGTTTTTCTAATCCATCCACAAATCAACGATCGCTATCCCAAAAATGTTGGCGATCGCCCGATGCCAGGTTTAAATGAAATTCAGTCTTTCTCCAACTTCTCTGCTTACGCATTCCCCACACAACCACTGCTATTTTACAAGTCTCTTCCTCAACCGTTGAACTATCGATATTGGAGCGATACCAAGTTGCTGGAGAAATTCCAGCCTGATATTATCATAGTTGAAGAAGCCGCGCAAATGAGAGGTTTATACTCATTTTTCTTGCAAGGTTATGGTCGCCCAATCGGTACCGAATACGCAAGAAAAACAGGTACGCCAACAATATCACTCTTCCATACAGATATTGTTGCATATATCAAATATTACTTTGGGGATAAATTCTTTAATTTGGTTCGTCCCATCATCCCCGCTTTAGTTAAGCAATTTAGTGAGTCTTATGACTTCAATTACTTTTCTTCTAAAGAACAACTCACTAAATACGAAGAACTGAAATGCCAACGTGCCGAATATGTCCCTTATCAAGGCATTGATTGCGAAAAATTTCACCCGCGAAACATTTCTTATAACCCTATTCCTAACGACAACCGACCAACTCTCTTATTTGTTGGACGCATCACCCCAGAAAAGAATGTCAACCAACTACTTGATATATTTCCGCTCATCGCTGCCAAAATCCCTGATGTTCATCTGGTGATTGTTGGTAGTGGCCCACTAGATGAGGAAATTCGTCAACGGGCCGAAAAATTTGGATCGGGTATTACTGTATGGGGCGAGTCTCACGGTACAGAACTTTTAGGTTGGTTTGCCAGAGCGGATGTCTTTGTCAATCCCTCCATTACGGAAAACTTTTGCACTACAAATAATGAAGCGCTAGCGTCTGGAACCCCTCTGGTTGCAGTTATTGCACCCTCAACCTCAGAACAGGTATCTCCCGGTCGTAACGGCTTTCTTGCCCAACCCAACAACCCCACAGACTTCGCCCAAAAGGTGATTGCGATTTTAGAAAATCCCGATTTGAAAGCAGATATGACTCGGAACGCTCGCCCCTCGATACTCGAATTTGATTGGTCGGCATGTATGCAAAAACTTGAAGAGAAACTTTACCAAATCGTTGAAGAAGGCAGAAGCAGCAAATCATCCAGTCAGGGAAGGGTTAATCGAACTCAGGTTAATTAGCGATCGCTTCAGTTTAACAAAGGCTGTTACTTCAAGGGTGCGATCGTAGACCGCGCACCATATCATGTCAGCGTAATTGGCACTGGCTCCCCTTAATCCCCCTCATCGCTTGCCATGAGGGGAGACAAAGCATAGCTTTGGCTCTTTGGGGTTCTTCGGATTTAATAAGTATACATGCTGTAGGGGCAATTCATGAATTGCCCTTACCTGAAAATAAAAGTTTCGGCTATTGTTTGCGTAAGTTCTAAAGCAATCAAGCGGACATGATATAGCAGTCCTAAATCATTCGTGAAAATTATATCTCTCTTTCTTCTTTCTTTCCTTTGCGTCCTTGGCGTCCTTGGCGGTTCGTTTCCTAATCTATATTTTTCACAACTCAAATAGGATTGCTATATAAATCCCCCCTACCCACCCAAAACTCTGTGGGCGCTTTCATATTTTTGCAGCAGATTGAATAACTAATAGACATCTCCGAAAAAGAATGTAGAGACGCGAAATTTCGCGTCTCTACAAAGGTTTCATTTTGCAGATATTTTATTTCCGGAGATGTCTAATTTCAATCAACAGCCTTCTTCACTGCATTACTTGCATCTTCAGCTGTGCGCTTAACATTTTTACCAGCATCTTCAGCCCCACGCTGAACATTCTTTGTCACACCTTCGGTTGCATTCTGGGTATTTCCCTTGAGATTTTCAATTCCTCGTTGAGTACCCTTAACTACGCCTTCTCCCAATTCATTAGCTGAACTGCCGATATCTTCACCCAAGTTCTTCACTCTTTCACCAAGGGATGTACCTTGTTTGTAATTTTGACCATATTGTTCTGGGCTGTCAATTCCCTTCTGGTCAATATTTTTTTGAGAATTTTTTGCCAGTGCATCAGCTCTGTCGTTAGCTGCCTTTTCATCTAATTTCGCTCTGGGATCTACATCACTAAAATTATTCATCCCACCAGCCGGAGAGGAGAGAGGATAATCTTTTGTAGAATCGTATCGTTGAATATAAGGTGACTCAGGCTGTGGTGGTTCTGTTGCTATTCCTGGGCTACTACAAGCTTGGGTCACAAATAAAAATGTTCCTGCCAAAAAAACAGTTAAAACTTTCAAGGGACGAATGCTTTTGAGCCAATTCATTGCTTTTTTCATACTTCTACTCCTTGCATTTTTCTGACTAAGTTAAACTTCAACCAAGATGGCATTTGCAATTAATTTTACATCCAAGGCATTCAGAAAAATAAGAGTTTTATCTGCCTACTGCTGGATTTTTTTGTAATTCCGGTCTAGCAGCAGCTTCATCACCCTTATCTTTCAAAAAGCCGGAAGCTTCTTCAACATTCTCTTTTACAGTCTCAATCCGATCTTGAATCCGCTCTCCTACCTTTGGTTCATCCTGAATCAAACCACCTGGTTCAGGTTCTTGGAAGTCCTTGTCTGTGATAATTGGTAGTTCTGCTTCTTTCTCGATTCGACCTGCTGGTGTCTCAGCACCAGGATAGAGTATCTTGGATTTTCTATTTGTTGTAGCAATCAACAATTCCGAACTTGGTTGTAAGCTAGCTTGGTCGCGTCCCTGATTGGCTTTTGGATTTACTATTTTTGGATCGGTAGACAATCTGTTGTTGGTATAGTTGTCTCCTCCATTCTTATAAGGATTGTTTGCTCCACCAGCTTGTACAGCAGGATTTTGTGGATTTGCACCTTGAGCATTTGCCCCACTACAAGCAGTGCTAACTATCAACAATAGTCCAGCTAAAAAGATAGTTACTATCTGGCGCAATCTTATTTTTTTCAAGAATAGTCTCACAGTGTTCACGTAGTCCTCCTTACCAAAATATTAATAAGTTCAGATTTTGCTGAATCTTTGGAGTGGTCAGCAAGTTTTTGTGCTTGTTTTGGTTCGCTCATTTGATAACCTTTTTAAGGATATGAATAATAAAATCCACTTGACCTCTAGCGCAGGCTACATTTTAATTACTACAAAAATAATATTTTTATCTAACTCTAGAGAGATATAAAATAAAGTAATATAGGTTGCGTCATGAAGCAATTTTTAAGTTGGATAATTTTGGGCGGAACGCTGTTTTTTTTAGCGAAAGCTCTGAAGGATAATTGGATTGGAGTGACTGCTATCCGCATTGATGCGGTAGGATGGGCAATTATGGCGATCGCTACAGGCATCACTTTACTAGCACATACTTGGGCTGGCTGGATCTGGACTTGGATTTTGCAAGAGTTAAATCAACCTGTATCGCCTCGCCAGTTCATCCAGGTTTATCTAAAAACGAACATAGCTAAGTATTTACCAGGTAATATCTGGCATTACTACGGGCGAATTGTCGCCGCCAAAAATGCCAATGTTTCTGCTGGTGCAGCCACCTTAAGCGTTTTGCTAGAACCCCTACTCATGCTAACGGCTGCTTTAATCATCATTGTCTTATGCAGTAGCCAATTTGCAGCAGCTAATAGTACTTTTGTTCTACAAATATTACAATTGCTGAGTTTAGCTGTAGTCCTTTGTGCGATTCATCCTTGGTTTTTAAACCCCGTTATTCGCTTTTTCTACAGATTGAAAGCAAAAAAATCTGCTGCTACCACTGAGACAACTGTTCCCTTGAGTCTTAAAAGCTATCCCCTACGCCCTTTGTTAGGAGAATTGGGCTTTATGGGACTACGCGCCACTGGGTTTATATTAACTATGTTCGCCTTGGGTTCGTTGAATGTGAATCAAATTCCTTTGTTATTAGGGGCTTTTAGCTGCGCTTGGTTATTGGGGCTTGTGATTCCGGGTGCGCCTGGTGGGTTAGGTGTGTTTGAAGCGACTGCGTATGAACTTTTACGACACCATTTTCCATCTGCTTTAGTATTTGGTGCGATCGCTCTATATCGCCTCATTAGTATTCTAGCTGAAACTGCGGGTGCTGCTTTAGCTTGGTTAGACGAACGCCTTGCTAAATCATGAATCAAACGACACTCATTTTTGTTTATCTACTTTCATCTGTGAAAACACCCGATAAGCATCCAGATTTAAGTGCGGATTACTGCTTTGCTCTTCTTCCATCTTAATCAAGTTATATTCTACATTTTCTGTGTAAATTGCAAACGTTATATTAAAAATTTCCATAAAATTGATTACCCACTTACACTCATCTTCAGGAAATTTTTCGTAATAACGAATCAGATGAGCAATTTTAATCTCTAAATGCCTACGAGAATTTCTACAAATCAAAATAGTCTTTAAGAGGATAATAACCAATGTGAAAGAGTGACCTTGGCTAAGTAATAATATAAATAACAACGAAGGTTCTTTGCCGTTTTCTATTGTCAAACAATCAATCACTCGATTACAGGTTCTCAAAAATAATTCTTTAGTGATTACTTCTTGATTATAATCTTTCTTCCATAAAGATAATGTTTCGGCAAACTGCTGCCGCAAAGTCTTGACTAATTCTTGATTATCTACAGAGAAAAATAGATATTTTTCTATACTTTTTTTAAATTCTTCAAGGGTTTGTTCTTGAGTTTGCTTTATAAATATATTGGCAATATTCTCATGGCTAAACATACCTTTTTTTAAAACAATTGCTTTTATTAAATGCAGAACATTATCTCCTAATACACTAGGATTTTTGTAGCGTGTTGTGCTTGATGCGGCAGATTGAGAACGAGCAATATACATCGCTAGTTCAAACTTAAATTTTTCTTTTATCTGTCTATAAAGCTTTCTGGTAGCCTCTTGTTGCTCTTTTGGATTATTATCATTAACAGATTGAGCAACTAATAAGTAGGAAGTGTAACGATTAGCCCAATGACCTTTAGATAATTCGTCATATTTAGCAGCAAATAGGTTTATTTCTTGATAGTCTTTGCTGTTGATAAAATTATGAAGCCAGCTTTTACAGATATTTATTGCTGGCAAATAATTTGGTTTTAATTCTAAATCTACAATAACAAACAAGTTAACTAGTTTTTGGATATATTTTTCTTTTCTATTAGTTTTCCAATTGTTTATTATTATATATATACAGCGCTTAAGTGTATTATGAAAATCATCTTCTTTGTCATCTAAAAAAATCTTGTATATCCCAGGTATGGAATAACAAAATTGTGAATCAAGACCATCTAGAAATAAAGCTTTAAATTCGCGTAAAACTTCATCTGGCGACATTGTATGGACAATTTGTATGAAGAAAGAATAAACCTCTTCTTGTGCAAATTGCACATTTATCTGTCTAAAGTTAGACGTAATATAAAGGGGGTATTCCTGACTAATTGATAAACTATTAGCGGTCATTTCAGTTATCAGGATAAAAAGAAAAGGTTTAATGTTGGTATTATTATCAGCTTAACTTGCGTGAACAGTAGCACCAATCTATTGTTGACATATTCAGTAATCTTTTTACACAAATTTGATAAACTCCGCCTATAAATAAAGGATTAAACATAAATTGTTTAATCCTTTATCAAATCCTCCAGTGGAATTGCTTACTCTTATAACGATTTTTATTTGCATAAGCTACATGGGTAGAGACACGGTATTATCCATACGTGTCAGCTTAAGCTTAACTGTTGGCTTCCTCACCCGCCTGGAATTAAAGTTCTTTGGCTTTTAGCTAAAGTCTAGTTGAGTAGACTAAAGATTCTTAGGTATATACTTAGGAACGTGGATTAAATAAAATGCAAAACTTCATTCTCTATCACGATCCCTCTCCGATATATTGGAGAGGGATTGAGGGTGAGGTAAGCCAGGGACATGACTTTTAGGTTAAGTAGACACCAATGAGCATTACCGTGTCCCTCAGAAGTATTCATCTATCATTATGCAAAAATACTCCTATACAAGGTATAGGAGTATTTTCGGTTCTCAAATGGGGGTGGAGGGACTTGAACCCACACGACCTTTTACGGTCAACGGATTTTCATTCTCCCGCAGTTTTCACTGCTACCTGATAGTTTTAGCATCAGGTTTTAAGAATTGGACTCTCCCTTTACCCTCGGCTTAACGTTAGGGTAGCTCCCGTCGGGTCTCTGCACCTTCCCTCAATTTTGGATTTTAGACTTCTGCTTCGCTCAGTCGAACGATTTTGAATTTTGGATTGTAGACTAATCGCAAATCTAAAATCGCAAATCTAAAATTTTTGGGCTTGGCTCAGGATTGCCATGTCTGTCACTAGATTTAGGTTTCCCTGAGTTTGAGAGCTTCCACTTGAGGGATTTCTCCTTCAAGGCTCAATTATTTAAGTCCGTAGCGTCTACCATTCCGCCACACCCCCGCAGGTGTTTTCCAACTAGCATAACTAGTTATTTTTTGGAGGCAGCAAATACCTCCTCATCTATTCCACCATCAATTGTGTCTTTTGTCCAACTAGATTAAAAATATTTTTTCCAGATTCAGCGATCGCTTTTTAGAGTTGCAAGTTTTCCTTGTTTCCTCGTAATTAATCTGGATGAGTTTTCCATCTTGTCTGACTAGAGCATTTATTTGACAGCAGATTTTAGATTATAGCATAACACTACCTTTTGTCAATCAATCTGGACATAGAGGAATTTTGGGGTAGTTATATTGAAAGCATGATGACTATAGTTTCCTCAGTTTCGCTCTTCAGCCTATGATGGAAAACAGATGCTTAAGACTTGAAAGTTTATGATTGTCGCCCTGTTGTATCTGATTTTGGCTGGAGCTTACCTCCTGGTAATCCCAATTGCTATTTTGCTGTACCTGAAGCAGCGTTGGTATGTAGCTACCTCCATCGAGCGTACCTTTATGTACTTTTTGGTGTTCTTCTTCTTTCCGGGTTTATTGGTTCTATCGCCGTTTCTAAATTTTCGACCCCAACGGCGACAAATTGAAGTTTAACTAAATTGGTAGGTCATAACTCTCATGCGACGGATTGACGCTATTGGAATTGGCTTGGGCGTTTTTATTGCTGGCGGCTTGGCTTATGTAGGATTACAGCTAGTCGGTTTGGATAATCAAAAAGCTGGTATATGGAGCCAAGTGTTACTAATCAGTGGGTTAGTTGGCTGGTTAGCCACCTATTTTTTCCGCGCGGTGGGACAAAAAATGACCTACCATCAACAACGGGAACAGTATGAGCAAGACTTTTTGCAAAAGCGGTTAGATGAGCTTAGTCCCGAAGAACTAGCACGAATTCAAGCCGAAATAGAACAAGAAGAACAATCTCAGGTGTAAAGTTATCATTGGTCAGTTGTTATTTGTCCTTTGTTTAGTTACAAATGACCAACGACTAATGACCAATAACCACTGACTAATGACTAATTACTAATGACTGCAATTTCTGATTGCTTTGAAAGCCTTAAGCAAAATGGTGAGTGCGCTTTAATTCCGTTTATTACTGCTGGCGATCCAGATTTAGAAACAACAGCAAAAGCGTTGCAGATTCTAGATCGTAGTGGAGCCGACATTATAGAATTGGGTATACCCTATTCCGATCCTCTGGCTGATGGGCCAGTAATTCAAGCTGCTGCTACTCGCGCCTTGCAAAGGGGTACGAAATTAGAGCAGGTTCTAGAAATGTTGCAAGAAATTACTCCCAAATTGCGATCGCCTATTATCCTATTTACCTACTACAACCCAATTCTGCACCGGGGAATTGACAAATTTCTCTCTTTAGTTGCGGCGGCTGGGGTGGCGGGATTGGTAGTACCAGATTTGCCCTTGGAAGAAGCAGCAGAGTTGATCCAACCAGCTAGTGAGATGGGAATTGACGTAATCTTGTTGGTAGCGCCCACCAGTTCTGCCCAACGCATAGAAGCGATCGCTCATTCATCGCTTGGATTTATTTATTTAGTTAGCGTCACCGGAGTTACAGGGGTGCGATCGCAACTGGAAAACCGCGTGTCTGATTTACTCAAGCAAATTCGTAGTGTTAGTGATAAACCCATCGGTGTAGGCTTTGGTATTTCTGAAGCTGCACAAGCCCGTCAGGTACAGGAATGGGGCGCGGATGCTGCGATCGTCGGTAGCGCTTTTGTGAAACGGTTAGCAGAAGGTACCCCAGAACAGGGACTTTCGGCGATCGCCCAATTTTGCCAAAGTCTCAAGGCTGCCATCAAGACCAACAGCACCAGTACAAATACTCCTCTTGATTAGACGGGAAAACTAGATTAAAAAAAGTATAACAGTGTAGTTTTTCTATGCTTTTGGTAGACAATTTGACCGTTATGGTTTTGAATATTAACATCAGATATCATGATGTAAAAAAACTAGCTGACCGGGTGGCTTATAGTTTGAGTATTATGTGAAGTCAAGTAGGCATAATTTATGAGTGTGAGAGTGAGTCAGTCACAAATGGTTATAATTAGGTCGCAATTGAGGAGCAAAGGCGATGAGTGAGAGTATGGCGTTTATCGGCGGGGTTGCCGTAGCTGGGCTGGCGGCTCTCGTATTGCTTAAAGGAACAAATACCCCCCTACAGTCTAACTTTGCTGTTGCTCCGCAAATGCCAGGGGCTGTAGTAGCGCCGGGAATACAGCCACAAATGTATCCTTATGGGCCTTATGGGCAACCAATGTATCCCAGTCAGCCACCCACTGCTGCCAATGCTGACCAGCGTCTGGAGGTGGAGAAGCTGAACACGCAGATGCAGTTGGAACGTTTAAAAAACGACAATGAACAGCTGAAGGTGCAAAATCAACAACTCCAAGGTCAAGTTCAAAATTTTAATACTCAGCAGCAGTGGCAACAAGCCCAGCAGTATAACCAACAAAAAGTAACAGCACTCCAGCCGCAAAATTCTTGGTGGTCTTCACCCGTGCTTTGGGCTGTAGGAGGCGCAACTCTCACTATTGGTGGTGGTGTTGTCGTCGCTGGTGTATTGGCTTTATTCTCACCACGGCAGCGTCCAGCCCGTACTGTACAAGTAATTCACCCTTACCAAGGAAATACACCACCCTTGGTTCCAGTACGTCGTGCTGAGTTTTTGCCTGCTTCGCGGATGGAAGCAAGACGAGTTGAAGCCCCAGAATACGACGAAATGCAGTAACACCACAAGGCGGAAGTCAAAAGCCACGCATTCACGCATTCAAAAGTTTTGTATATCAAGGCTTTTGCAAGTTTTAAAATTGTAGCTTGATTTACGCCGCGCTGTACTAAGCTAAAAAACATCTAATTTGCATAATCCAATTAAATATAACTCTTGTGGGGTAGGCCGAAAAGCCCGCCCAGTTTATGCAATTTAAATGTGGAACAGCTTAGTAGGGAAAATCAAACCACAGATTAACACCGATTTAAAATCTCGTTTCCAGGTAGAACCTGGAAATGTTTTTTATTATCAGGACTTACGCACAAGGAACGGAAAATCGAACCTTATTAGGACGCAGAGAAGCCAGTGCGCCCTTGCGGGTTAAGAGACTTGAAGCAACTGGTGCGCCACGGAGGAATAAGAGGAAAGAGAGTTTTTTTGCGTAAGTCCTAATTATAAGTAATTACCCGAAGTTGATATTATTGCCGCGAATTCAGGAGGCAAAGCCTAATTTTAGGAATGAGGTAAACAGTGTTTAAAAGCCACTTTCTGGAGTTTCTGTAGCATTAGGACTTTTTGTAGTGGCAGGTTGGTTAGTATTGGGAAGTTTATGTTGGGTAGTCTTTTGATTACCTTGATTTTCTAGTTTAGTTAGTGCCTGTTTTGCCAGATTTTCGGCTGCTTGTTTAAATAAGGGTTCTATTCTGTTTCGCCAGTATTTAGTATTAGGCAACTTTTCTGGATGGTTTCTATAATCTAAAACTTTATCCCACTTACCATCATCTATTGCTTTGTTGATTTCATTAGATAACGCCTCCGCCTTAGTCCAATCTTGCTGCCACTCGGCAATCATTTTACCCGTTTCTTTGATACCAGAAGCGGCATTTGCTGGAACCGATTTTAAAAGTGCGATCGCTCTAACTATATCTCCTGATTCATACTTCTGTCTTGCTTGTTCTATAATATTGGTACTGTTATCAGTAGGCTGCGATCGCTCTGTTTTCCCTGCATCGTCAGTTGACCCCTTCGGCTTTTCTGGTAATGCAGTTATTACATCGCTAGATTTTGGTTTTCCCTTGGGAGTCGAGCGAGTCGCAACCAAGCTACTATCATCTACAATCTTAGTTGCAATGCCTTTTTCGCGCAGGCAAGAACCCCATTCTTGATTATTGGTTATCACATACGAGCGTACCCAAGCCAAATCACCAGAGTTAAGTTTAACTTCTATCCAACCTTGTTTTGTCCGTTTGCCAGTCACCTCGAAATTGGTGTTATGATCACCAACTGTTTGCACAATATCAGAATTTATCGAACTAGGTTCAGAACGAATATTAGAATTTCTGACGACAACAGCCGAGCATTTGTTTGCTAAGGTAGTGTCCTTACCTGTAAGATTCAAAGCTAAATTTTTCACACTTGGAGATATATTTGCTACCAAAGCAGCCGTACCACCTGCCAATAATATCGCAATTAATATCGGCCATGGGTCGGATTTCTCAGAGTCTTTACGCGCAGGTTTAGCGGAGACAGGATTTGCTGGTGCAACTGCAAGAGTTTGCAGTCGAGATACTTGAGGCTGGGATTTGACTGCTTGGTAACTAGAATTTTTGGCAGATTCTTGAGGTGGGGAAAGTGCTGGTATAATCGCCTCTTTACATGCTTGCAGCGCTTCCGTGGCGTTTTGGTAGCGGTCTTTGAAGTGATAACTCACCATTTTAGACAATACTGCCGCTAGTCGAGAGTTCACGGTTACAGATTGCTCCCAGATGATTTCACCCGTATCCGGGTTTTCTTGCAATTCTGTTGCCTGTAATCCTGTTAATGCTTGAATAGCAATGATGCCAAGGGAATAGATATCGCTGTTGGGACGGGGTTTACCTTGCCCCTGTTCTGTGGGCATATAGCCAGGAGTGCCAATAACCACTGTGGCAGAGGGTTGTCCGCCCACTGTTACCAGTTGTGTACGCAGTTGTTTTACTGCCCCAAAGTCTACTAAAACTAACTTATTATCTGAGGCGCGGCGGATGATATTGTCCGGTTTTATGTCGCGGTGAATCACGCCTTGGCGGTGGACAAATTCGAGAATTTCTAGAACTTCTTGCAATAGTTGAATTACTTGGCTTTCATTCCAGCCCTTACCAGATATAAGTTCTTCAGCTAGGGTATGTCCTTCAATATATTCTTGTACTAAATAAAATTCTTGGTTTTCGTCAAAGTATGCTAGCAGCCTGGGTATTTGGTCATGATTGCCCAGTTTTTCTAAAGTTTCGGCTTCGCTGTTGAACAGACGTTTAGCAGTATCAAAAACTCTGGGGTCAGTTCCGGGTTTGAGGTGCTTGACAACGCAGAGGGGATTGCCAGGCCGCCTAGTATCTTGGGCTATGTAGGTTTGACCAAATCCTCCCATTGCGAGGACTCGAATTACTTGGTAACGATGGTCTAGTAGCTTGCCTATCATGTTCACTCCCCATTATTACCTAATTTTCCAGCTGGTAATAAATATCTCCAAATTTTCTTCAATGAAATCCGCTATCTTGAGAAAAGATTTAGATTAAAAACGCAGCTTTTTAATAAACACAGACTGTTTATTTTTCTTTTAGTGTCCCTGTTTACTACCAATGCCACCTAAAATAACAAACTCAGTTGCATGGCAGCAGGCTGAAATCCTCATGCAGCCTGCTTTCATTCGCGTTATCGACAATATCCGCAAGCAGCTTGATGAATCTTCTTGGACGGGAACTTACCACGATGTCTTGATTTGGCCGCCTAGCACCACTGATGAAATCAAAGTATTGGTGACTGAGTTGTTGCAAGCAATGGAAACTGCAACACCCAAAGAAGCGGATGAAATCAGAGAGACTCTGGCTCGTCTGCCGATGCCCCATCCAGGATATCATCTACGTTTGCAGCGTCAACAGCAAGAAGCGAGTATCGATTTGTGGGAATTGTGTTATCAGGTATGTTTTATTGAATACACCTCAGAGAAGGAAGCTGCTGATATTGATAGTAGTTTAATTGATGAACTGGGTGAAGTGGATTGGCTGCCTTTGGATGCTAAGGCAAAAGAGTTAGTTAAGCAGGCGTTTGCTAAATTGCCAGAAAGTTGAGAAAATTAGGTGCGACGCCGACTCTGAGGAAATAAGCAGTACTCACACCTTTGGTTCGCTCGTTCAATTATGAGTTTCCGCAACTGGGCTGATACATAAGTCATGGATTGTGGCGTAATTGCTCGAAGACATGAGCTTTTGCCATCCGGACAAGATGTTCTATGGTCAGGTAGCGTTCTAGCTTTTGTTTTTTCATGAAAGCTTTAAGTTGAAATTAACTTGCTAAAGTTGCCTGGTCTAAGGCAGTGAAAGTATGCAAAATGAAATCATGTAACAATACTAGGCATACCCTTTTCTAAGGATTAATGTTAATGCTCTTATCTCTATGGAATTTGAATTCGATGGGCAAAAAAGTGCTTCAAATAAAGTAAAGCATGGTATTGATTTCATAGAGGCGCAAGAACTGTGGAGCGATATGAGCCGGGTAGAAGTTGCTGCTCGTGACATTGATGAACCAAGGTTTATTGTAATTGGACTTATAAATGGGAAGCACTGGTCTGCTGTCATTACATACAGAGAAGATCGGGTACGAATAATATCAGTAAGGCGAGCAAGAGATGAAGAGGTAGAAATATATGAAGGCTGAAGAATTTGATGAAAAATTTGACTCTGGAGAGGATATTACCTCTTACTTAGACCTTTCTACAATTCGTCGTCCTGGCTACGAGCAGCGACGGGTAAATGTTGATTTCCCCTTATGGGTAATTGAAGCGCTCGATAGGGAAGCAGAGCGAATTGGTGTAACCCGACAATCAATTATAAAAGTATGGATTGCCGAGCGACTCGAACAGCATAGTCAAATCAAAAATCTCTAAGAGAGTGAGAAGTAGGAGTTTGGGTATTTCAGATTCCTGTGTCATTAATTTCTTGACAAACCTGTTCAAACCATCGCTGTCTAGTATATTCCATGACCACTGGTAGCAGGAAAAAATGCTCACCGCTTTTTTCAATTAATGACCTTTGCAACAGGGATTTAATTGCTAAAGGTACAGAGACGCTTGAAATAAAATGTCACTATATCAGCAGCTAACTGGGTAAGGGATACTGGTTCTCGACTAATTGCCAGCCAATACATTACTTCCTCTTCTACTGCCGATAAACGCTGGAATTGTTGTTCTAACAAGTCGCCAATGTCCTCAAAAATTAGTATCCCCTGTTCCACATACTTTAAAACAGGGGCAATTCTACCATTAAAAAGCTCTTGGGTTCCGGCTGCTACCATCTTGAGCGCTAGGGGATTTCCCCCGTAATGCTCGATGAGTAATTGCCATTCTCGTTCTGTACCCGTGAATTGTCCTTTTTGATGAAATAACTGTTGTGCCTCGGTAGGATTTAATCCCTTTAATGGGAGCGATCGCACTTCTGCTCTTTCCCCTTCTAACGGTACAATTTCTCTGGGTTTTTCTCTAGAAGTGAACAGAACGCAACTAATATGAGGTACTTCGCCAATGCACTTCAGTAATTGACCATATCCCTCGTAACCAGGACGACATTGCCCTGCTTGACCACCAGCGAGAATTGTCTCAACATTGTCTAAAATCAGCAGACATCGGTTTGATTGCAAACATTCCATCAGCTTTGATAATTTGCCATCAAAGCTTTCGGGTATTACCATCTCCTTTCGCAACGCCCACAGCAAAAATTGCAGGATGTTTGTTATTTGCTCCTCTACTGGTGGTGCATTTAGCAAGCTTCGCCACACCACTACTTCAAATTCGCTTTGAATTTGCAGCCCCAACTTGACTGCTAAAGTGCTTTTGCCAATACCACCAATTCCCAGCAGTCCAACTAAACGACACCGTTCTTCTAATATCCAGTGTCGTAGCTGCAATAATTCTTCACTGCGACCAAAAAACACAGATACATCTGGTGCTTGTCCCCAATCATACTGTAGGTTTGCTTGTCGAGTTTTTATTGTTCGGCACTTTCTTTTGATTTAATTATAGGCTAGAAGAAAATCGGAGGTGTATTGAAGCCACAAACGCTTATTTGCTAAGATTTCCAGTGCGACAACATTGAAACAGGGCAACTTCTCATCACCATGCCAACATCTACAATTGACGATAAAGACGCAGCAGCTATCGAAGCCGCCAAAGTTGGGGTTGCTATATGCGATCGCACCGCCTGGGGACGCATCAAAGTATCTGGCGACGATCGCCTCAATTTCTTGCACAACCAAAGTACTAACAATTTCCAAATACTCAAGCCTGGACAAGGTTGTGATACGGTTTTTGTCACTTCTACAGCCAGAACAATTGATTTAGCAACCGCCTACGTTAGAGAAGATGCAGTAATCTTGCTAGTTTCACCCAACCGCCGCCAATATCTCATGGAATGGCTGGATAAATATATTTTCTATGCCGATAAGGTGGAATTATCTGATATTACACAATACACCAATACCTTCAGCCTGATTGGCCCAGGAAGCGACGCTGTTTTAGAAAAGTTGGGTATTGGCGAACTGATTGGGCAACCTTATGGTAGTCACAAAGTATACACGATCGCTGCGGCTGAAGGAGTGCGGATTGCTGTGGGTAGTGGGTTAGCCGCTCCCGGATACACGTTAACTTTCCCATATACTGGTAAATCTTCGGTGTGGAACAAATTGTTAGAAGCTGGGGCGGTAGAGATGAGCGATCGCGCCTGGGATGCTTTGCGAATTTTACAAGGCCGCCCCGCCCCAGATGCGGAACTCACAGATGATTACAATCCTCTGGAAGTTGGTTTGTGGCAAACAATTTCTTTTAATAAAGGTTGCTATATTGGGCAAGAAACTATTGCTCGATTAAATACATATAAAGGTGTAAAACAACACCTTTTAGGTATAAAACTCAATGCTCCTGCTGAAGTTGGAAGTGCGATCGCAGTTGGAGATGAAAAGGTCGGCAAACTTACCAGTTACACCCAAACCACTGATGGTTACTTTGGACTAGGTTACATTCGCACTAAAGCTGGTGGCGTGGGGTTGAAAGTCAAAGTGGGAGAAACTGAAGGTGAAGTCATAGAAATCCCGTTTGTTTCTCACGATTACCCATAACTAATTCAAGTCAAAACATCTTCTTTATCCCTAGCGCCGTAACAAAATTCATCTACCCAAGAAGCTATACTACGGGCATTAGTGGTTGCTAGATTCGCTTTGCTCTTAACATCTTCTGGTTGAATATTCGGATGCTTGCCGTTGCTTTTAACCTCAGTAGTAATTGCTAGCGATGCTCCTGAAGGGAGCCGCCCAAGGGGCGATCGCACTGGTTTACCATTACTGTTAATTTCAGTGGTAATTGCCAATGATGCGCCCACAGGGATTCGGGCAGATGGGGCATTACTTTTAACCTCAGTAGCTAATGCCATAGATGGCATATTTTTGGCTTTGCTGTTAAACTCACTGGTCATTGTCGCCGATGCTTTTGAAGGTAACTGACCAGAGTGCCAGCGTACTGGTTGATATTCCCTTAGCAAACCGGAGGATGGCGTTTTGGCCGGAGTATCTGGAGAAATTTTAGTTGCTGCTACTACCAACTCCGGTTTGCCTGTGCGAACTACTTCAGTGGTAGCTGTAATTAATGGCATAAGTTCATCGGCGCGTGAGAAGTTAGAATCTAGAGTCTTGGCAAGAGAATGAGGCGCAATTTTGCTGGCAGTTACAGCCGATGAGAGATATTTATCCTCAGAATGATTCTCATCTGGCGGTTCGCTTTCAACTTGGCTTATAGCCATAGAATTGTCTGATTTTATTAAACGTAACTCTTGATCGGGATTGAAGTTAAGACCTAAAGCAGCGACTATTTTATCTGGATCGTTATTCAGATCCAGCATAAAAGCAAGTATTTCATCAAACTGGGGTTCTAAAACAGAGAGTGTTGCCAAAATAAAACCGGACAAAGGACGGCGCAGACCATTATAAGTACCCCAAATTCGCATTTTGACCAGCCAGGAAATATTTTGCTCATAGTAACTTAGCCAGTTTTGTTTTAAGGATTGACGCAGCTGTTGGATATTCATTGGATGCCTCACTTCACTCAACAAGATTGCAGACATTAATATTAAAAATTTAGTTTGATTTCTGGGGATGAAACCGATAATAGAGCATCTGTTGGACTCTTTGACCACCTAGCAAATGATTTTCTATCAGTAGAGAGACTTCATCGGGTTGAACCCCGCTATACCAGACCATATCGGGTAATACCAGTACCATCGGCCCATTGCCGCATTGTCCCAAACATCTGCTAGCCGTTACTGTTACACCAGGGATTGGCAAAGCTGTAAATGCTGCTAAAACCTTAACTGCACCTTGCTTTTTGCAAGTGCGATTTTGACAAACCCGCACACATTTAGGAGAAGAGGGTTGGTCTATCGTGGGGAAGTTTGATGGTTGAGTTATGTTGTTCATTTGTCCTTTGTGCTTTGTCATTTGTCAGTTGTCAGTTGTCCTTTGCTAATGACTAATACTTCGGCTTACCTCGGCAACGCTTGGCACAAGTCGCCCAGTACAAATGACTAATGACAAATGACTAATCTATTGAAAGTCCTTTTGAGGCTAGCCATTCCGGGTTGAATATCCGCGATTGATAGCGGGAACCACTATCACATAAGATTGTGACAATGGTATGTCCTGGCCCCAACTGCTTTGCTAGAGCAACAGCCGCCCCAACATTAATACCCGTTGAACCACCCATTAATAACCCATCTTTCCTCAGCAGTTGGTAAACTACTCGCAAAGCTTCTTTGTCATCGATTTGAATAGCATCATCAGCAGGGGCGCCTTCCATATTGGCTGTGACACGACCGTTACCAATGCCTTCGGTGATGGAATTTCCTTCCATTTTGATTTCGCCAGTTTTGACATAGCTATAAAGTCCACTACCCAGAGGATCGGCAACAACGCATTTAATCGCGGGATTTTGTTCTTTCAAGTACAATGCTACACCAGCAAAAGTACCACCCGTACCAGTTGCAACTGTCCAGGCATCTATTTTACCATCTGTCTGTTTCCAAATTTCTGGCCCTGTGGTTTCGTAGTGGGCGCGGCGGTTGGCTAAGTTATCAAATTGATTCGCCCAAATCGCATTTTCTAATTCAGCAGCGACTCTGCCAGATAGCTTGACGTAGTTGTTCGGATTTTTGTAGGGGACAGCAGGGACGGCACGAATTTCTGCTCCTAATGCTATCAGTGCGTCTATCTTTTCTTGTGACTGGGTATCAGGAATAATAATTAGGCATTTGTAGCTTTTAGCGTTGCAAATATGTGCTAGTCCAATGCCAGTATTACCAGCAGTTCCTTCTACTACTGTGCCACCAGGTTTGAGTAGACCTTTCTCTTCGGCATCTTCGATAATGTAAAGTGCAGCGCGGTCTTTGACGGAACCGCCAGGATTGAGAAATTCAGCTTTAGCGAGGATTTCACATCCTGTTTGTTCACTGAAACTGTTTAAGCGAATTAACGGTGTGTTCCCAACAGCGCCGATGAAGCCATTTTTAATATCCATTTTGACTATACCTGTGTGAGAGTATCTATAAAAATTTTGGCTGATAGCGATCGCACCCAAAAACTCAATCACAATTTACGCTTTCCATTCAAACTCTGGGATATCTGCTCCCATCATGATGTTGCGTAGCGTTCCCACAGTGACCTCGCACGTCACCGCACCTGGTGCTAGGTCGGTAGTGTCAGGCTCAAGATAAAGTGCGATCGCCTCACAAATATTTTCTAAGGCTTCTTGCTCTGTTTCTCCTGCTGAGACACAACCTGGTAACTCTGGGCACCAAACAGCCCAGTCACTTGTTTGTGGATCTGGTTCAAGAATTACACGCCACTTCATTGAATATTTCCTTGCTTTAATTCTATTGTTAACAACAAAGCTAGGGATTGGTTGATCACGCCTCTGTGTGTCATAGCTTACCTGTCCGTTGAATTCAGCAAGCATTAAAATAATTCGTAATTCGTAATTCGTAATTCGTAATGACGCGACGATCGCAGATTCGCTAACGCTGCGTTATCGCAGACTCGCTACCGCTACGCTAACGTAATTAAGTTTTGTAATGGGGATTCTACTAATGATTTAAGACTTAGGTATTCATTTGCTGCTACCACACTTTATTCAAATTCAGCACAAACCCAGGTAATACCGATTCCCCGCTAACAGTCGCGGGATTTTCCAGACATTCCTCTGGTACACCAGGACGATAAATATAGACTCGGCGATGCTTGCGGTCAATTAACAAGCCTAGCTGTATTCCTGGCTCCTTCATATATTCCTCCATTTTCTCCTTTAACGGTTTGAGGTTATCAGAAGGCGATCGCAGTTCAACTATAAAATCTGGACAGATGGGGGCAAATTTTTGCTGTTTTTCTGGCGAGAGAGCATTCCACCGTTCCAATTTAATCCAAGAAGCGTCAGGCGAGCGCTCTGCACCCGTTGATAGCTTAAATCCTGTGCTGGAGTCAAAACAAATACCTGTACTATCTTTTTCTGCCCAAACTCCTAGCTGTAAGGCGAAGTTGAAGTTACGATTACCTGTCTCTGAACCAGTGGGCGGCATAATTGATATCTCTCCAAATTGATTCCGTTCAATCCGTAAGTCACGATTCACTTGACAGAAGTCAAAAAACTGATCGTCTGTCATTTGCATTGAGGGAGGAATTTGCACAACTAAAGGGGATGAAAGCATGATGATTTCCTCTAGGTTTTGCTGTCTACCTGACTAGGTTTATATTTCTTATTCTCACGCAAGTTATTAACTAAATAGCTGCTGGGATTGAAAGATAATAGCGGGAATAGTCGTTTTAGCTAAAATTTTACTGAAAGCGATCGCATTTTATCGTATCTAACTTCCAGCTTCAGTTTAACAAGCAATCAAGAATAAAATAGTAATTTTACTGGGGTTAGCGAATATTGGCGTAAGTTAGTATACTGCATGATTAGCGAGTAAATGCTGACATCATTTCATTGTCTTAGATGGGGTGAATACCGATGACATCTGAAAGAGATAGGGAAAAAGAACTTGAACACCGGGAACGTATACTCCGAGAGCGAGAAATTGAATTACGACTCCGGGAAATGGAAAGTAATATCCATGCTACCGATGCAGCTTTTCATCAAACTGTGAAGCATCAACCGAAAAATTCCCAGAAGCCTTGGATGAAAAAAGTGATTTTGGGCGGGAAGCTGTTTGTTCTTGGTGTGGTTGCGCTGGTTGCAGTGAGAATAGCCTCAGTATTGGCTGGGTTTATTATTGTTACAATCCTGGTATGGATGTGTTACAAATTATTTTTTGATTCCAAGAAAACCAATCTTTAATAAAGGTGTAACTATGATGACTGATCAAGTAGCAAGTGACAGATTTATCCAAGATTTAGAGCGTGTTGGTCAAGTGCGATCGCAGATGTCTATATGTTTGAATAAGCTGGCACAAACAATTAATCAAGCTGAATTGGCTGGAGATTCTTCATCAGGAAAACTTAGTTTAGAGCGAGATATCGAAGATATTACGCTAGCTAGTAAAAACCTCAGCCAAGGTGTCTTTCGCCTTTTGGTATTGGGCGATATGAAACGGGGAAAAAGTACCTTTCTCAACGCCTTAATTGGGGAAAACTTATTACCGAGCGATGTGAACCCTTGTACAGCAGTCTTAACAGTTTTACGCTATGGCGCAGAAAAGAAAGTTACGATTCATTTTAATGATGGAAAAAGTCCCCAACAGCTAGATTTTCAGAACTTTAAATATAAATATACCATTGATCCATCGGAAGCTAAAAAATTAGAGCAGGAGAAAAAACAAGCCTTTCCCGATGTTGATTATGCAGTAGTTGAGTATCCTTTAACCTTACTAGAAAAGGGAATTGAAATTGTCGATAGTCCAGGATTGAATGATACAGAAGCGCGAAACGAATTATCTTTGGGTTATGTAAATAATTGTCATGCAATTTTATTTGTGATGAGAGCTTCTCAACCTTGTACTTTGGGTGAGCGTCGCTACCTGGAAAATTATATCAAAGGTCGAGGGTTGACGGTTTTCTTTTTAGTTAATGCTTGGGATCAAGTGCGGGAATCATTGATTGATCCTGATGATGTGGAAGAATTCAAAGCATCTGAGGATAGATTACGACAAGTATTTCAGGCCAATTTAACAGAATATTGTACTGTAGAAGGTCAGAATATTTATGACGAACGGGTGTTTGAGCTTTCGTCAATTCAAGCACTTAGACGACGGTTGAAAAATCCCCAAGCTGATTTAGAGGGGACTGGGTTTCCAAAGTTTATGGATTCCCTTAATACTTTTCTTACCAGAGAACGGGCGATCGCAGAACTCCGTCAAGTCAGAACATTAGCTAGACAAGTTTGCAATCATACCCGCGAAGCAGTGGCTAGACGTATACCATTACTTGACCAAGATGTAAATGAATTAAAAAAACGGATTGATTCAGTAGAACCAGAGTTTAACAAACTCACAGGTATTCGGAATGAATTTCAAAAAGAAATTATCAATACCAGAGACACTCAAGCAAGAATGATTTCTGAATCTTTTCGCAGCTACGTTTTAAATTTAGGTAATACCTTTGAAAACGATTTCTTACGCTATCAGCCCGAATTAAATCTGTTTGATTTTCTTAGTAGCGGTAAACGAGAAGCATTTAACATCGCCCTACAAAAAGCCTTTGAGCAATATATCACTGACAAATCTGCTGCTTGGACATTAACAGCTGAAAAAGATATCAATGCAGCTTTTAGAGAACTTTCTCGCAGTGCTGCACAATATGGCGCGTCTTACAGTCAAATCACAGATCAAATCACCGAAAAGCTCACCGGACAAGACGTAAAGGTAAATACCACTACAACTACTGAAGAAGATAACTCTCCCGGCTGGGCAAAATGGGCAATGGGATTGTTATCACTATCTAAGGGAAATCTTGCTGGTTTCGCACTAGCCGGAGCCGGATTTGATTGGAAAAATATCTTGTTAAACTACTTTACTGTAATTGGTATTGGTGGTATAATTACGGCATTTACAGGTATTTTACTTGGGCCAATTGGGTTTGCGCTGCTAGGTTTAGGAGTAGGATTTTTGCAAGCAGACCAAGCGCGTAAAGAGTTAGTTAAAACTGCTAAAAAAGAGTTAGTTAAACATCTACCCCAAGTAGCACATGAACAATCTCAAGTAGTATACAATGCTGTGAAAGAGTGTTTTGACTCTTACGAAAGAGAAGTGAGTAAGCGGATTAACGATGATATTGGATCTCGTAAATCTGAATTAGATAATTTAGTCAAACAAAAAGAAACCCGCGAAATAAATCGTGAGAGTGAGTTCAAACGGTTAAAAAATTTACAGGAAGATGTAATAGCTCAGTTGCAAAAAATTGAGGCGGCATACAGCAATCTATTAGCTTATTATAGCTAATATATCTGATTACTCTCACTCTCGTTCCCAGCTTATAGCTGGGAATGCAATTCGTTGAGGCTCCGCCTCACATTCTTATTGCAATTCATTGAGGTTCCGCCTCACATTCTTATGATTATTGGAGGCAGAGCCTCCCAGTAGGCATTCCCAGCCTGGAGGCTGGGAACGAGGAAGATAGGGGAATTATGCAACAACAGTATGAAGGTTATAAGGATTTAGTAGATTCTCTGAAATTTGCATCTGCGTTATTGAATTTAGACCATAAATCGCAACTGCATCAAGATATAATTACCATTTGCAATCATCTAGTTAATCCTAGCTTTCGGATTGCGGTATTTGGCCCATTTAATCATGGCAAATCTACTTTACTGAATGCCATGTTGGGGAATCGCACCTTACCAATTGATTTAATTCCCACCACAGGCGCGGCAATTACTGTTAAATATGGCTCTGATGTGCGGACTCGGATAATGTTGCTAGATGGTACAGAAATCTATCGCAGTGGCACAGAAGTTTTACAGCAATTTGCAATTCTTGATGGAAATAGACAGATGCGAAAAGATGTAGCATCTGTAGAAGTTTTTTGCCCGCATCAATTTTTGGAAACCGGAGTAGAATTACTCGATTTACCGGGAACAAATGATCGAGATGAACAAGATAATTTAGTTCGAGAACAACTATTAAGTGCAGATTTAGTTATTCAATTATTAGATGCACGAAAATTAATGACTTTGGGTGAACGGGAAAATTTACGAGATTGGCTATTAGATCGCGGTATTAAAACAGTTATATTTGTTGCCAATTTTCTGAATTTACTCGAACCCGACGAGCAAAAAAAAGTCCAAAATCGTCTGCTGTTTGTTGCGGAAAGCTTTCGATCCGAATTACCTCCAGGTTTTAGTAATTTATATCGCGTTGATGCTTTACCTGCTTTAAGAGCCAGATTAAAAGGCGATGTAGCGGCTGCTAATAGTAGCGGGTTAGCGGCTTTTGAAACAGCTTTGCAAAATATTGTCGGGATTTTGCAACCAAATCGTGGTAGTGTACGGTTGCCAAGGTTGCAAGCGATCGCTTCTCAAATCCAATTCTCATTAAAAGCTAAAATTGACCCGATCGCTATTGAAATAAAATCCTTTGATGATAAAGAAAATACTAAAATTGAAATTAAACAAAAAGCAGCTAATTTAATTTATAAAGGTTTTCTTACTAGCATCCAAGAGTTACGCGATTGGTTAACATTGCCAAAATTACTCACGAAATATCAAGCTGATGCAGCAGTTGCATTGGCAGAAAATAACTTTAAAAGTTGGCAAACAAATACTCTTAAAAAAGACCTGACTCAGTTGCAATTTGCTGTGGTAAAATGGCTTTATCAAGCTTACGAATTTTTCCAACAAGAACGACCACAAGATTTGTTAATTCCCTTTCCTAGCGAACCAAAAGTAACACTACCCTCAAAACTAAGCAATACTGATAATTTAAGTGAACCGGGTTCTATCGCTGTTGGTGGTGGTATTGGTTGGTTGTTAGGTGGCCCGGTGGGTGCTGCTGTCGTCGGGAGTATTTCTTATTTGTTAAACAAGAACATCGAAAAACAAGACGAACAATTAGCAAAAGAATCTTATCATCAGGAAGTTGCTAAACTTTGCATAACTGCAATTGAAGATTATTTCTCTCACTTCAGTAATCAAAGCTTATCAATTTTGACTGAATATGAACAGCAAGCCGAAAAAGTAATTTCTTTTGAATTTAGTCAAGAATCGAGAGAAACTACTCAAAAACGCGAAAATTTGCAGCAGTTACAAAAGGCTTTTAATCAGTTGCTACGAGAGTTAGAAAAAGCCAAAATTCTCTCAAATCATCAACCTTATAAAGAAATACCCAAATACACGAATACCAATAGAAAATATTCGCCACAACCTGAAAGAGTTCAAATTTATCCTAAAAAAGATTCTGGTGTTAAGCAACAACAGGAAAATAGTGCTAATAATACTTGGACAAGGGTAAAATCTGTTTCTCCACCACCACCGCCAAAAGCTTCTCCCTCTCCACGGAAAGAAGAGTTAGAGGCTAAATTTCGTGATTGGGAACTCAATGAAGAAATAGCGCGAATGAAAGCAGAGATGCGTAGCCCTAAGGCTTGTCGTCAGACATCGCCTAGTTCTCAAACTAGCAAACAGCAAAATACAACTCAAAGCAATAAAGCACCCAATCAACCAAAAACCCAAGCCCAAAAAGATAAGACTACTCGCGCTTACAACATTTTAGGATTGCAAACAAATGCTTCTTTAGCTGAGGTAAAACAGGCTTATCGAACTTTAGTAAAAAAATGGCATCCAGATTTATTTGTGAATCAGCCGCAACTACAAAAACAAGCTCAAGAGAAAATGCACTTAGTTAATGAAGCTTACACAATTTTGAGTGACCAATGAATAATAAGATACTTAAATAATTCGTAATACTTCTCTACGAGAGGCTGCGCCAACGGCTACGCTCAGTACAAGTTCGTAATTCGTAATACTATCCGTAAACATCAGGATTTTCAGATCCGGGAGTAACTAGGAGTGGCGATTCATCCTAATTTCATCTCTAGCTGCAAAAATAAGGAGTAAATATAGAATTAAGAAACTGTTTAGGTGAGACTTATGCAACTGCTATCTTTGAGGAATGGCTTTTTGGTGTTAACCTTTAGTGCGATCGCCTCAGCAGGTGGATTAATCACAGGGTGTACTAGTAGTGCTTCCCAGATCCAAAGCCAAGCGCCAGAAGCAACCGCCACCAATGCTAACGACAAGCAGATGATGAACCACGGCGGTGGGATGATGAACCACGGCGGTAGTATGATGAATCACAGCATGGGAATGGATTTAGGCCCAGCCGATGCTAATTTTGATTTACGATTTATCGATGCTATGATCCCGCACCATCAAGGGGCTGTGGAAATGGCTAAAGAAGCGCAGCAAAAATCAAAACATCCTGAAATCAAAAAGCTAGCAGACAATATCATCAAATCGCAAAACCAAGAAATCACCCAGATGAAGCAGTGGCGACAAGCTTGGTATCCCAAGGCGGGAAATAAACCAATGGCTTACAACAGTCAAATGGGTCACATGATGGAAATGTCATCTGATCAGATGCAAGCTATGATGATGAGTCAAAACTTAGGTGTAGCTGATGCTGAGTTTGATCTGCGCTTCATCAATGCGATGATTCCTCACCACCAAGGGGCTGTAACAATGGCAAAAGATGCCTTAAGTAAGTCTAAACGCCCTGAAATCAAGAAATTAGCCCAGGAAATTATCCAAGCCCAAAATATAGAAATTAAGCAAATGCAACAGTGGCGAAAATCTTGGTACAAGAAATAATTCGTAATTCGTAATTCGTAATTCGTAATTTGGTTTTTGCGGAAGTTTTATAACTATCTTTGTGAATCTGCAAGTAATCAATATGTATTTGCGGTTGGGAATTTCAGGAGCAATGTCTAGGGACTTCCAACAAACAAATTACCCAATCTTGTGGGGTGGGCGTCTCGCCCGCCCATATACAAGGGTGGGCGTCTCGCCCGCCCCACAATAAGTAGTTGAGTATTTTTTTATTTGGAAGTCCCCTACAACGGACTATTGGGTATCGCAGCCCAATTTCATCCTAATTTCATTTTTCAATGGAAGACTGGGTATTGAAACCGAACGACATATTTTCTCTGCGTCTGTATCCAAAAACTTTTGATAGTGATGCCTAATTCCTATTCCCAACCATTTACAGTTATTCGTTGTGTTTCTGGGATACTTTTTAATATTTTGTTACTTGCTAGTCCCGCAGTTGTTTTGGCTCACGGCGGACACGGAAACGAATTTCAAGGAGGAACTGAAACAACGGGTGCTACTGGTTCTATTCAAGTTGATGTTCAAACAGCCAAACGACTAGGAATTAAAGTTGAACCTGTCAAACGCCAGAGGCTAGATGTTGGGATTAAAACTACTGGACAGATTGAAACTTTACCCAGCCAAAAAGTAGAAGTAAATACACCAATTTCTAAAGCAAAAGTGGTTGAGTTATTGGTTGAACCTGGTGTTATGGTGAAAAAAGGTCAATCAGTTGCTGTTATATCCAGCCCGGAACTGGTGGAACTGCGGGTTAATTCCCAAGAAAAACTTGCTCAAGCTCAGGCGGATTTAGAGCAAGCGCAGGCCGATTTAAAACTAGCTCAACAAAACCGCGATCGCTATCAACAAATAGCCGCAGCTGAAATAGCTCAAGCACAAAGCCAAGTGACTTATGCTCAAGAAAAGTTTAACAAAGATCAACAGTTAGCTGATGCTGGCGCTTTACCACGGCGTAATGCTCTTGAATCCGAAACTCAGTTAGCTCAAGCCAAAGCGGATCTTGCTAAAGCCGCCAATCGTCGGGACGTTATCGAGGCAGAAAATCAGCTAAAACGCGCTGATTCAGCCGTTCAGGTCGCAAAGTCTCGTATCCAACTAAGTAATAGTATTTATCAAACTCGGCTTTCTCAATTGGGAACTCGCGCCAATGCTCAAGGACTTATTACCGTAACGTCTCCAATTTCGGGGAAGGTTGCTGATAGGGAAGTTACCCTTGGTCAATCATTTGAGGATGCGGGTGGGAAGCTGATGACAATTATTAATGACAGTCGCGTTTTTGCCACAGCGAATATTTATGAAAAAGATTTAAATCAGATAAGAACTACTCAACAGGTAAGGGTCAAAGTAGCTTCCATACCTAACCGGATCTTCAACGGACGAATTACCCGAATTGGCTCTGTGGTGCAAGGAGAAACGCAAGTAGTACCAGTGCAAGCTCAACTAGAAAATTCTGGTGGAGTGCTAAAACCAGGAATGTTTGCAGAACTAGAAGTTGTTACAAACCAAACATCATCAGCCATATTAGCAATTAAGAGCGCGGCTGTAGTTGAAACCAATGGCAAAAAACAGGTTTATGTACAAAATGGCAACGCTTATCAGCCTGTTGAAGTTACTTTAGGTCAAACTTTTGGGGATATGGTTGAGGTCAAAACTGGCTTATTCGAGGAGGATTTGATAGTTACCGTGCGATCGCCTCAACTTTATGCTCAGTCTTTACGTGGCGATACTAAGCCAAAAGTAGACGAACACCCGGAAACTCCTCGACAGACTACAACAGAGCCAGTACCACTGTGGCTGTTGGGAACTGGGGGAGCAGCATTAACCACTGTAGCTTTCATTCTAGGTGCTTTTTGGTCTAGTCGTCGTACTAATCAACTTGAATTAGCTAGTTCTGCACAAGTAGATGGATCGCCAGAATGGGTTGATAACCATCGTGTAACGAGTGAAGATTCCGAAATTAAGATTCAGAAATAGTCATGCTGAGTGCGATTATTAAATGGGCGATCGCCCGCCGTTGGTTAATCATTCTGGGTACAATTGTCATAACGCTTTGGATATTTCGGATAATTATCCAAATGCCGTTGGATGTTTTTCCTACTTTTGCACCGCCCCAAGTTGAAATTCAAACTGAAGCACCAGGATTAGCACCAGAAGAAGTTGAATCTTTAGTAACTTTACCAATTGAAAGTGCGATTAATGGTACTCCAGGAATCACAGCAGTACGTTCTTCTAGTGCGTCGGGAGTTTCCGTTGTCAAAGTAATTTTTAACTGGGGAAGTGATATTTATCAAGCTCGCCAATTGGTAACAGAGCGATTACAACAGAGTTCTAGAAAGCTTCCTGAAGGAGTGGAAACGCCACAAATTTCTCCCACCAGTTCCCCCATCGGTACTGTGCTGCAATATGCCTTTACTTCTGAAAATACTCCTTTGATGGAAGTGCGGCGCATTGTCGATTGGCAAGTAACAAATCGCCTTTTAGCTGTTCCCGGTGTTAGTCAGGTTGTAGCCTATGGCGGTGATATTCGCCAATATCAAGTATTAATTAACCCAGAGAAGTTACAAGCTTTTAATGTCACCTTAGAAAATGTGCAGGAAGCTGTATCTGGTGCCAATGTTAATGCACCTGGTGGTTATTTGATTACCCGCGATCGCGAAAAAATAATTCGAGGCATTGGACGGATTGAATCTATTGAAGACTTACAGCAATCAGTAATTACTGCCCGCAACGGTACACCGATAAAAATATCCGATGTCGCTGATGTCCAAATTGGTGCAGCTATCAAACGGGGTGATGGTAGTTTTAACGGTCGAAAGGCAATTATTGTGATGATTAATAAACAGCCTCAAGCCGATACTCCTACTGTTACCCGTGCTATAGAAGAGGCGATGTCGGAAGTAAAAGCTGCCTTATCTAAAGATATTAATATAACTTCTACCTTCAGACAAGAAAACTATATTGATTCTTCGATTGCTAATGTTAGACAAGCTTTAATTGAAGGCAGTATTATTGTTGCACTTATCCTGATTCCGTTTTTGATGAATTGGCGTAATCTAGTTATTTGCCTAACTGCCTTACCCTTATCCTTACTAATAGGATTGCTATTACTAAATTGGCTAGGACAAGGTTTAAATACTATGACATTGGGAGGATTAGCAGTATCAATTGGTTCAGCAGTGGATGATGCAATTGTCGATGCCGAAAATGTCTATCGTAACCTGCGAGAAAATAAATACTCTGCCAATCCGCGCCCAGTTTTAGATGTGGTATTTTCCGGTTGTCAAGAAGTACGTGATTCCCTTTTTGGAGGCACTATAATCACCATAGTTGTCTTCTTTCCAGTTTTTGCTTTAGCTGGGGTAGAAGGTAGTATTTTTATCCCAATGGGATTAGGCTATATGGCGGCAGTTATCGGCTCTAGTATCACAGCATTGACTGTAACTCCGGCATTATGTGCAATCTTATTACCTTACGGGAACTTGCCAGAAACTGAGCCTTGGATAGCAAGATTTTTTAAGAAGTTTTATCATCCCCTGTTAGCATTTTCTCTGCGGCGTTCTGGAATTATTTTAATCTTAGCTGCTGCCAGTTTAGTCGCAGCAATTGTGATTGCTCCTTCCTTTGGAAGAGTGTTTTTACCAGAATTTCAAGAGCAAACTTTGGTGAATACCCTCACTCTCTATCCTGGTGTATCTTTAGAAGCTACCAATGTTGCTGGAGAAGCACTAGAAGACGCGCTGAAGGGAGATTCTAGATTTCCTTACGTACAATTGCGTTCTGGACGTGCGCCTGGTGATGCAGATGCAGCAGGGGTAAATTTCGGACATTTGGATATCGAGTTGAGCAAAGCAGCGATGGAAGACAGGGAGAAAACTATTAAAAAGCTGCGGGAAGAATTTGCTAAATTACCAGGGGTAGCAGCAAATATTGGTGGTTTTATCTCTCATCAGATGGATGAGGTTTTGTCCGGTGTGAGAAGTGCGATCGCTATCAAAATTTTCGGCTCAGAATTAGAACAACTCCGCATGATTGGGAGCCAAGTAAATGAGGTGATGAAAACTGTTGATGGTGTTGTTGATTTACAACTTGAGCCTCAAGTCCCAGTCGAACAAATACAAATTAAGTTTAACCGTCAAGCGGCTTCTCGATATGGTTTAACGGTAGGAAAACTTTCTAAAATTGTTGAAACTGCCCTGAATGGAAAAGTAGTTTCTCAAATATTGGAAAAACAACAAACTTTTGACTTAGTTGTGTGGTTAAAACCGGATGCACGTCAAAATTTGGATACCATTGGCAATTTATTAGTTGATACTCCTAACGGTCAAAAGATTCCTTTAGCACAAGTTGCTATAATTAGCAATGGCACAGGCCCAAATACGATTAACCGTGAAAATGTTTCCCGCTTGATTGTTGTTTCTGCTAACGCTAGCGGTAGAGATTTGCGCTCTATTGTGAATGAAATTCGGGATAAAGTCAACCAACAAGTGCATTTTCCCTCTGGTTACTATATTCAATATGCAGGGCAATTTGAGGCGCAAGAACGAGCCACTCAGAATATCTTAATTTCTAGTGCGATCGCCTTCGTCGTCATTACAGTAATTATGTATCTTTCAGTCAAATCTATCCCTTCTACAATCATGATTATGATTAACTTACCTTTAGCATTAGTGGGAGGAGTATTTTCGGTAGCTTTCACAGACGGAGTTATTTCTATTGCTTCCTTAGTTGGCTTTATCACTCTATTTGGAGTTGCTACTCGCAATGGTTTGCTTTTGGTAGATAATTACAATACAAAATTTGCGGAAGGGATGCCTCTTAAAGATGTGCTTATTAAAGGTTCAATGGAACGACTAAACGCCATTTTGATGACAGCTTTTACCTCAGCTTTAGGATTAGCACCATTAGTCGTTGACAGTGGTCCTGGTAAAGAAATTTTGCAACCACTTTCGATAGTAGTATTAGGTGGCTTGTTTACCTCTACTGCCTTAACGCTGTTAGTTATTCCTGCGTTGTATTCTCAGTTTAGGAAGTTTTTAGTTCCTAGAAATACTAGATCAATACAAAACATCGTTTTAGTCAAATACCCAGAATAATAAATGGGTTTTTTAGTTGTTTATGTCTTAGGTATTAATTGTTTTTGATGCGGAGTAAACAGATGATTTCACTAAAATCGACCTTAATTGTTATAGGAAGTGTAGGGCTGCTTTTTTTGGGAGCTTGTAGTAATAGTAATCAAGCAGCTAATACCGAAAAAAGTCCAGCTATTTCTACCTCAAGTGTTAATTCCCCAGCTTCACCTATTGCCAAAACATCTAGCCAGCATGGTCAATCGAAAGGAGGTCAAGTTGTGGAAACAGGAGCCTATCATTTAGAGTTTGTACCTGAGAAAGAAGCTAATGGCACTCACATGGATTTTTACTTACAAAAAGGAGATAATCACGAAGCAATATCTAATGCCAAAGTGAAGGCTCAAGTTCAGACACCTGATGGAAGCCAGAAAACTTTAAACCTTACTTATGACCAAGAAGGTAAACATTATACTGTTTTGCTCCCAGAAAAATATTCAGGTCAATATCAAGTGAAAATGCTCGTAGATATGAATGGCAAAAAAGTAGATGGTCGTTTTACTTTTAATAAGTAAATCGGCGTAAATAATTATCACTGGTTTGTAGTTGCGCTTTAGCGAATACAGCGCAACTACGAGCCAAATACAGAGATTTTACTTTTCGTTACATAGTTGGGTTTAACAGAGTTAAACCCAACAATTAACGCTTGATGTTGGGTTTCGTTCCTTAACCCAACCTACGCGAATTAAGGTTTTTGTGGATAACTAAACCCTATTGGAACATACCTAAATTTCATCATGATTTCATCTGTCTCTGTCAAGCTAGTTAATAGCAGATTTATTTAAAATAATGAGTCTGATACTACATTAACAAGATTGATTTATTAGAGATTTGAAATCATGAAAAAAATCATTTTTACAACTGCGGTTAGTTTGACACTTACAGCTTTATTTTATCCTGTCTATGCAAATCAGATACCAGCTAATAAGAGTTTTCCTCATATTCTTAGCACAGTCCAATTTCCCCAAACTAAATGGGGAACTGTTCGACATACTTTAAAATTGGAAATACCTCAAAATAGCAGTGCTATTACCCAGATAAATATCGATGTTCCACCGGGTTTAACTGTCAAAAATGATTTCAGTATTTCTGACAAATCTGGTCGAAAAATTCAGGCAAACACTACTGTTAACGATAGCAAGATTACGATCGCTTTCGCCCAACTTGTCACTCCTGCGAATATACTCAATATTGATATGAATAGAGTAAACCGGACGGGAACTTCAAATGCTTGGCTCTACCGAGTTTATGCTAAATTTGTTGGTAGTGATGCAGAAATTCCCGTAGGTATAGCCCAGTTTCGCATCTACTAATCTACAGTTTTTGATGGCAAATCATAGATTTTTAACCCTTGAGGAGGTGAAGGTGGTTCTCAGGATATCAATCTAGGAGATAGAAAGGCTGGTAAATGATATGAGAGTTCTGTTAGTCGAAGATGAGCCAGATTTGGGTTTGGCAATTAAGCGTACTTTGAACCTAGAAAAGTATGTAGTTGACTGGGTTTTAGATGGTAATGAGGCATGGGATTATCTAGAAAACCAATGGATGCAATACACCCTAGCTATTATCGACTGGATGTTGCCAGGATTGTCTGGGTTAGAACTGTGTAGTCGCTTACGAACACGACGTAATCCTTTGCCAGTTTTGATGTTGACAGCTAAAGATCGGATGGAAGATAAAGTTGCTGGGTTGGATGCTGGTGCTGATGATTATTTGGTGAAACCTTTTGGTATGGCGGAATTGTTGGCGCGGTTACGTGCTTTGCAAAGGCGATCGCCCCAATTTCAATCTCAGGAGTTAACTGTTGGCAATCTGACTCTCGATTACAGTAACAGTATGGTTGTCACTCAGAACCATCAGGGGGATAAACAGGTAATTCCTTTAACTAACAAAGAATTCCAGCTACTAGAGTATTTGATGAAGCATCCGCACCAAATTGTCACAACTGAACAGATTCGCAATCAGCTTTGGGAGGTGAGTGCAGAACCAGTTAGTAATGTGGTGGCGGCTCAAATACGTTTGCTACGCCGGAGATTGGCTAATAGTGGTTGTGGGAACCCCATTGAAACTATGCATGGTGTGGGATATCGTCTCAATCTTACCGATGAAAATCCCCGTTTTTAAGAGTGAAATAATTGTCATAGATACTCATTTCCTGGCTATCCCAATCATCTGCAAAGGTTGCTAGATGCGATCGCTGTTATGAATCAAAATAAACTTTTTAACCTAACGCGAATACGTTTAGCTCTGTGGTATGCGCTTGTAATGGCTGTGATTTTAAGTCTATGCGGATTCGGGCTAGACAAAGCTGTATCCCATGCCCATTGGGTAGCATTAGACCGAGAATTGGAATCTGTCGCCGGAACGATACACGATAGTATCGAACTGAAACTAAAGCAACCCGGACGCATTGAACCAGTTGTACAGCAGCTTTTACCAAATATTTGTCTGATTGGGGAAAGCTGCATTCAACAGCAGCCAAATTCTAAACGGCATATTCTCAGCGCAATTCATCAAGGCTACTACTATATACGTTTTTTTGATAATTCAGGACGCTTAATTGCGATCGCAGGTTTTCATCCAGAGGGACTTTCTCTAGTCTTTAATAAGGAACTTTGGCAAACGATAAAAGACAGCAAAGGCAATCCATATCACCAAATTTCATTTGTACTGCACACTCAAGACAATCATAATTGGGGATACATCCAAGTCGGGCGAAGTCTGGAAGATTTCAATAGTTATTTGGATGCTGTTAAATTAATTTTAGCCGTGGGATTGCCTACAACGATGCTTGTGGTGAGTGTTGCTAGTTGGTGGCTAGCAGGATTAGCGATGCAACCGATTTATCAATCTTATAGACAAATCCAACAATTTACAGCAGATGTAGCACATGAGTTGCGAACACCTTTAGCTGCAACCCAAGCAACGGTGGAATCAGCTTTGTTGATGCCAAAATTGGATGAAATCGAAGCGCGGGATATTCTACAAACTATACAGCGTCAGAATCATCGACTTAATTCTTTAGTTGTAGATTTGCTGCTTTTAGCTCGTCTAGATCGGCAACCTCTGCCATTACGACATGAATGTTGCTTAAATGATATTGTCAGCGACTTAATAGAGGAATTTGCCGCGATCGCCTTTTCTGCAAAAGTGACACTAACATCTGCAATCCAACTCAATCAACCTCTAAATATTATCGGCGATTCTGAGCAACTTTATCGTCTGGTTTCTAATTTAATTATCAATGCAATTCAATACACGCCACAATTCGGAAAGGTAACTGTTATCTTAAAACGCAGTGAAAATTATGCTATCATTCAGGTTCAAGATACAGGTATTGGTATTCCAGATCAGGAACTGACTCGGATTTTTGATCGCTTTTATCGAGTAAATAGCGATCGCTCTCGTAAAACTGGCGGTTCTGGATTAGGATTAGCGATCGCTCAGGCAATTATTCAGGCACACCAAGGTACTTTCAACGTGCAGAGTCAATTAGGCAAAGGTAGCACTTTTACCATTCAATTACCCTTCGATGTCACCTCAATTTATCAATTTAAATTGTATCGCCGCCAGCCGAAATTTAAATAATTTATCATTCGTCATTCGTCATATCATGTCCGCTTGATTACTTATTAAATAAAACTTATTTTACCAAACTTTACTCATATTCAAAATAAACCCAGGCAATACTAACTCGCCGCTAACAGTCGCAGGATTATCTAAACATTCCTCTGGCAATCCAGGACGATAAATATAAACTTTACGCTGCTTACGGTCAATCAACCAGCCTAACTCTATTCCTGGCTCATTCATATATTCCTGCATTTTTTCTTTCAAAGTCTGGAGGTTGTCGCTGGGAGATTTAAGTTCGACTACAAAATCTGGACAAATGGGTACAAACTTTTCTTGTTGTTTTGGAGACAGAGAATTCCACCGTTCTAGCTTAATCCACGAGGCATCTGGCGATCTGTTTGCACCTGTTGATAGTTTAAATCCAGTACTAGAGTCAAAAGTTATACCTGTACTATCTTGTTCGGACCACACCCACAGTTGCCCAAAGATGTTGCCTCCACGGTTGCCTGTTGTCCCACCGGTAGGCGGCATAATTGATATCTCTCCAAATTTATTTCGCTCAATGCGTAAGTCACGATTCACCTGACAGAACTCAAAAAAATGTTCGTCTGTCATTTGCATTGATGAGGGAATTTGCAAAAGCAAACCAGATGAGAACATAGGGATTTCCTCTAGCTTTAGATACCTAGCCTAATTACTATATTTTCACGCAAAAAACAAAGACGCAAAGTTATATCTTGGCATCTTTGCTTTTTTATCCGAAATCATTTTCAGATTTACTTGTTAGGCTGAGGAGTTAGGCGCAGATAGGGTTTAACTTCCTGGTAGCCTTTGGGGAATTTCTCTTTAAGTACTTCTGGATCTTTGAGTGAGGGGATAATTACACAATCGTCTCCATCTTTCCAGTCAGCTGGTGTCGCCACGCTGTAATTATCAGTCAATTGCAGAGAATCAATTACCCGCAAAATCTCATCAAAATTGCGTCCGGTACTGGGAGGATAGGTGAAAGACAGACGGAGTTTCTTGCTGGGGTCAATCACGAAAACCGATCGCACTGTCACCGCCGCGTTAGCATTCGGGTGGATCATGTCGTAAAGGTCAGAAACCTTGCGATCGCTATCTGCCAAAATTGGATAGTTAAGGGTGGTATTTTGCGTTTCTTCAATGTCTCCCACCCAGCCTTTGTGAGATTCTACATCATCAACGCTGAGAGCGATCGCTTTAACATTGCGCTTGTCAAATTCTGGTTTTAGCTTGGCAACTGTGCCTAATTCTGTTGTGCAAACAGGTGTAAAATCAGCAGGGTGAGAGAACAGCACAATCCAGCTGTCACCTGCCCATTGGTAAAAATCGATGTCGCCGTGTGTTGAGGCTTGCGTAAAGTTGGGTACTGTGTCACCTAGACGGAGAGTCATGTAAGATTCCCTGTAGTTTAGAAGATTATTATATATGTTCTACTTTGCAATCATGACATAAAACCCCTATTGCCCAATCGGGCTTTGGCGGTTTGAAACAAAATTTTAGGTTGCCAAAATTTCCTGGTAGGCTTGAATTGTTTGCCGAGCTATCGCATCCCAGCTAAAATTTTCCAATGCATATTTTTGAGCGTTTAATCCCCGTCGTTGGCGTTCTTGGGGATTTTCCAAAGCTTCTTGCAATAATTCTACCAGTACTTGCACATCTGTTGCACCTACCCAACCCGACTCACTATCACGTATCTGTTGACAAATATGCACTTGGTCAGAAATGACTACAGGTATACCTGCTACCATCGCTTCAGCTACAGCAATTCCAAAGTTTTCGTAGTAGGAAGGCAAGACAAATAAATCAGCAAGTTGTAGTAAACTAACTTTTAATTCACCAGTCACAAAGCCAGTAATTGTAGTGTGCGATCGCAGTGGTGAATTTTGAATTTGGGATATGATCTTTTGTTCGTAATCTGGATCTTGAGGATTTGTCCCAGCTAAGACAAAATGAAACTTATAACCAACCGCTAACAGCTTCTCTAGCGCCGGAATCAACAAATTTAACCCTTTTTTCGGGTCAATTCGTGACAGAAATAGCACTAATGGCACATCCTTTGGTATTTCTAACTGACTAGATACATTTTTAATAGAGAATTGAGGCGGAATCACACCCAAGGGAATCACCAAATCTGGCGTAGATACTCCAAAGCGTTCTGATATTTTAGCTTCTTGAACACTGGTAAAATGAATAGCCGCCGCACCAGCTAAATTTTGACGTTCTATAATTGCAACATAAAGCCGTTTTAATTGTTTTTTCTTCTGTAAATCAGCCGGATCAAGAGTACCCAAAGGACGGAAAATATAAGGTAGCTTTTGTTGACGACACACAATAGCAGCAGCACTAATTATCGGAGAGAATAGAGCATGAATATGTGCTATATCAAACTCATGAGCATGAAGTTTTAGCCAGTTTAATAAATCTAGAGAAAATTTGTAGCGACGAAATGGGGCGCAACGAAAATAAATTATTTCATAGCCATCTTGTTTAATTGGGCGATTTAAAGGAACATCCAGAGGTGTTTGGCCATTATCCCCATTACTATCAGTTGTGAGAATTGTAACTTCCACTCCCTCTTTTACCAAAGCTGGAGCTAATCCTAATACCATTTGACTGGGACCGCCGTAAATCAGAGAAATTGAGGGAACAATTTGTAATATTTTCATTTTTTTGTCATTTTTCCTTTATCATTTGTCCTTCGTCCTTTATTATTCACCAATAACCAATGACCAATGACTAGTGACTATTAACCAATTCTTGATAAAACTCTAATTGCTGTTTAGCCAAGGCTTTATTTGTATATTTAATCATTGCGTTTTGATAGCCAATTTCACCCAGAGTTTGAGCAAAATCTGGTTTATCTATTAATTGAACTAAGCAATTAGCAAGGGATTGAACATCACCTTCAGGAAATACTAAACCAGCATCGCCAATTACATAGGGAATTTCACCAGAATCAGAACCAATCACAGGTACTTGGCAAGCCATCGCCTCAATTAGCACATGACCAAATTGTTCTTTCCAGCCAACAGAAGTTAAGGTTTTAAAATTGTGAGCAGTTTCAGAAGGCAGTACTAAAGTACTCATTAAATTGATATAGTTTGCAACTTCGTTATGGGGAACACTTTCTACCAAAATTAATCGTTCTTCAATATTGTTTGCTGCCGCCATTTTGATTAATTGACTTTGTAACTCTCCTCGTCCCAGCAGAAGTAATTTCCAAGGTTTATTTTTCAAAGTGATTAAGGCTTGCAAAAGCGTTAACAAACCTTTTTCTGGCACAAATCGCCCAACAAAACCTACAACAAAATCTTCTTTTTTAATATTCAACTTAGCTGCTAACTCTGGTTGAGCTTTGGGAGTAAATAAACTTTCATCTACACCCAATTGTGGCATGACTTTAATTGCCCCTTTATATCCCCGTTGGCGCAAAACTTCTGCTCCATCTTGATTGCCAGAAATAATGCCGTGGCTGTTATTGAGGTTATATGTTTCTAATAAAGCAACTGGTAATTTCAGATGATATGGTAAATTCCACCAGGTAAAAAATACATTTTTTGCCTTGAGTCCTAATAGCTGATTTAAGCCAATCATCTGAGTATAAGCTAACCCCCTAGAACCTTGTTCAACTTGGATGATTTGGGGACGAAATTCTTTTAACAATGATATTAAATCAGCACCAAAGGTAAGCAGTCCCTGGTGATTTTGACTTAAATTAGAAAGAGGAACTATTCTAAATGTCCCTTCATCACGGTATTCAGTTTCAATAATTCTATTTTGTACACCGCCTGGTTTCCAGCGCTTTGGTACTACAACTGTTACTTCAATTCCCGGTTTTAGTTGAGATAAAGCACGTAGTTTTTCACAGTTTAGGTCTACGATATAAGTGTGACTAGCAACTAAAATTCTCATGGATATTTATTAATTGATATTTATTCTTTGTCAGCTATTCTTTATTCTTCACTAACTCCCAACTCCCAACTCCTAACTCCTAACTCCTAACTCCTAACTCCTAACTAAACCAGTTCATCCAATCGGCTGTAAATTTGACCATCGTTCCATAATGATTGGATGATAGTACCCAACGCTTTGAAAAAACCTAAAATGTAGAAAAAACCGCGAGTCACAATTTTCATTGGGGAACCGCTTTTGTTGCAAGGTGGGTGTCCGAGAACGTGACAGTCAAATAAACGGGCATATAAGCGTAAAGCTTGAGTAGCAGTAAGGTTTTTCAGCCCTAGTAGGAAATGGTTGTGGTAGAAGGTGAGTTGATATTTGAGCGATCGCATACTAATATCATGACAACCTCCTGTTTCTTCGCCTAAATGCACCAAATGGGCTTCTGGGTCGTACCAAATTTTATACCCCGTCTGTCGCACCCGCAAACAAAAATCTGACTCTTCGCGTACAGCACTACCGCCAAACCTCTCATCAAACCTTAGCCCATACTTTGTAAAAATTTCGCGGCGAAATGACATATTGCAGCCCCTCGCCGTCAGCACTTGCTGAGGTTTGATGGTATGTACTAAATCAATATGATACCAAGCAATTCCAGGGTCCATAGCTTGGGGAGGTAGATATTCAATCTGTAAATCTCCTCCAGAATCACCCAATTTCATTCTGTCAAATACCCGACCGGCTACAGCTCCCACTTCTGGATTTTGCAAATAATTTTTTGCATGGGCTGTTAACAATTCTGGGGTTAGCTGAACATCATCATCAATAAATAATATTATTTCACCAGATGACCGCCGCACAGCATAATTCCGCGCTCCTGGCAAACTTGCCCAATCTAAGCGCAACCACTTAATTTTACCTGCCCCCGCCATCTCTTCTAGATAGGCTTGAATTTCTGGCTGGTGTTTTGCGGTTTGGTCTACCACTAAAAATTCAAAATTTGGATAGTCCTGTTTCAGGACATCTACAATACTATCCCGTAGGGCTTCTTCTCTACCATAGGTCGGGATAACCACAGTAATTAATGGCCAATTATTCATGCTTTTTATTAAGGAATTTTTCTACCTTGATAATAACCTTATAGAGCAGTTTTCACTTGGGTACAATTCAGTCTGAAGCTCACCCCGTATTTGATGGGTGCAAACACTCCCCTCTCCAAAGCATCGGAGAGGGGTTGGGGGTGAGGTGAGAACTGTTATAAAACTTAATTTTCATTCACTTCACTAAACTACTATTGCCTTAATTTAAATTCAGTCAATAGCCGAAGGACTGCTTAAGATTATCTTTCGTTCTTTAGGGACTTCCAAATAAAAAAATGTTCCAAAACTGACGCAAAAACTCCTCTATTTATTCTCTCTCTGCGTTATCCCGAAGTTTGCTCAACGCTCTTAACCCGCGCAGGCAACTGCTCTCTGCGTCTGGAGTGGTTCGTTTATTTGAATAATTTATTTCTTGGAAATCCCTATACTCCCGCCGCAGCTGCTGCATAAAGATCATCAAATAACTCATTTTGCTTTTCAGAGTTATGTACAATTTGCGCTTGAGCTAACGCTCCGGCACTTAAGAATTCGTAATGTTCTCGTTTATCACTTCTATCAAGAAATTGAATGATTTGGTGCAATGCTTGCTCTACCAAATAATCATAAGTGCTATTTAAAATTTCCCAATATTCATTAGTTTTAGTTTTTTCTTCATGCAGCCAATCACTCCAGTGCCTAAGTTCATTAATTGGTAGCTTTAAAATATAGCCATTTTCGCCATGACGAATAAATTCTGGTAAAGCGCATACATTTGTTGTAATTGCAGGAGTGGCAACAGAAAACCCTTCAATGATACTATAGCCATAAGTATCATGTAATGTCGCCATTAATTGAAAATGACTTTGCGATAATAACTCAATAACTTTGTCATTAGGAAGATTTTTATGAAAGACAACGTTATTTAAATCCAATAACTTTAAATCCTCTACATATTTGGTTTCATCGGGAAAATCAGTTGGGACTCCTGAACCAAGTCCCAGATCGGAAATTATATGTACAGTAATAGGTAAACCTAGTTTCTCCGCTTTTTTAGCGAGTCTTAAAGCAACAACTCCGCCTTTGCGGGCAATATGATTTCCTATAAATATAAGCTGGAGTTGCTGTTCTTGATAAAGTTTCGATTCCTTAACCCTTACTGGAAAGCTTGGATGGATTACATCCAATTTTTTACTTGCTTTTTCTTTTAGCTTCCAACCTTCTATCCGCTTAATTAATCTCAATTTTGCATAATCGGAGATAGCTATAAGTTTTTGGCAATTTTCTAATGCTAATCGATTATTTAACAATTCATAAATTGCGGCTTCACCTTGATTTTGAGGATTTCTATATAAAAAACGATGATCCTCAAAGGTGAGAAACCAAGGTTTGTTTGTATATAAAATTTTGTTGAAAGAATGAATAGCTTGGTATCTTTCCCATATAGGTTGCCAGGGAAAAAAGCTGCTTAAAGGATACCAAATTTTTTCTATAGGATATCTGCCACCAGGGAAAGGCTTGGGGCGGATGAGTATATGCCGAGATTTTCGAGGTAGGTTGGGAATGCTGAGGTGTTTTTGACCTACTATGATAACTTTTGCCATTTTTTTCACTTAAATTGTTTTTAGACGTTTTTTCTTATTGGTTGTCTCGGGGTTAGCATCTTCTATATCTTGTTTCTCCAGTTCTGGCAATTTAAAAAGAACTCCCGCAAAAAACCAATAATAGACAGCAACCGGATCAACATCCAGAGGATAGTAATAGGTGTTGTAGCTAATAAACAATATAAACACCCACAAAGCTGCTCCGTAACTGCGGAAATTACGGTTCTTTATGGAGCGATAAGTTTTAAAGCCAATAATTGTTAAACTAGTGACCAAACTCAGAAAAGCTAGCACTCCAACAATTCCAACTTCAAAAAGAACTTTGGGATAGTAGGTTTCCACTAGCTTAGTTTGACCCATTACGCGGGCAGAGTTAGTTGCTCTACCTAAGCCACTTCCTAATGGCCCGTCTACGTTTTTCCAATTTTCTGCAAATTGCTGAACGATAAAGTCTTGAGGTGGTGAAGCCTCCCATCGACCTGTAAAACTCTCCGTTCTCTCTTGCACGACAACAGGGTTAGTCACCATTACTATTCCCACAACTAGGGCAAGTCCTATTCCTATGGGGATAAATCGTTTTAGGTTGCCAATTTGACCAGTGAGCAATAGCAAAATTCCGAAGCAGATTGGTACTAAAGCTAAGGCGATTCTCTGTCCAGAAATTACAGCATTGATAAAGACTATCACTAAAGAACCTAAACCGAGCAGCCGCCATATTGGGGAGGGGTCGGTGAAGCCGGTAGCAAAGGTAAAAAAGGTGCTGGAAATTAAGAACCATGCCCACTGCCAAGGAGCTACAAATGTCCCTGGTAGGCGAATGACTCCTTCTTCAGGACTATATAAGAGCGCTCCACCAAAATAACACCGGGCTTCTAATGATGTGACAAATAGGGCATTTCCTTCAAGACCTCTAGTGCCTTGACATACACCAGTTAGTAATAACAGGTATTGAATAAATCCCAGCACACAGCAAATCAGTATAAGGACAATTTGGAGGCGCGATAAAAATAGAAAATCCCGTTTATCACGAATTAAATAGTAAGCACAACCAAGCAGGGGGACATAGCCTAAAAATACTTTCAGTCCCAGAATGCCCATACCTAATGGTATTTCTTGGGGTGCTTTTTCCAATAATCCGACGCTAGGCGGGTTAAACTGCTGTCCACCATTAACAAATAATAGTGTTAGCAGACTACAACCTAAAACAATATAAAGTGGGATTTTAATGCCTTGAGGAATAATTAGAGGTAGCCCCTGTTTACGGCAAGTCTGCCAAAGTCCAATTAGGGCTGGAACATAAAAGGCATCTTTAGCTAGTTGGAGTATGGGACTATTGCCCAAGTAGTAGGTGATAGTACCCCCAATAGGTACGTAAATGATGAAGGCATATAGTGCTTGACGCGGGTATTTGTAGGAAAGGGACATGATAATTATCCCCAAAACAGCAGGGATTGCTGCTTTAATTCCACCTACGAAAAAAAGCGCAATGCCAACGAAGACACCGCCAAAGGTGGCGGTGGTGAGTAAGCTAGTAAGTTCTTTACGTGCTTGGGCTGCTTTGCGTTTTTGAGCTAACTGTTCTTTGAGGTTAAGGGTAGAAGTTTCCTTTTTAGCCTGCTTTTTCGAGTTTTTAGATGGTCGGGATTTTGATTTTCTTTTCGGCATAATGGTGCTGTAGCCTATCAGCATCAGGGAAATATATTATAGTTGACAAATTTCTCTGGATTGCTGTAAATCGTACAATCCGAATTCATCCATAACTGATTGATTTAATAATTTACGATTAAAAATGCTAAATTTTAATCTTTTTGAATTATCAAAAAGATTTTCTCCTGTGTCCAATATATAAACTGCGCCTGGAAATGGTAATGATTTAATGGGTTTTGCTCTGTTATTTAAAATATCTCTGACTTTGGCGTGGTCTATATAATATCTATAGTATCCATAGCCACGATTATATTCTGCGACTTCAGGCAAATCATTTAAATCATATCGGATAATGTTACAACTGCCGCACATTTTATAAAAATTGTTTCTTTTAATATATATGTAATTACTACCTTCTTGATATTTATAACCTTTATTTATAAACCATCCATTAGAATCTGGATATTGTTGAATAAATTTGGCTAAATTTTTACTAACACAATCGTCAGCATCAACTGTCATAGTGTGAGTGGGAGAAAATTGACGAGCATAAACCAATCCTTTTAATATTTTCCGCCCTTTATCTGTATCTCCTTTAGCTACAGGGTTAGTTTCGTTGGGAGGAGAAAAATCAACTGTAATGTATGTGATGTGAGAATGAGTGAATTCTATTTTTGGCTTTTCGTGACAAACAACAATAACGTGAAAGTTAGGTGAGGTTTGATTGCAAACTGATTTAATGCATCTTTCAAACAATTGTGTAACACGTTCCCAGGAATTGGAAACTTTTGCACTTTTGAGTGGGATAACAAAAATAAGCATAATATTATCTTAGAACATATAACTAAGAATCTCGAAATAAATAATAACACGTTCCGAGTTACGCCAGGACTAATTATATTGATGCGGTGAGTTTTGTTGACAAGTAATTAATTAATTCGGTGACGATCTAACAATGCAAATATAAATGTCACAGCTTCTACAAATTAACCAGCCTTGGCCATTAGTAGAAGCTGTGACGTAAAATTGGCGCTTGTTAAAAGCTGAGATAATAACTAATTTAGTCCATCAGATGCTGTTGGACTTTTGAAACTAATTCATTTGTCCAGTAGTTGGTAAGTTCAGCATTGGCAGCTTCTACCATAACCCTGATTACTGGTTCTGTACCAGAGGCGCGAACCAAAATTCTGCCGGAATTACCCATTGCAGCTTCAGCAAGAGCGATCGCTTCTTGCACAGGTTGACAATCTTCCCATCCTAAACGGCGATCGCGATCTATAACTCGCACGTTCCGCAAAAGTTGCGGATAGGTTTGGAAGCTTTGATCTACTAATTCGCTAAAGGGAACACCCGCCTCTTTCACCAAAGCTGCTATATGTAAGGCTGTTAACAAGCCATCTCCAGTTACGGCATAATGACGGCAAAGAATATGACCTGATTGTTCGCCGCCCAGCATTCCCCCAGTCCGTAACATTTCGGCTTGTACGTATTGGTCGCCGACTGCGGTACGAATTAAGTTACCACCAATTTGCTGCCAAGCTTTTTCAAAGCCTAAGTTGGCCATGACTGTAGATACAATCAGGTTATCTGGCAATTGTTGGTTTTGTTTTAAGTGGCGTCCCCACAGGTAGAGAATGTAATCGCCGTTAACTTGCCTGCCAGTATTGTCTACTGCTAAGACGCGATCGGCATCGCCATCGAAGGCAAAGCCAATATCGGCGTTGTGTTCTTGTACTGTGGCTGCAAGAATATCTAGGTGGGTGGAACCACAGTTAACATTAATGCGATCGCCATCTGCTTCGTTATGCAAGCAGATTACCTCTGCCCCCATTTCTGTAAATACTGCTGGTGCTAACCCGACTGCTGCTCCCCACGCCAAGTCTAAAACAATCTTCATCCCCTGAAGCTTGATGGCACTGTTCAAGGGTTTTTTTAACGCCGAGCTATAATGCCCCACTAACTCGAAACGTGAGTAATGCCGTCCGCAATTACTGATAGCAATAGGTGAGATTTTGCCACGCAGTCCGGCTTCAATTTCTGCCTGCAATATTTGGGGTAACTTTCCACCATCGGCACTAAAAATTTTAATCCCATTGTCTTCTGGCGGATTATGGCTGGCAGAAATCATCACTCCGCCAATAGCATCACTGATGCTGGTGAGATAGGCAATGCAAGGAGTGGGGCATAATCCCAAATACCAAACCTCTAGCCCTGCTGCTGTTAACCCTGCACTCAAAGCCATTGCCAGCATATCGCTAGAGTTTCTAGAATCTTGTCCGAGAATGACTGGCCCTACTTGAGTAGCATGGTTACGTAAAACAATCCCCGTCCAAAAACCAACTTGCAATGCTAGGGGCGCACTCAGTAATTCTCCCACTCGTCCCCGAATCCCATCTGTGCCAAATAAGGGATTTGTTGGTAATGAGATTAAATTCAGTTCAAAACTGCTCTCAATCCCTTTCCCCAATCCGTCAACAGAAGCAGAATCCCCCGGAATGCCCGGTGTCCGAGTTATAAATGAAACCATCTGTTTCAATACTCCACACAATCACACTAGAAAATAGCATTTAACACTTGATTCAACAATTCTGACAGAAAACCTTTTCTCAAATCTTGCATTACAAAACCGAAGACTGGAATTGGTGGCTAAATAAACCTTGGCGTAGCGTCCCGTAGGGTAAGTCCCCTTTGAAGTTCTGATTTTATCTAGAAGAAACTGTCATTTAGGTATCTACGTATTTATCTGGCTCAATAATTATGTATTGAGTCAGATAAAATACTCAGCAATTATCTACCTGGTAAAATCCCCACCCTTTGTGGCGATCTTTCAACTTTAAGCTGAGGCACCGACTAAACGCCCAGCTAATGCTAACGGAACTCAGCACTTTTCATCTTAGGCGATATGATAGCGATCGCGTTAATGGGATGCTCTCAAAGATGGTTGTTTTAAAAGAAAATTGAGTTTCTTCCAATTACGAAGCTAAGAACCTAGATTTTTTGGACAAAAACCTGATTTTTTCAGTTGGATAACAGTGTTCAGATTTCAGTTTAACAAAGAAGACCGAACAATTTTGAACCGGATTTTTCTGTAAAAATGCATAATTGCTTTTCCAAGTTTATCTATAGCTTTGCTCACAAAAGAGCGTTTAGGGTATAAAATTTTCTCGTGTTCTTCAAAATATTTAGAAATTTCATCCGTATTTGATTGACCCTTGCTAATTTTTACTAATTCAATTTTATTATTAAAAAATGAAATGCCTTCCATTTCACTCCATCTAACTGCCAGCCCAGCTTTATAAGCAGCTAAACCTATTGCATTCCCTTCACCTTCATAAATTCCGTTTAGCTCAAAGTAATTAGCGAGCATATCCCATTGTTGCAAAAATTCAATTTCTTTGCCTGAATCTTTAGTGACTGAGAATAAGTACTCGTGAACAAAACTAATATCTTTCCAACTTGTTTCCAAGTTAAGCATTTTTGTTGCATTTTTAACAACTGCAAATTCTTTCAAAAATTTACTATTAGCAGTTCCTGCAAGAACTTTAGTAAATTTTTTTGGCATATCCATACAAGCTCTGGCGCTAATTCCTGGTGTTAGCAGCCATTGCATATCTTCTGGTACTGGTGCCAAAATTCGCATATCTGAGTCGATGAATATACACGAATTAAAGAGTGACAGAGCTTTTGCGATCGCAAATCTTTTATCGTGGTAACACTTAACACCCTGTTGTTCATGCTTAAAGACTACAACTTGAGAATGTTTACTAAATTCTTCAGGATGATCGGTTAAGATAATAAAAGAAGTATTAGGGGAATATATCTCTATATCTTTTGCTAATAAGGAAGCAAGAGCGCTATATTTTTTGCCTAATGCTAAAGTACAAAAGCAAAATTCTTTTTGTGATTGAATCATTTATTTTCCTGTTAATTTTCAATAAAGAGATTGGGATTTGGAAAGTAGGTATTTTATTGGCTTAAGCTATTAAGTGATGTAAAAAACATCAAAAATCAGCTATCCATCAATGAATAAATGGCTAAAAACCACATTAAATCTAAAATTTAATGTTAACAAAAAAGTGGTTCTTCCGAATCTTCCACTAATTTCTATTCTGCCTTATTCATTCAAACAAAGTTAAACACAATTTCATTTTCTCCAATTCCAAAGCAGAAAGCTATAGCTTTGGCAATTCTGATTTGAAAAAAACCTCATGAGGTAAGAAGAACCGCCAGAGAAAACCAGGAGGTAGTACTGCGCTAGATTCACCATCTATAGGTAAATATTGAGAACGATAGGTTTTGATCGCCTCATTCTTTTTGGATTGCACTGTGTGGATAGATAATCGATAAGCACCTGCCAATTCGTCAAATTTGAGATCCCGAAATAGTAAGGATTTCCAAAGCAACCAGATGGCATACTCCCACAAATCAACCTTTACTCCAGCTTTAACAATAGCGGCCTTAACAAGTTGATAAGTCATCTCATGATCTCGACTCCGATCTTTTTTGTGAGTTACATAAACTTCTTGAGGGGCAAAGGTATGCAACAATTGCGCCATTTCTTCAATCGTTTGCTGCTGTTCGGCTTCTGTCATTTTGTGTAGTGAGCCATCAGATTTATTAAGAAAGTGAATATCTTTGGAATCAACACCCAAAATGTTTAAAGCTGTCAGTGCTTCTTGTCTGCGAATTTGAATAATTTCGGAGCGGCTAATCTTGGCATTACCATGATGAGAACCCCCTCCATCCGTGACAAAAACAACCTTAATAGGTACACCTTGCTCTCGCTTTAGTGCAATAATTCCACCACAGCCCAGTGCCTCATCATCTTGGTGAGGAGCAAACACAATCAGCGATTTATCACTAACATTTAGCGGTTGACTACCTCGATACAAAAGCCAGTAGAACTGTAGTCGGATTTGAAGTTCTCGCAATCGGTAGTTAAACAGCCATAGCTTATTGTGCAGACTAACCTTTAAACGATTTAAAATATTTCCCATATTGTTTATGTAATCATTTATTGCAATTAAGTAGCTCAAAAGTTGAAATTTAATTGAGTACTTATAATATCATTAATGTGTCATTAATCAAAAATAAGACAGTTTCTCTGTCTGGCGTTGAGACTTAAATGTTGTCAATTACTGAGTTAGAAACTGCTGTATAATACATTATTAATAATGAAAATATGCGTTTTTTCCTCAGTTAATCTATTTGTAATATATCACTTGCATATTCTATGTTCCTCAGTATCTGTACTTAAATTGGTATTAAGTCTTAGATTTTATCAAAGAACTACTGAAATAAGAAAAACTCGCTAATTTATTATCTAGGCATTCATCTGGATAGAATTAATACGAGGATTAAGAGATGTTTGATTTGAGCATGAAGTTGACTTAATTTAAAAATCTATATTACTGTAGTGTATTATTCCTTTCGGAATTTTGGAAACACAAAAGCTGATTTTCTGACTGGAAAATAAGGAATGGGCAATGGGGAATGCTGGGGAAATAATTTTCATGCGTTCAGGGCAATTATTTGCTTACGTCGTCATTGTATAAAAAGATGCGTTATTGTGGCAGCTTAAAAAATTTTAATATAAATTCTCATCAAATAGTTTTAAGGTAACCTTTTAATGGCTTTTTTAGCCGTTAGTAAATTAGAACTTCGGTAGTTAACTTTATTAAAAGTTGAGAAATTTAGTATGAGCAGCAATTTAGCAACCAAATTACGTGTAGGCACTAAGAAAGCCCACACGATGGCAGAAAATGTAGGTTTTGTCAAGTGCTTTTTAAGAGGAGTAGTCGAGAAAAACTCTTACCGGAAACTTGTTGCTAATTTCTACTTCGTCTACTCAGCGATGGAAGAAGAAATGGAAAAGCATCGCCAGCACCCAATTCTTTCTAAAATTAACTTTCAAGAGCTAAACCGCAAGTATACCTTAGAGCAAGACCTGAGTTATTACTTTGGTGCTAACTGGAGAGAGCAAATCAAGCTATCTCCCGCAGGTGAAGCTTATGTAAAGCGCATCCGAGAAATATCTGCCACAGAACCGGAACTGTTAATCGCTCATTCATATACTCGTTACTTGGGTGACTTATCCGGGGGACAAATTCTCAAAAATATTGCTGTAACGGCGATGAATTTGTCTGATGGGCAAGGAACAGCCTTTTATGAGTTTCCAGAGATTTCTGACGAGAAGGCATTCAAAGCCAAATATCGGCAAAATTTGGATGAATTACCCCTTGACGATGCTACAAGCGATCGCATCGTTGATGAAGCTAATGCCGCCTTTGGCACGAACATGACGATGTTCCAGGAATTGGAAGGCAATTTGATCAAGGCGATCGGGGTAATGCTTTACAATAGCCTCACACGGCGACTGACACGCGGTAGTACTGAACTTGTTACTGCTGAGTAAACTTTAATTAAGTAAAATTTTGTAAATCTAGGGGCAACCTTCCTGGGTTCACCTGAATAAAATCAGGCGATCGCGGGGATGTTGCCCCTACTGCTGTTTGTTAGCGATCGTGGCTATTACAGCAGAATTCAGAATAACAGAATTCAGGAGTAAAACACGCTTTATACCTGGCTTTGAGAGGAACATCATTAGGTTTTTGTTTGATTATGGATAGCCGAAGGACTTCCGCCTCCTGGTAGTTTCTGATGTTTTCGGCATATTTTGCTTGTTTTATCAATAGCTTAATAGTTTTAGCAGAATTCATTTGCGATAATCTCACTAATTTCTATCTACAGAATATATAAACCCTGATTCCTAATTTAGTCAGCGATCGGGGAAAATACAAACAGACACAATTAATTAAATAATGGCAACAAAAATTCCTGTCACAGTAATTACAGGCTTCTTAGGTAGTGGAAAAACCAGCCTAATTCGCCACCTGCTACAAAACAACCAAGGACGCCGCATTGCCGTTTTAGTCAATGAATTTGGCGAACTCGGTATTGATGGCGAATTGTTAAAATCCTGTCAAGTTTGCCCAGAAGATGGTGAGGGCGACAATAATATCTTTGAATTAACCAACGGCTGCTTATGCTGCACCGTGCAGGAAGAGTTTTACCCGATGATGCAAGAGTTAATCAAGCGGCGGGATAGTATCGATTGCATTTTGATTGAAACCTCTGGTTTAGCCTTGCCAAAACCACTGGTGAAGGCTTTTCGCTGGCAAGAAATTCGCAATGCTGCCACTGTGGATGCAGTGATTACCGTGGTAGATTGTGCGGCGGTAGCGGCGGGGACATTTGCTAGCGATTTAGAGGCGATCGCAGCCCAACGACAAGCAGATGATAGTCTAGAACACGAAACACCCTTGCAAGAACTGTTTGAAGACCAACTTGCTTGTGCAGACTTAGTGGTGTTAAATAAAATTGACTTGGTGGATGCCGAGACAAAAGCTAGAGTTCAGGAATTGATTAAGCAAGAGTTGCCTAGAGTGGTGAAGATTGTCGAGAGCGATCGCTCTCAACTAGATGCATCTATATTATTAGGATTCCAAGCCGCAGTGGAAGATAATTTAGATTCTCGTCCTAGTCATCACGATACCGAAGAAGACCACAATCACGACGAAGAAATTACCTCAACTAATTTAATTTTGAATCGTACTTTTGACCCAGAAAAGCTGCAACAGCAGTTAGAGAAAATAGCACAACAACAAGAAATTTACCGGATTAAAGGTTTTGTAGCAGTGCCAAATAAATCCATGCGCCTAGTGATGCAAGGGGTGGGAACCCGATTTGATAAATTTTACGATCGCCCCTGGAAATCTGAAGAGGCAAGGCAAACGCGCTTAGTGTTTATTGGACGTGATTTGAAGTCTTCAGAAATCGAATCACAACTTGTAGCTTTGTAAGTATAATCAGATCCCCGACTTCTTAGAGAAGTCGGGGATCTATATCCTGAGAGTTACGAGTTATGAATAATTAGTTAATTCAAAACAAATAATAACTGAAAACTCTTCACCTAACAAAAATATGACGATCTCTCAACTATTTAACGGCGCTAATCTTTTCGTATTGCCTTTTTGGGCGTTGATGATTTTATTGCCAAATTGGAAAGTTACACGGCAGATTATGTCATCATATTTGCCCTTTGTGCTATTAGCTGGAGCGTATGTGTATTTGTTTATCAATAGCATTACGGCAGAAAATGCCCAAGCTTTATCGAATCCCCAATTAGCTGATATTGCGCGGTTTTTTGCAGATGAAACGGCTGCTGCAACGGGTTGGATTCATTTTTTAGTGATGGATTTATTCGTCGGTCGCTGGATTTATTGGGAAGGACAAAAAACAGGTATTTGGACAATTCACTCTCTTGCACTATGTTTGTTTGCTGGGCCTATGGGATTACTGTCTCACATCTTGACTGACTGGATTGTTAAGACATTTTTCCCTATATCTCAGCAGAATGAAACGGTGACGATAGGAGAAAAAGCTGCGTCATAATCTGGCACATAGTAGGGTAGCACACCTGTGCTACCCTACTATTACAAATTACCTGATTTTAAAATCATTAAGCGTTGTCGTGTCTATAATCGGCATCTAACCAACAGCGTGGTAGAACTTCACCTGAAGGAAAAACGAGATTTTCCTTTTTAAAACTATTAGTTTGCTGTTCTTCTTGACCTTCTTGGTCTTTTGCGTGAACAACATCACTATTGGGATCAAGTAATTCCTGAATTTCAACAATCTTTACCAATTCGCCACTATCTTTAACTTGTAAAAGCATAGAAATTGCCTCAATGAGTTTGCATGGAAGTTCAAAGCGAGTCTCAAGATAAACTTGCTCAAATGTAAACCGATTTTGAACGCGGAGATTCCTTAATTGTTAAAGGATTTTATCAGATATCCACATATAAATTACACGAGATTAATTTGTGTGTATTTGTGGAGTTCATTTTTATAAAATAGATACCTAATCCAGAAGCTAAAATCGAATCAGGGAATGCTGATTAATAAAATTGTCTAACTTAGATAATCTTGATTTTAGCGATTAGAAACCACGTTGATATTTTTCCAAAATATCTACTAAAGTGACTTGACATTGCAGGGGTAGTAAATCAATTAAAGGAACTTCACGTTTCCCGCCACCAATCTTTATTGGAATCGATCCCAAGACTTGTAAAACTCGGTCTTCATTTACAGCGTTGGAAGTAATTAAAGGATACAGTTGCTCGGCAACAACTGTATGGAGTTTGGCATTAGATAGATAAAGATGCCATTTGGCAACGTCTATGTAAACGTTTTCGCCAATTTCAGCTGCTAGGGCTTCTAGTAGTTCTGTGGTGTTAGTCTTAGCCATAAAAATAACCCTACATTAAGAAAAAGTGCGAAATCTCAGGCTTTTTTACATTATGGCTGAATTAACAGCCTAATCCTACTACCAGAGGTTACAATCGCCCCAGCATGAGTAATCCATCTTCAGGTAGATTTTGGCGGAGTTTCGGTGTAGTTAGCGATCGCACTAATATAAATCAGATGCACCAAAACTATTCCTGTCCAACTTAAAGTCACCCAAGGCAGCCACTCCCAAGTAGTGCCTTTCAAGATGTGGAAAAACCACAAGCCAGAATTAATCGTAGCAGCGATCGCTACATGCATGGCAAAATTCATCCGGTCATCGATCTTGCGGTAATCAGGGTCTTTGCGATCGGGTTTGCGAGGCCAACGAGGAGGCATAAATATTTGTTACAGATTTAAATACACCCTATTCATTCTAAGGTTTTTGTGGCAGTGGTTGCTATTAGATCCTTACAACCAGTCATAATCGAATTGAAAGTCAAGAGCCGATGGGTTAAATTCTATGACGATCTTTGAGCAAATAGACCCGGATCTCCTTTATCCAGATAGCGACGGCAAACCAATGGCAGATAACACAGAGCAATATCGTTGGATTGTTCTGATTAAGGAGAATTTAGAGATTCTGTTAGCTAATAAGGATCATGTTTTGATTGCTGGAGATTTGCTCTGGTATCCTGTGCGTTCTCGGCTGATTACACCGACTGCACCTGATGTAATGGTTGTCTTCGGTAGATCAAAGGGAAAACGTCGTTCTTATCGTCAGTGGCAAGAAGATAATATTCCACCGCAAGTAGTCTTTGAGATTCTTTCTTATAGTAATGATACCAAGGAGATGGAGCGGAAGCTGGAGTTTTACGATACTTATGGTGTTGAAGAATACTATTTATACGATCCTGAAAGTTTTCAACTAGATGGCTGGTTGCGGCAAAACAACCATTTGAATAAGCTATGGCAAATGGATGGTTGGCTCAGTCCCCGCTTAGGAATTAGATTTCAAACTGGCCTTGGAGAGTTAGTAATTTACCGTCCAGATGGACAGAGATTTTTGAATTCCCTAGAACTAAATCAACGGGCAGAACAGGCTGAGTTATTAGTAGAACAAGAACGCCAACGCGCTGAACAAGAACGCCAACGCGCTGAACAAGAACGTCAACGCGCTGAACAGTTGGCAGCATATTTGCGTAATCTTGGCATTGATCCTGATAATCTGCCATGAGTGGGGAGTGGGGAGTGGGGAGTGAGGAGTTAGGAGTTTGCCCAATGCCCAATGTCCCAAAATAGAGTAGCTTATTGCTCTGGCGGTGAATAATCTCCTGATTTACCGCCACTCTTACTAATTAAACGAATTGATTCAATTTGAATCGATTTTTCTAAAGCTTTTGCCATATCGTATAAAGTCAGGGCAGCGACAGAAACGGCAGTTAAGGCTTCCATCTCTACACCAGTTTCAGCTTTGGTTTTGACTGTGGCTTGAATATGATAACCAGGTAGTTGCGGATCGGGTATAATTTCGACTGCGATTTTTTGCAAAGGCAAGGGATGACACAGGGGAATTAAAGTGGCTGTTTGCTTGGCTGCCATAATCCCAGCCAACCTTGCAGTTGCTAACACATCCCCTTTTGGAACATTTCCGGCTTGAATGGCAGCGAAGGTTGCTGGCAGCATCCGCACATTGGCCTCGGCTACTGCTTGGCGAATAGTAGGTGCTTTATCAGACACATCCACCATCTGTGCCTGTCCTTGGCGATCCAGATGGGTTAAATTAGCAAAATTAGATGGGAAATTATCTTGCGTCATTTGGTTATAACGTGTTAATATAGATTGTCGGTGAGGGCGTGTAGCTCAGTGGACTAGAGCACGTGGCTACGGACCACGGTGTCGGGGGTTCGAATCCCTCCTCGCCCGTTTTTGTAGAGATGCGAATTTGTAGAGACGCGAAATTTCGGGTGTAGAGACGCAAAATTTCGCGTCTCTACATTTGTTATCAAGGCATAAGCATCGGGAGCTAGAGCGAGTGCAAAGGGCAGGGAGTTTGATAGGTCTTTGCTCGACTGGGTGAGAAAAATTGCAAGGGCTAGAGAAGTCATCACAGCAGCATAGCCAAACATATCACGGTAGCCTACTTGTTGAGCGATCGCACCCAGAACAAGAGCAGCGATCACAATTCCTAAGTTAAGTCCAGCTATACATATAGCAAAAATTTGCCCCCGTTCTTGTGGCAGTGAGCGGTCTGCCATCATCGTCACCATCATGGAGATGAGTGTACCACCACCAGCACCTTCAGCGATCGCAGCCAGTAAGAAAAGGGAGATGAGGGGGATGAGGGAAAAGAATTAATAACCAATGCCCCATGCCTAATGCCCATTGCTACCTTACTTAACATTTTTTGCTACTACTTCTCGCACGCGATAGATAGGCCGCCCTTGGGATTCGTGGTATGTACGCATGAGTAATTCTGCCAAAAGACCGAAGCAAAATAACTGGACTCCAGTTACAAGTAGGAGAACTGCTAAAATCAGCAAAGGGCGATTGCCAATCATTTGACCGAAAGCTAATTTGACGAAAGTTAAGTAAATTCCGATCGCAGTTCCCGAAACCATTGAAATCAAGCCCAACAGCCCAAAAACGTGCATTGGACGGGTGAGGAATCTTTTCATAAACAGAATGGTTAACAAATCCATCAACACCCGGAATGTCCGCCAAATCCCATATTTACTGCGACCAAAGCGACGGGCGTGATGACGCACTGGTACTTCAGTAATTCTAGCTCCTTCGATGTACGCCAAAGCTGGTAAAAATCGGTGTAGTTCTCCGTAGAGGTTCATATCTGCCAGTAGTTCTGCACGATAGGCTTTCAGCGAACAGCCATAATCATGAATATTCACGCTAGTAGTACGCCGAATTAGCCAATTCGCTATTTTAGAAGGAAGTAACCGATTTACAGCCCCATCTTGGCGTTTTTGCCGCCAACCACTCACCAAATCGTAACCCTCATCCAGCTTTGCTAATAACATGGGGATATCAGCCGGATCATTCTGGAGATCGGCATCTAAAGTAACGATCACTTTCCCGACTGCATAATAAAATCCAGCAGCCATCGCCGCAGTTTGTCCGTAGTTGCGACGCAAAATCACTGCCTTTAAATCTGTGCGAATTTGCGCCTCTTTTTTCAGAAAATCCCCAGAACCATCTGTAGAACCATCATCTACACAAATAATTTCATAATTTATCTGACTAGAAGATAAAGTAGATGCGATCGCTTCTAGTAAAAGCGGCAAACTTTCCACCTCATCATGTATCGGCAGCACCACCGAAACATCTGGGACAATAGCTAAAATCGCCCCATTCTCTTCACTCAACCCTTGATCAACTAACCCACTCCTCATAAGCCTCAGCGCCCTCAGCGTCTCTGTGGTTCGTAACTTTTGATAACTCTACCAGCACCTCGCAGCTGCTGATAGTACGACTGACTAACAGCATCTCCCTGTTCCGAGAGAATATCAATTCCAATCCCATCCCGTCCGCGATCTTTCCCAGAACTATGAATGTAATAACCATCCGCCAAATAAAGCCCGACATGGGTTGCTTTTTGGCTAGTTCCAAAAAATACCAGATCCCCGGCTGTTAATTCTGCAATAGTAATTGGTTGAGTAAACCCTTCCTGCTGATAGGCATCTCTAGGTAACCAAATACCCACCGAAGCAAACGCCGCCTGCATCAACCCCGAACAGTCATAATTTGGCCCAACCGTACCACCCCAAAGGTAATAATTGGATTGTTGCATCGCTTTTTGGGTAAAGGCGATGACCTTTGCTAGGAGTTTTTTAATTTCAGATTCAGAAAATGTTGCAGCAGGGTAATGTACAGTAGCAGATTGTAATGAATCAAAATCTGAAAAGGATACCCATCCTGGATAGTCATCTTCACACAAATACACCTCAATCGCTAAATTTTGATGATTTGATGTTACCCATAAATGCCGCCCAGATGCAGCTTGAGTTGCTAAACGCGTACATTCAGGAGAATCATATAAATTCAGGTCAGCAATACACTGATACTGCCCTGATTTTGGATTTTGGATTTTGGATTTTAGATTAAAGGACATTACTAGAGAATGATTTTTTTTAATAAAGACGAACAACTGGAAAATCTTGGGTTAGGCATTTTAGATGCAACTTGGGCAGAATTTCCGACCTTAGCCCGTAATCAAATTGCCCTGACTTGGGTTGTTTACGATCCACCAGTGCTAGTAAATACTGGTGGGGCGCTGACTCCCAACGCTTTTTGGGATCATCCAGTTCGTGGTTTTACTTATCGTGGTGTTGAACGGATTTATCCCGCCAGTGTAGTCAAGCTATTTTACCTGGTAGCGGTAAACGAATGGCTAGAAAAAGGCATGACTCAGACTTCCAAGGAGTTGGAGCGAGCTTTGCGGGATATGATTGTAGATTCAAGCAATGATGCTACCAGCTTGGTTGTGGATATTCTGAGTGGTACTACATCAGGGCCAGAATTACCAACAAGTCCCTTTGAAACTTGGAAATATCAGCGTAATATTATTAACCGCTATTACCAATCATTAGGTTGGGAAGAAATGCAGACGATTAACGTCTGTCAAAAAACTTGGGGTGATGGCCCTTATGGACGGGAACGGGCGTTTGTGGGAGAGTTACTGGAAAATCGTAATATGTTGACAACAAATGCGATCGCTCGTTTACTGCATAGTATTGTAGGTGGGGTGGCGGTTTCAAGTGGGCGATCGCAAGCAATGATGGCTTTACTGAAACGGACTCTCAACGATTTACCCACTGACACCGAAGAAAATCAGGTAACAGGTTTCTTAGGCGGTGGAGTCACTGAAAATGCTCAAATTTGGTCAAAAGCAGGTTGGACAAGTCAAGTTCGCCATGACGTTGCGTATATTGAAATACCAGAACAGCGCCCTTACCTCTTAGTGGTATTTACTGAAGGTAAAGCGCACGCTAAGAGTCAGGCAATTTTGCCCTTTGTTTCTAAACTAGTTGCCGATGCGATCGCTAGTCTATAATCTTAGGACTTACGCACAAGAGATCCCCCCTTTTTTACTTGTCGTTATCCATATTTTTATAACACTCAAAGTATCGCGCTTACCCGATATCCCGCCCAGAACTTCAGTTCTGGGCTGATAGCTTGCATTCCACTAAGTGTGGACTGAAATTCTCCATTTTAGATATGATAGCCATCTATATGGCTAAAAATTTGGCGTTGCTAAATTGGGAGCATCCCTATTTTGGCTTAAATCTTTTCCCTCACCCCCAGCCCCTCTCCCAAATATGTGAGAGGGGAGACATAATTCTAGTTCCCCGAATCCCAAATATGTGAGAGGGGAGGCATAATTCTAGTTCCCCGAATCCCAAATATGGGATTCGGGGTTAGGGGATGAGGGCTATCAAGGTTTTTGCACCTGACGGGATGCTCCCTGCTGAATTGCGGTATGAATATAGATGTAGAGACGTTGCAATGCAACGTCTCTACAAAGATTTTGATATCATGCAGAATCATTTTCATACATGAAATCAGCAACGCCAAAAATTTTGTATTTAGTCCTCTTGAGAGGACTTTAGCTATTAGCCTGGGAATTTATTCCCAGGCGGTAATGGTAAGGATGACTATTTCAACTTAAATTCATCAAACTTCAATACTTCCGAATCCGGCTTGCGAGTATCAAAACGATAACTACTTATCGTACCCGTCCCCGTGTCAAAGATACTAAAAACCGTAATATCATTACTCGAAATATAAGGCATCGGCTTTCGATCATCACCCAGCAAAGGGGCAATTGTTGGCACTATCGGTTCTAACCCATTAGGATCGCCAAGCTTAACATAATCTTCTTGATATCCAATTGGCACTTCTCGCTTTCTCTCACCCCAAGCAGCACCGTAAGTATTGCCCACATTAGATGTTTCCAGAAAGTGCATTCCACTGGGGCTAACAAAGCGGTTCCACAAATGGGAATGCCCATAGAATACTAATTGCACATTAGCTGCTTCAAGTAAAGGGACAACATCGCGGATAATGTAATCTGCATCTTTTGGGTACTCATAACGGACTGCTTTGATATTATTATCATCCCGTTCAATTATTTGAACTGGTTCTGTATAAGCAGGAACTATATTATCGCCCAGAGTGTGGGGCGGATGATGGAACATTACAACTTTGTATTTTGCTTGTTTAAACTCAGGGCTGTTGAGTTCTGCCTCTAGCCAATTGTACTGCTTGCTGCCTTTAGCAATTGGCTCATAAATCACCTGTCCATAACCCCAATTTTCATGATTATTTAAATCCTTTTCGGCTTCTCGATATCTACCCCTATGCTTTCCATTTAAACTGGGAGTCCGCCACATATTCGTAGCGAATAGTACCACCAAACGCACATCACCAAAACTGACTGCATAATACCTTTTTCCACCCTCTTTACTTTTTGGTAAAGAGAAAATTTCTTCGTAGGTATTAGTATTAAAAGAATTGTCTACTAAAGATGTGTCTCGATAAATTTTTTGAGCAACGGTACGGGGAATTGTATCATCAAATTCATCATCTAAACTTCCCATCCTGGCAAATCGCCCCATTACCTCATGATTGCCAATGCAAGTAAACATGGGTGCGTGTTGAATTATTTGTCCACCAGTGTAGATTGTCTTAACACCGTCGTGCGTCATTTCATATTTAGCACGACCTTGTAAACCGGGAAACAACGCACCACCACTATTATCATCAAACCATTCTGAGGCGCGATCGCTGACATTAACCAAATCACCGGCAAACCATACTCCATCAACCCGTCCAACCGTTTCTACCACCTTTTGCAGATTTGCCGCAGTCATCGGCTTTAATTGATGATCTGATGTGAGTAAAATTTTGAGTGGTGTATCCAGTTTTGCAGTAGCTGCGAGGGTAAAAACATCACTCCTAACACTTTCGCCGTCTTCTCGCACACTCGTAATGCGATAGTTTACCCGCAAACCAGGAGTTAACCCAGTCACCTCAGCCTCATGTCGCCAAATATCGCGCCAGACGGGTTTTTGATAAACTTGTCCGTCTTTGGCTTGGTTTGCAACTCTTGAGTGTTGGTCTTCACGAGTGCGACTGAGTTTGGTAGTATTTGCCTTAACAGTTTGTTTAAGATTTTCACCGTAGATTACTGTGTGATTAACACCAGCAAACTCAGTAAACCAAACTACTTGCACTGAGGTTTCAGTTGGCAGTTGTAAAAATGGGTCGGTGAGCAATTGGGATGCTGATGTCATAATTTTTTGCCCAAATGAACGCACACTTAACAGAGTAAAGCATATAACAAGCACAAGCGTAGCCACCGAGAAAATTTTACGGCGGCTTTTGCGTCTGAGCATGAGTAACATACCAAATTTTTTAGCGTTTGGTAAAAATATACATCTACCACAAGCTTTATTTGCGATCGCACTGCTGTCAGGATCACTCACTTGCTGCGGTTTGATCGCTTTTGTTGGACGGGCTAAAAAAATCACCTAGAAGCTGAAATATTTTGTATTCTGTGTGCTACGTCATTTCTACAGTGCCATGAAAAAACCTGCTAATCATTTTGAAAAGACTAGCAGGCATGGCTTATCATCAATCGGAGCGGCGGGATTCGAACCCACGACCTCCACTACCCCAAAGTGGCGCGCTACCAAGCTGCGCTACGCCCCGGTCAGAATTCCTATTCTACAGCAAAACTCTAGGATAAGCAAGAGGCAAATTTAAAAAACCTTAAGCATCCCACTCGCTTGCACTAAATCTGGAACAACAGAAGCATCCCATTTACCTTCTACACATCGCCCTGTATTTAAGATGAAGCGCAGACTGTAAGCATGAGGATAGCCTTCTACCTCCATCCATAATAAATCGCTTTCGGCTTCACAAGCAATTTTTTCCTCTTCCATTAATTCTGTTGCGAGTTGCTTCATGGTGTCTGCTAGCTGTGCTAGTAAGCGGCAAAAATCATTCAACTCGGCTTCGGTTAACTCAATTGCCCAATCATCTGTACCGACTAAACCTTTAAATTCAGGTGCATCGGGGTTGTGTCCTATACGCCAGCCAAATCCGGTTTTTACAAGGCGTTCCATAGGTTAGTTTTTTAAACGCAGAGGGACGCTGAGGTTTAACGCAGAGGAACGCAAAGGAAGATTTTGAACTCTGGGTTTGGTCATTTCAGTAGTTCAGCACCTCCTCGTTGGGGTGGTTGTGGGGTGGTTGATGTATTAGGGCTGGGTGTGGGGTTGGGGCTGGGGGGTGGAGTATTTTGGGGACTCGGGTTAAATATATTGACTAAGACTTGCACTAGGGCATTTCGTTGGCTGCGGGTGAGACGGGTGATGGCAAAGCGATCGCCTTCCATCGGATTTTCCCGTAGTGTTTTATTGCCTGGATAGGTAGTATCATACATAATTTCGTTCGCACCCAGGTAATCAGCTAAAGTCAGCTTCCAATCTAAGCGATAAATTGGGGCCCGCCCTTTGGTATAAATGTGATATGTAATCAGGCGACTTACTAAGGTGTTGTTTTCGGCAACTTTCCCATTTTCTTTGCTGATATAGTTATTTTCTCGTGGTAAATCGGGCAATTGCTGATATACTAGCTGCCAAACATCGCTAGGTGTGATTCTCTGAGCATCAGCAGGTTGGATACTAAATAAATTTCTATGTATTGATTTTTCCGCCCCTGAACCCAAAACAATTACACCCACCACCATTAAAGCAGTGAGTGTCTGCCAAGGTTTAAGTAGGGGTTGAATGAACGATAAATTTTTGCTCATCCTACCTTCTCTAAAGCCTTTTTTTATAATTCGCCAATAATTTCTGGCTGAGTCAATTCATCGGACATTTCGATAATTGCCCTTAACACTGGCTTCATCATCACATCTTCGTTATTTTCAAAGTCTTCATAACGCCGACGTTTAGCACGATTTGCCACCTGAACCGTAATGCGGTAACGATTTGAGGCTGCACTAATCAGCTCCTCAGAACGGTGCATAATCTGAGACTGAGTTGTCTCGAACTTAGAACGCTTTAGCATAATCAGTGGTTCTTGGGGTCATTCCCCAGTGTAGCAGTACCAATAAATCTGCTGCTGTGTATTTAATCGCTAGCAACCTCTCTCTTGATAGAGGTTGAGAGTGTTTTAGTCAATATAAGTTACTTGTAATATATACCTGACTAAAGTCACACACCCTTATGGCTGACCTTGTGGAAACTGCTATCAACGCGGGAAACTTCAATACCCTGGTAAAGGCTGCTGAAGCTGCAAATCTGATAGAAACTCTGAAAAGTCCTGGTTCTTTTACACTATTTGCACCAACTGACGAAGCCTTTGCCAATCTGCCAGAGGGAACCTTAGAATCGCTACTACAAGATATCCCTAAGCTCCAGAAAATTGTCGCATATCATGTCGCTAGTGGGGATGTTCGATCTGATGATTTGGCACAGATCAATGAGGCACAGACTCTTGAAGGGTCAATTGTCGCCATTGAATCTGCCAACGGTAAATTTAAGGTAAATAACGCTAATGTCATCAAAACAGACATTTTGACAGACAATGGCGTGATCCACGTTATTGATGCGGTGTTGATGCCTGCAATGGTTGCGGGGAGATAGGGGGATTGGGGATTGGGAATTAATCAATAGTTTTTTTTCTTCCTCTGCTCCCTAGTAGTCTGTCAATTTGATTTTGTTAAGTTTGTTTGTACTATCCAAAACCTTGTAGAGACGCGAAATTTCGCGTCTCTACATCCGTCATTTTTATGTTGACATACTACTAGTCTCCAGCCCCCAGGATGCAGCCACTGCGTGGGGGAAGAGTTAATAACAACTGTTCACTATTCCACTCAACTTCAGCAGTGCCATATAACAGCTTATTGGGTTGGGTACGCAAACTGGCGACATCTGCATTGGCTGTTGTCGAACTTGTGCCAGCGTTCACGGCAATTATCAATTCCTCTGTCCCTAAAGTTCGTGCAAAGATATAAATTTGTCCTTGAGCATGGAGGACTTGGTAATCACCTGTACGCAATGCTGGGTATGTGTGGCGCAGGGCAATTAATTGACGATGAGTATTGAAAATTTCTTGATTCCAGTTACTCTCTAAAGGAAAACCACGACGTGAGTCTGGATCTATTGCACCAGGTAAACCAACTTCATCACCATAGTAAATGCTGGGCGCACCGGGAAAGGTGAGTAGTAGTAAAGTTGACAATTCTATACTACCTATATCACCGCCTGCAATGCTCATTAATCGGGCTGTATCGTGACTTGCTAACAAATTGAGTTGAGTTAGCTGAATTTCCCAAGGGTAAAGTTGCAGTACTTCTTGAATTTTGGTGGCGTATTCGGCTGCAAATAAGGGTGGGTAGGGTTGATAGTCGCGGCCTTGGACTTGTTCTAAGACTACGCGATCGCCTGCTGCAAAGGCAATTGTCGGCCCTGCAAATAGATAATTCATCACGCCGTCAAATTGCGTTCCATCCAACCACTCGCGGGAATCTCCCCAGACTTCGCCGACAATGTAAGCTTCAGGATTGACTGCCTTGACGCGATCGCGGAATTCCTGCCAAAATCCAGGAGTTTTTATTTCAAATGGTACATCTAATCGCCAACCATCAATGCCGAATTTTATCCAATATTCGGCAATTTCCATAATGTATTCTCGCACTTCTGGATTATCATGGTTAAATTCTGGTAAAGCCCGATTTCCCACCCAACCTAGGTAATTTGCCGGCAATTCCCCATTGTATGGTGAAAGCGGCCAGCCTTCTATTTTGAACCAATTTACCCAAGGTGAATGGGGGCCATTCTCCAAAACGTCGTGGAAGAAGAAAAAACCACGGCTAGAATGATTAAACACCCCATCTAGAACAACTTTGATATTCCGTTGATGGGCTGCATCTAGCAATTCCTTAAAAGCTTCGTTGCCCCCCAGCATCGGGTCAACTTGATAATAATCGTGGGTATGATAGCGATGATTGCTGGCGGATTGAAAAATCGGTGTAAAGTAAATCGCGTTAATTCCCAAATCCTGGATGTAGTCTAAACCCTCTATGATGCCCCATAAGTCGCCGCCTTTATAACCCTGGAGTGTTGGCATTGAGTCCCAATCTTCCCAACGGGCTTCCTGCAATAACCGTTTGCGCGGCTGTTTGCTTCTGGCAAAGCGATCTGGGAAGATTTGGTAAAAAACTGCGTGCTTTACCCAGTCTGGTGTTTGAATTTGCATGGATAACTTTTTCTAGCTTCAGAAGCGATCGTTGCAAATCTTAGCTTCTTTATGGCTCTTACTTATGATAGAGAATTGGGAATTGGGCATTGGGAACACTTGTCTCTATTCCTTATCTACTATGTTTTTGAGCAAATGTTATTACTATAGCAATCCTGAATGATTCGTGAGACAAAAGATCCCCGACTTCTTAAAGAAGTCGGGGATCTGCGGCTTGCACTAAATTCTTGGCTTCTAGCTCCCAATAAATTGAATTTGAGGTAAAAATGAGGCACGAAAAACTTTCTCCCGGATTACTTTTGGCATTTCGAGACTATCAAAATGAAGGAGAGCAAGCTTTAGTTACACACAAGCGATCGCTTGGCATCATTGCCCACAAAAGCCCAGTCAAGCCCACAAAAAGCGTCGTTTTTATTTACTGCGACCATGATGCAGACTTAAGTTATCTATCACAATATAATATTGAAGTCAATCAAAACTCTGGAAGTGTGCGGACGGCTTTCTTACCGATAGAGAATTTAGATGTCTTATCTGAAGAAGATGTGATTCGGCGAATTAAGCCATCACGCAAACTTCATTTAAGAATGGACACTGCAATCGGAACAGTCAAATTACCGGAGTTCCAGAACCGAACCGGACTGACTGGTAAAGGAGTAATTATCGGCATTATAGACAGTGGCATTGATCCGAAACACCCCGCCTTTGCTGGACGAATTTTACACATTTGGGATCAAACACTGCCAGGCCCCGGAGTCACAGAGGGCGGCTATGGGGCCCAATTGACGGGAGCGCAACTGACAATTTCTCAGGATACTGGCGGTCATGGTACTCACGTTGCGGGAATTGCCGCCGGTGCCGATGCTAGCTATGGCGGTATCGCACCAGAAGCGGAATTGGTTATCGTCAGGTCAGATTTAGAGGATGCCCACATTGCTGATGCTGTGCGTTACATTTTCCGAGTTGCTAGAGAATTGGGACGCCCAGCAGTGGTAAATCTCAGCTTGGGCGGACACGCTGATGCCCATGATGGTAGTGATTCCTTATCAAAGGTCATTGATGCCGAAACTGGCCCTGGAAGAATTGTTTGCTGTGCGGCGGGTAACGAAGGAAACCATAACATTCATGCTCAAGCGACGATACCCAGTGGACGCACTCGCGGTATACGCTTTAATGTTCCTTTGAATCAAATACCCATAGTTTGGTTAAACGGTTGGTATTCCAAAAACGGCGAATTGGAAGTTTCTGTGCGGAGTCCTAACGGTTTTATCACCCCTTTCCAAAAAATAATTACTCAGGGTAATGCCGCACAAGATTATCAGTTACCAGATGCACGGGTGCAATTAGCGACACCAGCGCCAGACCAAGCCAACGGCGACCATAATTTCTTTGTGCAAATACGCGGTATTGACCCCTCGCCAGTCATGGGAGGTATTTGGCAACTGCGAGTCCGCAATGCTTCCTCATCTGACACACGTTTAGACGTGTGGACACTAGATGACAGTTCATCAGTGTTTTTCACAGGTAAAAGTGTCAAGGATGCAGTAAAAATTGGTTCGCCAGGAGCCGCTAGCAGTGCAATTACAGTTGCCGCTTATACTACTAAAACCAAGTACACAGATATTGATAACCAAGTGCGAGAAATGGGGTTAGAATTGCATACTATTTCGGAATTCAGTAGTGAAGGGCCTCTACGGAATAATGGACAAAAGCCGGATGTAGCAGCACCAGGAGCGATGATTATTTCGACGCTTTCCGCCGATGCAAATTTTGACCGCTCATCGATGATTAGTTCCAAGTTTGTGGTGCAGGCTGGTACGAGTATGGCAACACCGTTCGTTAGTGGATTAGTGGCACTGCTGTTGCAGCGCGATCCTAAACTCGATCCGGCTGCGGTGAAAGACTTGCTACGTAAAAATAGTACCATTCCTGGAAAACCCGCAGGCACATTTGATGACAAATGGGGTTATGGAGTGATTAAGACCTTAAATCTGTAATTAGACTGAGAAATATGAATATTATTTCTGTACAAGGGTAGGCAATAAAAACCTATAAATTTGATAAGTTAAGGTAGACAGAAATTGTCTACTCTTTTTAGTAAGGAGTTGCTGATGAATTATCAAAAATTAGATGCCGCTCTTGCTACAGCGCTGAATGATGTTCAAAATTCACAAGAAACTAGTTTGGCTGTTTTCATCCATACGGAACCAATTTTAAACTCTACTGCAACTGCTGTTTTAGAAAGTTTTGGTGTCAGTGACGTTAGCAGTGGCAAAGATATTTTTACGGCAACACTCTCACCAAATGCCATTTCCCAGTTATCAGAGCAACCTTGGGTGAAATATCTGAAGCGATCGCAGCAATTAGGTTTGGTTAATAGAAGATTAAATACAGGGAAGTAAGCTGTTTAATGGGCATTGCCTAACCCTACAATGTGCGGATAATTTTTTGCTGTTACTGTGAATCAGGTTTTGATTAAACAAACTGTTGGCAAGTTTAATTATACAGAAATCCTGTAGTATTATATTGGATAGTTAAATTCTAAGTAAGTCATTACCGATGTATTATTAATTAGTTATACCTGGTTAGTCTGAGAATTATCAAGTGATTGTTTGCAATGCCAGAACAGTTTATACTTAAAAAATTGAGTATAAATTATTACTTGTAGTCACTTTTTTGATTAACAGGCAGCACTATCCATTACCAGTAGCTTTCTGTAAAATTCATCCCAAAGAATCAGATGAACCCCCTTACCTGTGGTGGCAGACAGTCCTAAACTGAAGATGAGAGTTGAAAGGCAGTCGGGAGACATTTTGTGAAAAAAGTTTTATCAATCATTCTTGGTGGTGGCGCGGGTACTCGGCTTTACCCACTAACCAAACTACGTGCTAAACCAGCAGTACCAGTAGCAGGGAAATACCGCCTAATCGATATCCCTGTCAGTAACTGCATCAATTCCGAAATATTCAAAATCTACGTCCTGACACAATTCAACTCAGCTTCCCTGAATCGCCACATCGCCCGTACCTACAACTTTACTGGGTTCAATGAGGGGTTTGTGGAAGTGCTAGCGGCACAACAAACACCAGAAAACCCTAACTGGTTCCAAGGTACAGCCGATGCTGTACGTCAGTATCTGTGGTTAATGGAAGAATGGGATGTAGATGAATATTTAATCCTCTCAGGCGATCACCTCTACCGCATGGATTATCGTGAGTTTATCCAGCGCCATAGGGAAACGGGGGCTGATATTACTCTCTCAGTCATCCCTATAGATGAACGCCGCGCCTCAGATTTTGGCTTGATGAAAATTGACGATTCTGGTAGAGTAATCGATTTTAGCGAAAAACCGAAAGGTGAAGCTTTAATCCAAATGCGCGTTGATACAAGCGTACTGGGATTATCAAATGAACTTGCCCAGCAACAGCCTTACATCGCCTCAATGGGGATTTATGTCTTTAAAAAAGAGGTTTTGTTCAAGTTGTTGAAAGAAGGTATAGAAAGGACTGATTTTGGTAAAGAAATTATTCCTGATGCCTCTAAAGATTACAACGTTCAAGCTTACCTTTTTGATGATTACTGGGAAGATATTGGAACAATTGAGGCATTTTATCATGCCAATTTAGCTCTGACTCAGCAGCCCCAACCGCCTTTTAGTTTCTACGATGAAAAAGCACCAATTTATACCCGCGCTCGTTACTTACCTCCGAGTAAACTATTAGATTGCCAGATCACAGAATCAATTATCGGCGAAGGTTGTATTTTGAAGAATTGCCGCATTCAACATTCAGTTTTAGGAGTGCGATCGCGGATTGAATCTGGCTGTCTGATCGAAGAATCTTTGCTGATGGGTGCAGATTTTTACCAAGCTTCTGTAGAACGCAAATCTAACGTAGAACAAGGTGACATTCCTGTAGGTATTGGTGCTGACTCAATTATTCGCGGTGCGATCATCGATAAAAACGCCAGTATCGGTCACGATGTCAAAATTATCAATAAAGATAACGTGCAAGAAGCTGACCGCGAAAGTCAAGGTTTCTATATCCGCAGTGGCATCGTTGTTGTACTGAAAAATGCTGTAATTACCGATGGAACGATTATTTAATAGTTAGGAGTTAGGAGTTAGGAGTTAGGAGTTGGGAGTTAGGAGTTTGGAGTTGGGAGTTAAACCTTATCTAAGTTGAGAAGCGTAGTTTTCACCCTCTCCCTAAATCCCTCTCCCAAATCTGGGAGAGGGAGTTTGAAATTCTGGCTCCCCGAATCCCAGATTTAGGATTCGGCGTTGGGGGATGAGGGCAAATATTTTTCATCATGGAAGAACTATAGGTTTCAAGATAGACGTGGTTTAGGAGTTAGGAGTTAATGACTAAAAATTATGATTATTCCTCACTCTTGACTTTTAATTCTTCACTTCTAACTTCTCATTCCTCGCTTCTTTTGTTGATTGGCCTTCCAGGTAGCGGTAAGTCTACTTTGGCAAAAGAATTACTCACAGAATGCCCCCAGATGCTACTGATTTCTACGGATGGCATTCGGGGGCACCTGTTTGGTTCTCAAGCTATTCAGGGGCCGTGGCTGCTGATTTGGCAAGAAGTAGAACGGCAATTTCAGCAAGCTATTTATACTAAGAATATAGCTATTTTTGATGCCACTAATGCCCAACGCCGCCATCGCCGTGAAGTCATTGCTTTAGCCCGTGACTTGGGTTTTACCCACATTACCGGAATTTGGGTGGATACCCCAGTGTGGCTGTGTATAGCACGTAATAAAAGGCGATCGCGCCAGGTTCCTGAAGAAATTATCTTGCGGATGCACCGTCAACTCCGAGATGCTCCCCCAAGTCTGGAAGAGGGACTAGACAGGCTGATTTGCTTATCAGAAAAACCAGAGTACGGAAATTGCGATCGCTTGTTGAGCGAGAACCACACTTGAATTTCTATATTCTTTGTTAATTTAAAGTCAGATTCTCAATGCTAAGGCACTATACCGGGCAAACTAACATCTCTTATCTTAAAAAAAACATAACAGGAATTTCTATAGGAGGCTGGTAGATAGATGGCTGCAACCGACTTCAAAGACTATTACGCAATTTTGGGAGTTAGTAAGACTGCCACTCAAGACGAGATTAAGCAAGCCTTTCGTAAACTAGCCCGCAAATATCACCCTGATGTCAACCCAAATAACAAACAGGCAGAAGCACGCTTTAAAGAAGTTAGCGAAGCCTACGAAGTTGTGTCAGATGTAGATAAACGCAAAAAATACGACCAATTCGGTCAATATTGGAAACAGGCTGGTGAAGGTTTCCCATCTGGCGGCGCTGGTGTTGATATGGGTGGTTTTGACTTCAGTCAATACGGAAATTTTGATGAGTTCATTAATGAGTTGCTAGGACGTTTTGGTGGTGCTACCCCTCGCGGTGGGCGACAAAGTTACTCACAACAAACTAATAATTACTCAAATTACTCACAAAATTACTCTTACCGCAGTTCTACAGGTGCGACGAGTGGTTTTAGCGGCAACTTTAACGATTATGGGTTTGGTGATGCAAGTACGGGTTCTTCCCAGGATAGTGAAGCTGCGATCACTTTAAGTTTTGCTGAAGCATTTAACGGTGTGCAAAAGCGCTTCAGTTTAGGTAACGAAACAATTGATGTTCGTATCCCATCTGGCGCTAAACCTGGTACTCGTCTGCGCGTGCGGGGCAAAGGTCAAATCAACCCGATGACTCAACAAAGAGGGGATTTATACTTAAAAGTCGAATTTCAGCCGCACTCGTTCTTCCAAATGGAAGGCGATAACTTGGTGTGCGAAGTACCAATCACACCAGATGAAGCTACTTTAGGAGCGTCTATTGATGTACCCACTCCCGATGGTTTAGTTAATGTCAAGCTACCAGCAGGAGTGCGTTCTGGTCAATCGCTGCGTTTACGTGGCAAAGGTTGGCCTCTCCCTAAGGGTGGACGTGGCGATCAGCTGGTAAAGGTGGCGATCGCACCACCAAAAGACCTCAGCCAGCAAGAGCGGGAATATTATGAAAAAATCCGGGCTATACGTACTTATAATCCCCGCAGTCATTTACAGCAAGTCAAGCTCTGAAAATTTCGCATTTTAGAGACGCGAAAGCGTCTCTAAATTAATTAGGTTGGTTATTTCGCCATTCTCGCTAGCAGGATGGACTTCATCGCTTCCATTGCTTCTGGTGTAGCCTCGGTAGCTTGCCACGTTGTTCGTGCTACTAAGCGATCGCACCAAGCATTTAATTTTGGATATTCACTCAAAGATATGCCTGCAATGGGGATCAAAGGTACTACAGTCCCAGCGACAACCTCGGCGAGAGTTAGGTTTTCACTACCAAAGTAAGGGCGATCGTCAAGTAAATTATCAAAAAGCTTCAGCACTGTAGTAATTTTTTGCTGTGCCTTCTCGATTTTTTCTGGATCTCCTCCAGGCAAGCCGAGATACTGAGGTAAAAAGGTGGTGGTTGCTGGCAAAAGCTCATTTATAGTTACCAGTTCTACCATGCGGGCGATCGCTAAATCTTTGGCATCTTTAGGCAACATTGCAGGTGTGGGATATTTTGCCTCTAAATAGTCCAGAATTGCCAAAGATTCCACTACATTAAAGCCGTCATCCACCAAAGCCGGAATGTGATGAAAGGGACTAATTGCCAAAAACTCTGGTTGAAACTGCTCCCCATCCAGTTTTATCTCTACTAATTCAAACTCAAGTCCTTTTTCCAGCAGAGTAATCCAGACGCGGCGGGAGTTAGGAGAAATCAACGAATGATAAAGGGTCAGCACCATAAAACCTCACAATTTTATGAGTAGGGTGGGCATTGCCATTTACACATTACACTCAATTGAATTGTTCTAACAATGTCTCAATACTAGCATTGTGATCCAAAAAAGAAAATAAATGCCAGTATTGGAGTTTTCCTTCTTTATCTAATATGAATTGGCCTGGTAAAGGCGCTCCCAGCGCTTGTCCTACTTGATAGGTACGAAATACTCGACAACTGGGATCGCTCAATAACGGCATTTGTAAGCCTAAATCCCTCACAACTATTTGACTCTGCCGTTCATCGGTACTAGTAATCATTAAAACTTCTATACCACGATTCTTAAACTGCTCATAGTTTTCATTTAAAGCTTTGATGTGAGGGAAACAAAAGGGGCAATATTGTTTTTCAGTAAAGATGCGAGTAAAGGCGAGTAACACTGGTTGCTTGCTTTTATAATCAGACAATTTTACTAATGTTCCGTTGGTAATATCAGGAAGTTGAAAATCTGGCGTTCCTACTCCCAACCTGAGTTTATTTGTCGCTGGAACTGGTAAAAAATTGCGGAAGAATCGCTCATTTAATAAGCCACTAAAATCAGTTGAAGTAAGCATAATAACATTTTGTATTTTGTATTTTGGATTGTCGAAGAGTTATTTAGTAATCGCTTTTTGGCATTTTATCTGTCACAACCATTGTTAAGATTAGTATATTTTTAACAATGATTATTTAAACCTCATCTAAGTTGAGAACCGTAGTTTTTGCCCTCACCCTAAATCCCTCTCCCAGATATGGGAGAGGGACTTTGAAATTCTGGCTCCCCGAATCCCTCTCTCTGGGATTCGGGGTTGGGGAATGAGGGCAAATTCTTTTCATCATCGAAGAACTACAGGTTTCAAGATAGACGCGGTTTAAATGCCATTTTATTAAAAAACCACAGATAGATACCGAGGTTGACACTGTTTAATGTGTATCTCTGTTTATCTGTGGTTTTCGTTGATTTTAGTCTCAACTCCAAGAGGATGTATTAAATCCTAGCTAGCGAAATTTAGACAGCAGAGAAGTAGACTTTAGACTTCACTGGGTCAGGATTCATTGTTTTGTCACCAGGTTGCCAACCAGCTGGGCAAACTTCGTCGGGGTGAGACTGAACATACTGAATTGCTTGCAATGTCCGCAGGGTTTCATCAACGCTGCGACCAAAAGCTAGATTGTTGATGGTAGCGTGCTGTATGATACCATCTTTATCTATGAGGAACAGACCACGCAAGGCAATGCCGGCTGCTGGATCGAGAACGTTGTAAGCGGCGCTAATCTCTTTTTTGATGTCGGAGACTAGAGGATAATTCAGGTCGCCGACGCCACCAGACTTACGATCTGTTTGAATCCAAGCGAGGTGGGAGAATTCACTATCAACAGAAGCCCCAAGGACTTCAGTATTGATTTTCTTAAATTCTTCGTAGCGATCGCTAAATGCTGTGATTTCAGTGGGACAAACAAAGGTAAAGTCTAGTGGGTAGAAAAACAGGACGACATACTTACCGCGATAATCGGAAAGTTTGATTGTCTTAAATTCCTGGTCTACCACAGCCGTTGCTGTGAAATCGGGAGCTTGTTGACCAACGCGGATGCTTGTTTTGGTTTTGTCTTCGGTTTCGTGAGTAAGGGACATTAACCTAATTCTCCTTTATTCGTTTAGTAGCGTTGGAATTCGGGTTAAGTAAAACTCACCCATCTACGCTCTCACAGTTTAATTACGATCTGTTACGACTATATCATACTCATAACGATTTTGAGTAGCAAATGCTTGATTTAGATACAAGAGAATGGTTGCTTACCAATGGCTTAGGAAGTTTTGCCAGTGGTACAGTTTCGGATGTTCGCACGCGCACTTATCACGGTTGGCTGTTTGCCGCGACAAATCCTCCAAGCGATCGCACTCTGCTGTTGTCGCACCTAGAAGCTAGCTTGGAAGTATTAGGGAGCGTTGTGGCACTGGGGACAAATTTTTGGGGTAACGGTCAGATTGAGCCGACAGGCTATGAACTGCTACGCTGCTTTGATATTAACCCAGTTCCAAAATGGATTTGGGGTCAAGATAACTGGCAGTTAACTAGACAATTGGTGATGCCTTATGGTTGGGAAGGGAGTAGGGAATGGGGAGTAGGGAGTAGGAAAGAGAATGATACTTCCCACTCCCAGTTTTGCCATCGAACTTTGATCCAATATCGTTATGAGGGAAGTGATACAGCGATTTTACGGCTGCGACTGCTGATAGCAGAACGTGACTTTCACCACCAGCAAACTGCTAATCCAGGATTACAGTTCTCACAATTGCTTGGGCAACAGCAAATCTGTCTGCAAGCAAAAAATTTTGGGAATTTCGGTATACCTTGGCACTTGCGCTGGACACAAGGAAGATATCAAACAGATGCAGTTTGGTATTGGCATTATGGATTGCCTGAGGAGAGAAAACGGGGATTAGGCGACAAGGAAGACCTCTACAGTCCTGGTTACTTGATAATCACACTGCAACCAGGAGATACAGTTACTCTAGAAGCACGAGTAGGTTTTCCCGACTCGATGGCAGGTGTTCTTACCCCCGAAACCTTTACAGAAGCCGTGAAGGCAGAGGAAGAAAGGCTCTCACAGATTTTTGGATGGAGAGAGGGAGGCAGAAAAGCACAGGAGCAGGGGAGCAGGGGAGCAGGGGAGCAGGCGAATAATTACGAATCTCAAATGCCCCATGCCCAATTCCCAATGCCCAATGCCCAATCTACAATCTGGCAACAACTACTCAAAGCAAGCGATCAGTTTATCGTTTATCGAGCCTCAATTCGAGGCCCTACAGTAATTGCTGGTTATCACTGGTTTAATGACTGGGGACGCAACACATTAATCGCTTTACCAGGGTTAGCACTTATTCCACGGCGCTTTGACTTAGCAAAAGGAGTATTGCGGACTTTTGGGCATTATTGTCGCCACGGGTTGATTCCTAATGTATTTCCTGATGTCAATGGCGAACCAATTTATAACAGTATTGATGCGGCGTTGTGGTGGATTGAAACTTTAGGACTTTATTTAGAAGCTACCCAAGACTGGGAATTTTTGGCGGAGCAATTCCCCTTAGTACAGCAAATCTACAAAGCATTTGTCGGTAGTACACATTTCAATATCCAGATCGATGCTACCGATGGGCTAGTTAGTTGGGATGCTCCTGGTGTAGCCCTTACCTGGATGGATGTGGTAATTGGAGCATACCCCGTCACTCCCCGTTATGGTAAGCCAGTAGAAATCAATGCACTGTGGTATTCTGCTTTATGTTGGCTGAGTCAGTGGGCAGAACGATTGAGTCTGCTTGAGTATGGTGAGCGGGCGCGTCTGGTTAAGCAAGCACAGCGTTATGCTCAACAAGCAGAACATGTGAAAACCTCGCTGCAAAAGTTCTGGAATCCTCATCTGGGTTATTTGTACGATACTATTGAGCCGGACGATCGCCGGAATTTTCAAGTTCGTCCCAATGCCGTTTTAGCACTGTCGCTGCACCATTGCGCTTTTTCTGAACAGCAAGGGTGTCAAGTATTAGATTTGGCAACTGTCAGCTTACTCACCCCTTATGGCCTTCGCAGTCTCGATCCAGGAGATCCCGAATATAAGGGGAGATATGAGGGTAATCAAGAGCAACGCGATCGCGCTTATCACCAAGGCACTGTTTGGGCTTGGCTAATTGGGCCATATATTCGGGCTTGGCAACGTTTTTATCCACAACGATCGCTGCCTTTTGATTGGCAACCTCTGCTAGATCACTTCTTATTTGACGCTTGTCTTGGTTCTATTTCTGAGATTTTTGATGGCGATGCACCTCACAAGCCCAGAGGAGCGATCGCTCAAGCTTGGTCAGTTGCTGAAGTAATCCGCCACATTAAATAGTGCTGAGTATAATTATCCCGATTGTGGTTTGCATTTTAGATTTGGAACCGTCAAACTGCTCGATTATCAAAATCGATGGACAGAGTTAGAAAATAGCGATAATCCCTTTGCGACGGTGGTAATGGCACATTTAAAAACCCAACAAACTACTAAACAGTTGGAAGAAAGGAAAACGTGGAAATTTAGTTTAATTCGGCGATTGTATGAACAAGGGCTGCAAGAAAAGGATATTTGTAACCTCTATCGTTTTATCGATTGGGTTATGATTTTACCAAAAGGATTAGAAGCAGAATTTTGGCAGGAGTTTAAACAATTCGAGCAGGAGCGTACCATGAGTTACATTACCACAGGCGAACGCATTGGCTACGAGCGAGGAAAGGAGGAAGGACAACAGGAACAAGCACAAACACTTGTACTACGACAGCTACAAAAACGAGTACGAGAGTTACCACAACAGGTTCGAGAACAAATTCAGGGTCTTTCTCTAAAACAATTGGAAGCACTGGGTGAGGCTTTGTTAGATTTTAGTGCGTTGGCGTAGCCCGTCGTAGACATCGCTGATTTGCTCAACTGGCTACAAACTCATCAAACAGTTAGTGCTGAGTCCTGAGAATTAGAGGTCAAACCTGCCTCTTACAGAGCAGTCAAAGTTACTTTATCTTAATTCCACTTATCGCTCACTACTTATAACTTTTAAATTATAATTGGTGGATGTATGGACATCTAATGTTTATTTTTGCTTTACCTCATGCTCTTCTTTTAAAAGAAACAGAAAATTCAATGATTAACAAAGGAATTTATAAAATATGTCCTTACTGTGCAGAAACTGTGAAAAAAGAAGCTACAGTATGTAAACATTGTGGTAATGCTCTAGTTTAAAACCCTTTATATTAGCCTACGCAACTCTATCCATTAAATAATCTGCCGCTTTCTTTTCATCGTAATAGGTATTATTACTCTCTCTTCTCTTCCAGGCATAAGCAGCTAAAGCTAAACTCATAATAGTATCTGTGGCTAGACCTTTAGTAGAGTTATTTTCCAGTAAAGATTACAGACTAGAATTTTATTTACAACTTTTTTATAACTCAATAAAGGCTTTGTTTTAAGTCTTTTTGAAGATAAAACTAAATTCAGTATTTTCTCTCTGTCGGGTAAATAATCTACTGGATAAGCTATTAAAAGCTCTAATAGTATTCAAATTAATGTCTAATAAGATTAAATATAGTGCTGCTTTATTTGTTTCTTTAGTTATAGGTTTGATTGGAGCTAATACCATTAAACCTTCCACTTACAGCTACTGTGCATTTCCTGTAGGAAGTTTGGATAATTGCAGTATGAACTTCACTGCAATTGATAAAGATAAAACTTTTTCAGATCAAATACAAAGAGGATTAATAGTTCGGGCAGCTACAGGCGTTCTTCTATTTGGGGGAATAAATATATTGTCTAAAAACTGAAGATTATGTTTCAGATCCCAATAATGCAAAAGTAAATTCAGTAGCTTAGATAAAAATGAGACTTAATAAAATTTTTTTACCTATGATCCTGGCTTGCATAGTAGCCTGTCCAGTATTAGCCCAAGCAAAACCAACTATATGCGCTTTTGATGAAGAGACTGCTTCTGAGATTAAAAGAACAGTAACCTTAACTAATATGGGAATAAAAATATCTATTCCAGCTAATTATAGAGCAATAGCTATAGCAGATGGCTCTATAGAATTTGTAGATAATGGCACTTATCAATTGTTCCAATGTGTAGCTAAGAATCCTGGGGCAGGAGGTAGAGGATATTTTGGTATAAAGGTATATAAATCAAAAATTAATTATTTATACAGTAATGTACAAGATATGGTTCCAGGCAGACCAAACTTCTTCATTGTCTGGGAGAAAAAGCAAGAAAATGATACTACCTTTCACAGTCTGAAGTTAAGAATCAAAACTAAGAAAGCTATTTTAGAAGTTGAAGATGTAAATGATAATGGGCCTATAACCACTGAAAAGGAAGCTCAAGAGTTAAGAACTGGACTAATTGAAATAGCTAGCATAATAGATATACTTTAAAAAATATTGCGTTTATTGCCTAATATAAGAATTCCGCTCGCTAGTGCTACTGATAAGTAGAAGCTGAAACCCTTATATTTTTCTTATTTTAAAAGTGGCTCAGGTCGGAGTTGAACCAACGACCCCAGGCTTATGAGTCCCGTGCTCTAACCAACTGAGCTACTGAGCCATATATCTTCAAATCATCTACTAGTATAGCATACAAATTTGCAAAAAGTCCTAGTTTTAAGCAAATTTCTTACAGCTTTCATCCCTGTTGAGGCAATAGAAAGCAAAAGAGGGAGTTTAACTCCCTCAACTTAACAAGGCAATGATTTAATTACAGATAGCCTGTTTTACACGCGTTGGGGTAGGAAGGCTATTGGGTTAACAGCTTCTTTACCTCCTGGATGAATTTCAAAGTGGCTGTGTGGCCCAGTGCTGTGACCAGTACTACCCATTAAAGCAATTGTTTCTCCTTGATGCACCTGCTGACCAGGTTGTACCAGAATTTTGCTGTTATGAGCATAACGAGTTGTGCTGCCATCAGGATGGCGGATTTCAACGAGGTTGCCGTAGCCACCGTTGTTCCAGCCAGCTTTTTCTATCGTCCCCTCAGCTGAAGCAACAACTGGTGTGCCAGTGGAGTTAGCAATATCAATTCCCTTGTGCGGTCTTCCCCAACGCATACCAAAGCCAGAAGTGAGAGTGCCGTGTGCTGGCCAGTCGAAAGCTATGGTTGAGGAAGAAGATGGAGGAGGCGTTAGTTGATCAATGGCTCTGGGCAGATATTGATCGACTGCTGCCAAAGGTGGTATTACCTGTGGAGAAACAGTCCTTCCCCGCATCATTCCTAAAGAGTCAGAAGCATTTACTCTTCCAGAAGATGTTGCAACCTTTACGGCTGCTGGGGTGTCAGAGGGAGTCCACTTACTAGGAGAACCTAGATTAGGCAAGAACTCTGGGTTTACTGCCTCGCTAGGGCGTACAGAAGTACGGAATTGGGGCTTAATTGGCTGAACGCTATACTTACTCTGAATCGGTGTAGGAACTGGAATTTGGATTGCTACACTATTCGGTCGAGCCGCATTGGGTACAGTGAAATTATTGGGGGTGGAAATAGGAGTCAAAATCGCAGCATTATTAGTTTCGGTAGCTGCTGCTGACACAACTGAGTTCCCAGACTGTTGAGTGCGATATTTCTGCTGTAACCTTTGAATTTCCGCTTGTAAACTCCGCAAACGGTCATTATTGTTATTATTTACCCTTGCTACCCTATTTGTTGGTGCTTTAAAGTGTTGCATTTCGGCAAAAGTTTGTGGCACTTGATTTTCACCACCGACGCCATAAGAAGAAACAGGAGTAGGGGCTGTTTCTAAGTCGGTTGCACTATTTGCCTGAATCTGAACAGTTACCGGTGTAGGGACGGTAATGTTAGTGTTGCCGGCAATAGTTGGTGATTGTGAACTAGGTAGATATGAGTTGGCACTACCAATATTTATCGGGGAGGTGGCAGTGGCAACATGAGGAGTTTTGCTGGACTCTACAAAAGTGGGCTTAATCGCTAGAGTGGAGTTACTCGCTAGAGTGGGGTTACTTGGTACAGTTGCCTCAATTTGAACAGCAGGAATAATTAGTTGTTGACTAATTTTCAGTTCATTTGGATTATTGAGGTTATTTGCCTTGACTAGTTCTGATACGGAAGTGTTATATCTGCTGGCGATCGCTGCTAGTGTATCTCCAGGCTTAACTTCGTAGGCTGTTCGAGTCGAGGACGCAATAACTGTTGGTTTAGCTGGTGTTAGTGGAGTCGTCTGTGTCTTCTGTTTTAACTTCGATATCAAGTTCGCTTTGCTTGCATCGCCAGAAGTGTCCGACTGGGCTAATACAGTCTTCTCAACTACAGTCGTTGGCTGTGCCAACCCCATATCAGCTTGTGATAAATCTTTAGTCTCTCCAGACCGCAACTGTGCCAGACTATTTCTTAAACGGTTCGATTTTTCTTGTAAGCGATTCAGTGCGAACTCTTGTTGCGCCTTAAGTTGTGCATTTATTTCACTGTTGGCTGCGCCAGATATTGCCACTGTTTGTGGCTGGGCAGTTAGTGATGCTTTTGCAATACCAACACCATTAGCACTAGACTCAGACAGATTATTGACTGTTGGGAAACTAGTTTCAGCTAAGGTATTCTTTAATCCCTGCGCCACTTGGGGCTTCAGGTAGGTAGAATTTTTATAAACTGCTGTTCCTTGGGAAAATTTTTCTGATACAGGAACTTGCAAAGAGATTCCATTTGCCGCGACTTGCCATTTAGCTTCAAGCCCAGGCACTTGTGAGACTGCCGTTGGTTCCACAATAACAGGATTTTCCGGCACGCTCGCTGATGAGACTGCTTGGGACTCCAGCTTTGTGGAGGCGAATTTCACCTCAGTGTCAGCAACAGCAGGAATCGTTGAAGTTGCCTTTTGGCTACCTACAGGCACTGCTGCTTGGGCTTGATCGCTTTGTCGAGTCACCAAAAGGCTGGTTGCTCCCATAGAGATTGCCAAGCCAATCATGGCGGCTTTTGTCCGCACCCGGCGGTTAACTTTTGGATTTGTCACATTTAGCAGTTCTACCGGGGCATCATCGCTGCTGGGGTTATTGTTCAACACAGCTTTTACTCTCTTTTTCAATGCTCGTTTCAAAGACGACCTCCTTACGATCACTAGCGCTTAACTGATCTCGATTTTTCAGTTGGATACTAGTCAATGATTTAGATCACAACAAATGATAGATCGAGATCACATTCACCAGAGATGCTTACGCAAGATTAACCTGCTTCTCTGATTTAAACAAGTTCACACGTATTAGCAAAACTTAAATTTTGCTGTGTTTACTTGTCCGAACCACTCCTCACACCACTTAGGACGTTTTACTTTTTACCATTGTCCGCCATTGTCTTGCGTCAATTGCGGGGACTGGACAAGCTATTTGCCAAGTCCATAGTCGCTGCCGAGAATTAAATTGCTGCGACTTCTGGAAAAGTGATGCCCCCCACTGTAGATATCTTCAAGATATTTCTACCCAATCAGTCTTCTCAACACGAGACTTTAAGTTGATTATTCCCTAAAAAACAACCGTATGATCTATCGGCTACTTTAAGGCTGCTTTCTAGGTTGATCGAGCTAAAATTGCTCAGATATCTATTATGACTGGATTTAGCCGTTTTTCCCCCCATTTTAGGATCTTTCAGATTCATCAAAATCTATCATTCAAATTTGGCAATATCCCAAGTTTCATATACAAATTTCTTATAATAACCTTCATATCCTTGTAAGTATCTTCCACTACAATTTCGGAAAAAAACCCATTTTAGGTATCTTGTTTTACATATTGTTGCAGTAATTCAGAAAATTTTTACTGCCACAAATCCTTTGTCTAATAGATATCTCAGAATTTCATAAGTATATTTACTTGTGGTGATGAAGGTAAATAGCTATTGTAAATAGCCTAACTGACGACGCGTTTCAAATAAGCTAATTGCCACACTTACTGAGAGATTCAAGCTCCGAACCCCCGGTTGGCTCATGGGAATATACAGAGTAGCATCGCAATCTGACAAAATTGCTGGTGGTAAGCCCGTAGTTTCACTACCAAACAGCAACCAATCATCTGGTTGAAACTGAAAGCTGACGTAATTAGAATTTCCACCGACAGTAAAACCCAACCATCTGCCTCCACGCTGCTGATGTAGGTTTTTAAAGGCTTCTAGCGATTCGTGATAGTGCAGTTTGACGTAAGGCCAGTAATCCAATCCTGCTCTTTTGAGGTAGCGATCGCTAATTTCAAATCCCAAAGGCCCCACTAAATGCAACTCTGTACCCGTAGCTGCACAAGTACGGGCAATATTACCTGTATTAGGAGGAATTTGTGGGTGAACTAAAACTACCTGGGGCATTGACCGTATAATCTACGTATTGTATAAAAAAATCTATTCTCCATGTTAAATCTACCAAAGGGTAGAGGCGATTCATAGGTTTTGTTAATAATAATCAAACATCCTCTATCAATTAGATTTTTAAAACGAAGCCCAAACCCTCCCAGAGCAATGTCTGAGAGGATAGTTGGTTAAAATAAGGAAATATTAAGTTTTATGTAGAAATAAAAAGGGCTAGTGTCTTCAAGAAAATCTATCATTTATCTAAGGGAACTCCAAAAAATAAATTATCCAATTTCTGGACTTCACTACGACTTTCCTGCCCCCTGCTCCCTGAGTTAAGCCAGTAGGGAGGAACACAATTTTTCTTCGAGTTCGATTTCGCGCTCTTGGGTGGCGACAATAGCTTGGGTGATGACGCGCTGGGTGTCAAAACCGACTGCGTGTAATTGCAACCATTGTTGAGCTTCATTGCCTTCGCGGAGGATTTTGTGTAAAGGGGAAAGGAAACAACTAAAGCCTCCTTGTTTAGCGATCGCCCAAACATCGTGGTACATTTGGGCAATCCAATCTCTGGCTAGGATACTTCTACCATCTTGCCAATGCTTCAACTGAGCATCGAGACTACCAGCTGCTGCTGCTGCTTCGTTCTCAGCAGTCAGGGTAACGAGTTCTTCGCCAGAGAAGGTACTTTGAGTTAACGGATCGATGCTGGGATTTTCGATTATTTGCAACAAACGCGCTTCTAATAAGGCAGTAATGGCTAGCAAGGCAAGGGGATCTGTGACTAAATCGCAAATTCTCAATTCTAGCCGATTTAGGTCATAAGGACGGCGATCGCCATTTGGTCGCACTGATGCCCACAAATGCCGCACGTTTTGCATGGTTCCGGCAACTAGCTGATCTTCCACCCACTGAATATGATCGGCGTGGCTGGCAAATAACGGTATATGACTAGGCGTTTGCGGAAATACGCCCCAACGGGTGGAGTGATAGCCAGTAGCTTTGCCATCCAGGAAGGGAGATGAGGCGGCCAGGGCGAGAAATAAAGGTGCTTCCATACGGATCACCCGACACGCCCGCATTAATACTTCTGGATCGCTAATGCCGACATTGATGTGGACGCTGGCGGTGACTACTTTTGTGCCGTAGGTGTTCTCAATGTAGTCATGATAGGGGTTTGCTGGATCGGAACGGAGAAAGCGATCGCTCCCACCCAAAGATAAAGTACTCCCCGGTATCAGGGTATAATCGCCCAAACCATTGAGATAGTTTCGTAACTCCCGCCGGGGACGCAGTAAAGCACACAATAAATTTTCGTAATTAGGGGATGGTTGAGTTATGTATTCTACGTTGCGGCTATCTGGCTCCCGCATAAATCCATCCAAATCTGCAACTATTTTGTCGGAGAGACCAACGATTTCACCTTGAGGCGTGCCAGTGTAAATCTCAATCTCAAAGCCTTTTAATAAAACCACCTTGTTCTCCTTGGCTCTCTCTACCTATAAATTGTATCGAATTAGACGATTTTCTGGATCTATCTTTAAGTCAATCAAAGGTTAAGAATAATTTTATTGATAATTCATACCAAATCAGGACGACAGATTTCTTGGCTGTGTTTTAGAGAATTATTACTACTGAAGCATGATAAATATACTAGTTGAATTTACGCACTTAAGAGTTGAGAATCGTGTATATTAAAAACCACAGGTAATTTAAGCCGAAAAGTTCAGTAATATGTTTATTTTGTTTTAGGTATATTGCGAAATAAAATTATCAGGTGAATCACTCTTTTGGGCAATATTAAGAACCGACTTTCCGCACTTCATCGTGTAATATGCGTAGATTTCCCATAGGTGGAAAAAAATGGTTAAATCAACAACATAAATCGCCAATGGTATTCAATATTAATACTTAATAATTTGAACATTATTAGGAATTTTTATTGAAAAGATAGATAATACATTTTGAAGTGCGGAATGTGGGTTAAGAAGTAGAAACTGCGCTGACGCAAAAACTCTCTCTATTTCTTCTCTCTGCGTTCTCTGTGTCTAATAAGGTTCGTTTATTGGAATAATTTATTTCTTGTCAGTCCCTTAGCGCCTTTTGGCGAATCTTTTCGAGTCTAGCTTATATTTCAGTATTTTTCTGCTTAAGAATGGCTTCACGTTGAAAATTTATGGTTTCTGTTGACAATTTGCATAATGTTTGCAAAGATATTTTGCCTTCAGCATGTAGCACTTCTAACCAATTTGATGCTGACTCTAAAATTTGCTTTCCATTTCTTATTTGAATAGTCAATTTATCAAGAGCATCAAAGATAACAAAAAGCGATATCTTTCTCCAAAATTTTTGAGTCGAAGCTAGCACCCTATAGGAAGCGACGATTTTTCCCTCTTCTGGTACATGAAGTGCTAAACCTGAAGCTTGAATACTTTTTTGGATTTGCTCAAGGGGTAAGGAGGCAATATCAGCAATTATATTATCGATAGTGATAAAGTCTGCCAAGTCAGGTAAAGTTATCGTTGTCTCATTTAAGGATTCAGATTGAAAGGTTATCTTATCGCTTAAAGGGTCTGTAATAGCATAAATTTGTATAGGATATGGCGGCTGTGGTACAGACCCTTTATCATAAAATAAGCGACCTTCAGCAGTAACAGTAAGTGGTGATGTTGGTGATAGAGTTTGTAAGGAACGAAGAGTTGTAGTAGTAGTTTTAATAAAAACAGAATCAAGCCCAAGTACAGATGCTAATTCATCCTCTGTTGGCGGAGGTTGAAATTCAATAGCAGCGCGGATAATAAATTCTTCAAGTACGTTAAACTGGCGAGGTTCCTTGATATTTACTTCTACCGGAGTTTGACGCAAACTATAACGGAATTCACGCGCTGCTAAAACTGATAAACTAGGACTTTGCGCTTCTATTTCGTCTACCAATTTTTTGAGATTGTCATCAATCGGTTTAGCAGAAGAGGCGAGAAAGATCAACGAAACCTCCATGTAATGCAAGTTTTAGTAATGGCTAATTTGCTCAGTCTATCGCTTCAATTTCATATACAAAATTTTTAAGATTGTCATAAATTGGTTTAGCAGAAATTGCCAGTTATTTCTGAAGCGCCTGCTGAAAAGTCTTGATAGCATCAACATGATTCACCATATTAATGCAGCGTAACAACAAATCCAGATCGATACCTTTAACCTCCTCACTACTAGAAACCTTTTCATAATGAAGTGCGTTGCCTTCTTTTTGCAGGTGATAAACTTCTAACACTCCATCTTCCCAAAACCACACTTCTGGAATCAACAGCCGTTTGTATGCCTCCAGTTTGTTGATACCGCCACTGGTAAACACCACCTCTATTGCTAAATCGGGACGCACTCGACTAGGAGCAAGTTTATAAGATTCATCCGCCTCTCGCTTGACAACACCCGATTCACTTTCTAAGGTCATTGAGCCAGTTGGAGTAAAGTCATACCCTGCCATGAGCAGGTAAAGTTCTAACAATGCGGCAATTCTCTTCTTAACGATTTCGTGTGGTTCTCCAGGCATTCTTCGGATCTCCAAAATACCATCTAGGAAAGACAGGCGATATCCTGGACGGTCTAATAACTGCTCAATTGCTTTGAATTCTCTCCAAGTCAGTCCTTCAAACAAAAGGGGTGATTCTTTTGTGGGTGTAGCGTAGACGCTTTGCGGTGAGGGGGTCGCAGCCTTGGCGGTTCCCGTCGATTGCGATCGCCCGAACCCGAAGGGCTTGTCGTCAGACATCGCTGCTGGGGTCATAAAAATCTCCAGTCTGTTTCTAAATGAGAAATAAAATGAGAAATAATCAGTTTTGGAGGGCAGTTTGTTAATTGTAACTTCTTTCTAGGAGCTTAAAAATTACTTTTTCTTACCTAAGCCTTTAATTAACAACAAAAGCACTTTTCAAATGATTTGAGAAACATCAACGAAACCTCCATGAAGACTGACAATATTTGAAACTTCCGAATACATACTTCCAACTTTACCTAATTGATGGGTAAACAAATTATGACAACCCACAATTATCAAGAGTTCTTGAGCGCGAGAAAATGCAACATTTACCCGTTCTGGCTTTTTCGCAAATCCTACATCTCCTTTGCTATTGTTGCGAACCATACTTACAATTACAACAGGTCGTTCCATACCTTGAAATCTGTCTACTGTACCTGTACGAATTTCTAATGAAGGGAAAAGTTCAGATTGCAAGCGTTCATCAATTTTTCTTAATTGAGCGCCATAAAATGTAATTACGGCAATTTCTTTTTTCGGTTCACCATTAGCAACTTTAGAAGCCCAAGTAGTCTCGAACTGCTGACACAGACGTTCAATGGCATTAATTTCTTGAATATTGAAGTAAGAAGTTCCATTTCTTTGCTCTAAAAAGTGATTCTCTATAGGCGTTTTTACCCAAATAAGATGCTGAGATTCGTGGATGATTTCGCCTGCTAGATGATGTGCGCGTTTTTTATCCGGCTCCAAAATACCAGATTCTAGTTTACCATCATAAAACTGATTGATTGCTCCCATAATAAATGGATGCATTCGATATTGTGTAGTTAGCATCTGTTTAATGCTTTCATCAGCAGATTCAAACTGACTTTTAAATAGTGATTCTTCTAAGAATTGTAGTTCATCTCGCGTGTTGCCAATTGTTTGAGCAACTTCTTCTAAAGTGCTAGTATCAAGCATGGGTGGTAATTGTCGATGATCGCCTACCATTACTAACTTTTTACCTTTCAAGGCTGGAATTAGTAACTCTGGTGGAGTACACTTACTAACTTCATCAATAATGACAACATCAAAAGATTTGAATTCTTCAGAAAAACCTCTATTTGCAGCTTGAACACAGGTGATACCGACGACGTTGGCATTATCTAAATATATGCGCCTTAAATCGTCGCGTAGGCGTAGCCCGCCGTAGGCATCGCCTTCTGTTGGCTGTCTTAATTTTTCAATCCAATCTTGGACAAAAGTTTGATATTTATTGAGATAAATTTCATCTTTTTGTAGTTGCTGTTGCCAAGATTGAAAGCTAATATTTATGCTACGTAATAACTCTAGATTAAACAAGTCATTAGCAAACTTTTCTGGTTTAAATTTATCCGGTATTCTTTGCCATTCTGTCAACCACCAGCTTCTTTCTTCTGTTAAAATTAATGATGGCTGTGGTTGTACTTTTTCTTCTATTTCACGGAGACTAATTTGGAATCTTTGAAGCTGTTGTAGAGAAGTTTCAGTTTCTTGTTGTAGCTTTGATAAATGCTCATCAAGAGAGCTTCTAATTATCTCCAACACAGCAAGAGGTTCTAATAATGAAATTAATGTTTCAAGTTGACTGATACAAGTTATATAATAATTAACTTGATTTGAAAACTCTTGTGGCTGCTCCCAAATATTTGATTGTGTTGCGAGATATTTGTCAGTTAGAATGCGTAACTGAGCGGGTATATTTTGTTGGTTAAGTTCTTGTAAAATATTAATAACTCTTCCAAGTTGCAAATTAGCATCTTGCTGTGCTTTTTCGGCTTCAGCTTGAGTAACAGATATTTGCTGTTGGCTGATTTCATTTTTCTGAAGTTCATTTAATTGGCGTTGCAGATGTTGAAGCTGTTGATCGGTTTCTGTTTTGACTTTTAAAACGCATTGACGGGCATTTACAAGAATAGTATCTAGCAATTCTTGTGTAATCTGGGTGAGAGTAGAGTCGATGTTATTCCATTCCCAGGATGCGCCATAAGTCCGTTGCATTCTAATTAAAAAAACCTGGGTATTTTCAACTAGCAATTTTCGCTGTTTGGGGTTGAGTAGCTGATAATTATTGAACTGTTGAGAGGTTTCTTGCCATTGGGTGCGATCGCTCTTTGATAGCACCATTGGAATCTGACTAAAATTTTGTTGTAAAAAATAACTAAAATTATGCTGTTTCCCCCGCCTGTCAGTAAAATTTCCGTCTATTTCATAAGCGATCGCTTTTGTCAATAGCTGCCATTCTGGCAGGTTAATTTTGTAAACTTTTGGTACTATTGGTAATTTTAATGTATTAGCAAACATCAACAAACCTAATGGTAAGTCCACTAAATTCTCTGTGAGTGGGAAACCTGATTGCTGACAATCTTTCAAAGTTTGATAGAGACGAGAAGGTGCTGTAGATTTCCATTCCTTAACTGCTGAGATAATATAATCTATTTCGCGTTTGCGATTTTCCCATATCTGGATTGTTTGTTGGATGTTTTGCAGTTTGGCAAGATATTTTTGATAATCTGGTTGTAGCTGATTTAACGAGGCGAAATTCTGTTTAACAACCTCGACTGATGCTGCAACTTCTAAGATGGCTTTACTTATATCTTGAGCAGAAGTCAAAGCTGTTTTAAATCCAGAAATTTCTTTTGCTACGGTTTCACGTAACCAACCCGCTAAACCGAAAGCACCAAGTGCTGGACGTACAAAGCCAAGTTCATCAGTATATTTTATAGTTTGACGAACATTTGCTAAAAATTCCTCTACTAAACTGTTACCTTCTGTATATGGCTTAAGAAGCGGCAAAAAATTTGTAACTTCTGGAGCTTCCCAGTTTATATTAGATGCAGTATTTAGTATATTTTCTAGTCCTGCAATTAGGGATTCAACCTCATTCTGTTTTTCGACGGTTTCATTGTAAGATTTTTCTTGATTCTTAAAGTCACTCTCGACTTTTAACTTATTTTTATTGAATTTAATTTGTTGCTGATTAAATTCTTCCTCTACTTGGAAGTAGGCTGTAAATCTTTGTGATGATGCGAGTAATTGACTGAAAATTTGGATATTTTCGAGCCGTTGAGTCAGATTATTTTCGCAGTCATTTGCTGTATTTTCTAGCCATTTGCCAATCACTTGATCTTCTAAAAATGGCTGTCCTTCCTCCCCAACTTTCTCGGCTCTACCTTTTCGTACAGCGCGAATTACGGGGTTATGAACTAATCGACTCAGGGCGTTATCTACTGCTAAATTGGCTTGAGATGCAATTAGAGTTCGTCCACCCCGGAGGGCTATTTGATAGCAAATCTCAGCAATTACGGTAGTTTTACCAGTCCCTGGTGGCCCTTGGATGAGAACAAGATCCTTAGCAGTAAGTACCTTTTCTACTGCTGCTTTTTGACCCGGATTAGCAGAAGATAATAACAAATCTTGTGGTTGAAGTTCGATAGTTGTTTTGATTTGTCTAGCTTGGGAAGCATCGAATAAAAAGTTACCCAAATATGGATTTTGGGTGTAACCATTATTTAAATCATCTAAAGCTTTTTTCTTGCGCTGAATCTGCTGAATATCACCAACTGCTTCAAAACACAAAAATCCGGTATCTGGCAACTTATAACGCTGTGTTGCCATGAATTCAGCTAAGTCGCGGTCTAGTCTGAGACTAATAATACAACGGTTGGGGTCAACTTCCTCAACAGTCCCTAATTGACGACCGCTAATCCAATTTTTGCCGATGGGAGCAGTTTCAAAAAGCTTTAAATCTTCGTTTCTTGTACGTCTTGCTCGTTCCCAAAAGTTTTCTACTTCGAGGGAATTTTGATAAAAGCCGTCTAGGGTGGCTGAGGCTACATCAATTTCAAAACTGATTCGTCTTTTGAAGTTATAGTTGTGACTTACATAACGCACGCAAAATTGACGTGCTTTCGCAATTTTTTCTTCAATTTGCAAAAATGCTTTCCAGGCTTTAAGCTGATCTTCTGTAGGTACATGCTCACCACACATTGGCGCGGCTGCGATGCGTTTCAATGTTGCGGGTGGAATGTCGAGATGATGCTGATGATTAGGTAGCAAACGTAAGCGACAAGGTACAGCATAACTATCAGCCTGTCCCTGTGATGGATGTAGCAACTGAGCCGAAAGTATTTTTATACCGCCGCGTCCATCTTTTGGTACAGCGGCTCTAAATCCTAATGTTTTTTTTAGGTTCTCAAGTCTTGCGGGTAATGGAACATCGGAGTCTGTTGCTATTGTCAAATCCCAAATTTCTTCTCTTGCTTCTTTTCCTGGGCCTTTGCGACGCAGATAAAATAGAGAAGGTTTTTTACCGACACATTCCAACATTAACTCATTGGCGCGATCGCGCCGTTCCCTAAATTCGGGATATGATTTCAGGGTAGCTTCACTTTCAAGATGGCGGATAAAACTATCAATTGCTGAAGCTATAAACATATAGCCCCAATCTTCAGAGTTTGTTTTAGTTTTTGAGGATTTTGCTGTTAGTTTATTTGCTACTGCACGAATACGCTCTACATCGGACTCGGAGATTGTACTGGTATGGCTTTTGACTGCAATTTTGAGCTTTTCGCAAATTAATAATAGCTTCTTGCTATCTAAATTTAGTTCTTTTGCTAGTTCGTAGATTCTGAGTTTGCCGTTGTTCATCCAGTACTGCCTTTGCTGACAAAATAAGGTTTAGATTTAAACGCAAAGGTGCGCGGAGGGAAGCGCAGAGGAGCGCAAAGTTTATTTTAGTATTATTCGTTAGGATTAAATATGACTATAGTTTGTATTGCTGGTAAACTTCGCTGGCGGCGCGATGCAGTAGGGAGTGTCGCCAAACTAGGGATTTCATATCATCAGCATAACCGCCGCCAATGACGCAGGCGACGGGATAACCGCTACTCATACAGGTGCTTAAAACCTGCATTTCCCGGCGAAAAATGCCAGCATCAGTTAAGGCTAATTTGCCTAAGCGATCGCCTATATGAGGGTCAACACCTGCATCATAAAATACTAAGTCTGGCTTGACTTTAGATAATAAATCTGATAGGTAATTCGCTAAAGTTTGTAAATAAGCATCATCCTCCATTCCCAACGGCAAAGGAATATCCAAATCGCTGTTTTGTTTAGTACCGGGGAAATTGACTTCGCAGTGCATAGAAAAAGTAAAAACGCTGTCGTCGTCTTGGAAGATAAAAGCGGTGCCGTCTCCTTGATGCACATCTAAATCTACAATCAGAATTTTTTGGACAAGTCCGAATTTTTGTAAAACACGACAGGCGATCGCTAAATCGTTGAAAATACAAAAACCAGACCCATAATTGGGAAAGGCATGATGAGTTCCACCAGCAGTATTACAAGCTAAACCCTGACTTAGTGCCAGTTTAGCAGTTAGTATCGTACCACCTACCGCTACACAAGTACGATTTGCTAATGCTGGACTCCAAGGCAAACCAATGCGACGCTGTGCTTTGGCATCTAAGGTTCCTTCACAATAAGCTTTAACGTAGTTTGGGGTGTGAGCTAATTCTATCAACTCTAACGGCGGACGTTCGGGGGTGTGAAATTGTTCTTGATTTGCTACACCATCAGCTAACAGCAATTCGTAGAGTTGCCGAAATTTAGACATCGGGAAACGATGTCCTTCAGGTAGCGGCGCAACGTAATCTGGGTGGTAAATAATTGGCAATTCCATAAGGAAAGAAAATCTCAAGCAGCTAATCCGACAACTAATATCATGTCCTTTAATCCACTTTCCTAAGAAAGGTGTTTTGTTGCAAGGGGAGGGAGACGGCGTTTATATCGTCCTTGCAGATTCTTGGTGAGCAGCACACAGGCAAATATAGCGGTTGAGAGTAGTACCACACTCGCTCCAGAGGCGATGTCGAGGTAGTAGCTGAGGTAGATACCCACAAAAGAAATCGCAGTTCCTAAAATCCCGGAAATAATCATCAGATAACCAAAGCGATCGCTCATTAATCGCGCAATTGATGCTGGAATCACTACTGCTGAAATAATTAGAGTCACCCCCAATACATTCAATGTTGCCACTAGTAAAGTCGCTAACATCAAAGCAAATAAAGTATCCATTGCAAAAACGGGTACGCCATGAACCTGAGCAACTTCCCGGTCAAAACACCAAAATAGCAACGGGCGATAAAATAAGAAAACGAGGCTGAGTAAGACAATCGTTACACCAGTCACCACCCACAAATCATTAGGGGAAACCCCCAACACATTACCAAACAAAGCAGCTTCAAAGTTTTGGCTAAATTTGCGATAGCTACTGATCACAGCTACTCCTAAAGCAAAGCTAGCAGTTGTCACAATCCCAATAGCTGCATCTGAGTAAATTTTGCGTCCGGTCAAATATTGAATCAACAGAGCAGCTGCAAAACCCCAAATTCCAGAGCCAATGTAGAAATTCAAGCCCAGTACATAACTCAGCACGGCTCCCCCTAAAATCGCATGAGATAAACCGTGGGCAATGTAACTCATTCTGCGAGTTGTAATATAAACTCCCATAATGCCGCATAATAACCCTGCCATCATGCCGACTAGAATTGCACGGCTAAAAAATTCGTAGCGAAAAGGTGCTAGTAAAAGATCCATATACTGTATTTAGATTAAGCAGATTTCGACGAGTTGGAGGGACGCAGTATTTGGGGCAAGTTATCTTGCATTTGATGGCGTAGAGAGGTACCGCCGCTAGCAATCAAAATTCGGTCTTGTTCGTAGAAAACTACCATTTCTCCGCCAAAAGTCTGCTCAAGATTTGCGGGAGTGAAGACATCAATAGGTTGACCTTGACAAATTAAACCGTGGTTGAAACATACTACCCAAGGTAGATGAGTTGCTACCGAGTTTAGGTCATGGGTAGAGAGAATAATTGTCAAGCCTTGTTGATTCAAATCAGCCAATAGGTGCAATAGTTCGTGTTGAACGTGCAAGTCTGAACTGCTGGTGGGTTCATCTAAAAGGACTATTTCTGGTTCTCCTACTAAAGCACGGGCAATGAATACCCTTTGCTGTTGTCCACCAGATAGACTACCGATAGGTTGATGGGCAACATGGGCAACCCCAACCCGCTCTAAGAGTTCCCTGGCAACTTGGCGATCGCGCCGCGAAGACCAAGGCAACATTTTTTGCTTTTGGTAACGCCCCATCATCACCACTTCCAATGCCGTAACTGGAAAAGTCCAATCCACCGTTTCTACCTGCGGCACATAGCCAACCAAAGGCGGTGCTACTCCTGACTTTAAGCGCCTTCCTCGAAACCAAATCTCTCCAGTCCAAGGCTGAACTAGTCCTAAAATTGCTCTGATTAAAGTGCTTTTACCACTACCAGAAGGCCCCACCAAACCAGTAAGTTGGCCAGGGTAAAGCGTCAGATTGAGATTGGTAAATACTGGCTGAGTTTGATAACCACAGGTTAAATTTCTAACTTCAAGTATTGGTTGCATATACAGCAGATTTCAGTTAGTGAGGTACATAAACTAAGGTACATTGCCTAAAAACGTAGTGTTTTTAATGCAAGGAGACGTATTGGCATTGCAGGGTATTGCCAAGTTTAATTTGCTACAAATTAATAAAATGCTCTACTAAGTCTCTTGCACTATATATCAAGCATGTTTTATTCTTGAGTTCTGCTGTATTTATTTTGTTGATCCTAGTACAGCACGGCGGAAATAAACCACCCATTCCAAATCGCCAAAAAGTATGCTCTATAAGCTTTTTGAATGAGTGACTTTTGAATGCGTGACTTCCGTGATGCGGTACTACTTGGTTGCTGTTGGGCCAACAACATTTCCAGTGTTTAAGTTCTTTACCAAATCAGGGTTTCCTCCCAAATTAGAGGCGATAATCCGCATATTGTTAGCCATCATGCCAATATAGGTATGCTCAGGATTGGTATTTTCCATTGCATTAGCTAAACCTTTGCCTGGTAACTCATCATCGGCAGTGTTGCCTGTTTTTACCTTCGCTTCGCGGGCAATTTGTTCTTCTACCTTGCTGGGGTAGACTTCAGAACCAAAAATGGCTGGAACGCCTACTTTCCGAATTTGGTCAATTAGCTTTGCGACATCTTGAGCAGATGGTTCCTTAAAATCTGAAGGTTGAATCGCACCAATTACTTGAAAACCATACTCTCTAGCCCAATACGCCCAAGAATCGTGGTAGGTTAACAGTTTACGGTTTTTGGCAGGAATACTGGCGACGATTTCCCGTGTTGCCTTGTCTAGAGCATCCAGACGTTGTAAATAATTTTTGAGATTAGTCGCGTAGTAGTCTTTGCCAGCAGCATCTAAGGTGGTTAACTGCTGGGCGGCTAGTTTGGCGTAAGCCTCAGCATACTTGGGGTTTACCCACAGATGAGGATTCGGATCGCCCTTTTCTTTCGGAAAGCTGAAGTCGAAAAGCCATTGGTCTTGAGTAATAGTGTTACCACCTAATTCAAAGATTTTAGTTTCTTTGGGCTTTGAGGCTTTAGCTAGTTTTTCTGTCGGGGATTCCAAATGCAACCCATTGGCGATGATCAGATTAGCTTTGGATAGTATATCGGCATCACTGGGACGAGGCTCAAAGGTATGGGAGTCGGTTCCTTCTGGAATAATGCCCTTAACTACTAAGCGATCGCCTGCAATGTTACTTACAATATTCGTTAAAGGAGCAACTGTCGTTACAACTAAAAGCTTATTCTGTGTCTTTTGCTCTCCTGCTTGAACCGGAGTGCTGGTTACTTCGGGATTAGAAGACACCGTTTTATCCTGAGAGGGACTGCAAGCTACTACCATGAAGCTCAGTACAAATAGCAATCCAAAAAGGGTCTTCATTAGATTCAAGCCTTCTAAATTAAAGAATCAACCTTTGATTAGACCTTTTCCCATTATTAAAAAGCAATGCCCCCTCAGGGTATTTTCGGTTGATTTTGAGATTTTTTTACCTAATATCCTACTTAAGTAATATTACGAAAGTCCGGGAGTATAGCAATTATCGGCATTGCTGAATTGAAGGATGAATTGTTGTTTGTATCTTTGCGTCTACCCTACCGATTGCCTTGAGGCGTTCTGTAAGAGTAGTTGCTGCGCGTTGATATATGAGGTTTTCAGATTCTGATTTAGATTGCTAATGCTCGTTTTTATAATGGTAGTTCAAAGCGATCGCCTGGTTTTGGCTCAAGTATCCGCGTCGAAAGATTGTTTTTCTCTAGTAACGAACGAAATTCGTCAGCAGTTCCTTTAGTCTGAATGAATTTCATTAGCAATCCCTCAAAGGACACATCACCACCAGCAGCAGTAGGTAAGATTACTTGAGGTTGTAACAACTTTACTACTTCCAAAGCACTATTTTGCCCTTTAATAATCGACCCAAGCAAAGGCAATGTCATGTCAACAAACGGTGTAATCACTACATCGATAGGTGCAGCTTGCTTAAGTTCTGGGGAATGATGCCCATGAGGCTCGTAGTATACAGTTAAAGCACTCTCCAATTCTTTGAGGAGATAACTATTTTCTACCAGAGTCGGGCCAATTGGAGAGCCAGGAAAAGCCTTAATTTCAACTTGATTATTTAAAGTGAAACTTTCACCATGAGCCAATACCGTTACTTGGGTGTAACCTAACTGCTGTACAACCTTGGCCGCATTGGGAGAAGCTACAACTTTGATACTGCGATCGAGTAGTTTAAGCGTTGGTGGATGAGCGTGGTCTTCTAAACCTTGAGACAGCAGAATCAGATCAATGTTATCTGGTATTGGGCGATTTTGCGATCGCGAACCTTTAAAGAACCAATCCAAATTGCTGAAAATTAACGAACCAATCAGCCAAGGGTCAATTAGTATTCGTTTTTTGCCGATTTCCAGCAGCCAAGAGTTGCTGTCTAACCAAGTTAAGAACATAAAATTTTATGAAGATAACGCCTATCTTCATTATCAACGGTGTCAGCTTTATTGCAGGGATTGAAGTTACTACTGCGTTCTCACCACAGAGTAATCATAATTTTAATTGTAGTAATTTTTACCTATCACTCTAAATCAAACCGTCTCGCCTCATTCACCGATAAACTAAGTACCACCTCATCCAACGATAAACTAAGAGTACTGGCAATCTGTTCTACACTCAAGCCTAACTCCAATAATCTAGGTATTGCATCCTGTCGCGCTTGTTCTGCTTCTTGTCGCGCTTGTTCTGTTTCTTTATGACTTAAGAGTTTTCTGCCAGTTTGGGGGTGAAAAAACCGCAGTTCTCCCTCAATCAATCTGAGGTCTAAACCCAATATTTCACTGTGAATAGACAAGACACCATCGGGTAAAAAGTTGGATGTAATGGGTTGATATTTACCCTCAAATAAATAGGAACCCTTTAGTCGTGGGTTGAGGTAATCTCCGGTTGGGTCATACTGAAAATACTCTTGCACACCTAAAAGTGAATATTTCGTGGGTTTATCCTCTTCATCATTTTCTTGGGTGCTTGCAGAAGTGATTTCCAAAATAAAATTAGGGACTTTACCCCCTTCTTGCCAAACCTTGTAGCTGACGCGCTTTTTCTTGTCTACCTCAAATACCACAAAGACATCAGGAGCAACCACAGCACTAGGAATGCCCTTTTTATAGTAAACAAATAGATTCCCTGATACGTAGACATCATTTCGGTCTTGAAAATAAATGTCTAAGGCTTCTACAGCATAAATTAGATAATCCCGTGCTGGGTCGCTCTCCGCCATTGGTTTACCATCAGAACTGGGGTAGATAATTTCGGTCTTTAGTTGGTTAGCAGAAAGGGTCATGGTCGCTTCTCTCCGAGACGCTGCGCGAACGCTCCAATTCAAAATAGGTTATAAGTAAGTGGGTCAAATTAAATATAAAACCTCACCCTGCCTCCGGCTTCCCTCTACTTAATAAGGAGAGGGATTGAGGGTGAGGTTTGGTCTTATACTTAATTACAACTATGTATTTAGGGCAAAGACTTTAACTCAACTGGGGCTGGTTTAAAAATAGCATTTTGTTCAGACTTCATTTTAGGTCAGAGAACATTAATATATTTAAGAAAGACTTTATTAATCTTCATAATGACTGTAACTACACAGCCGCTTGCAACCGAAGACGCTTTTGAAAAATTCTTTTGGACTTGGCAGGGTTACAAAATTCAGTATACTGTCATGGGTACAGGACGCCCTTTGGTACTAGTTCACGGCTTCGGTGCTTCCATTGGACACTGGCGCAAAAATATTCCAGTTTTAGCTAATGCTGGCTACCAGGTATTTGCCATAGACCTTTTAGGTTTTGGCGGTTCCGATAAAGCAACCATTGATTACAGTGTGGAAGTTTGGGTGGAACTGCTGAAAGATTTCTGCACAGCACATATACACGAACCTGCTGTATTTATTGGCAACTCCATCGGCGCACTTTTGAGCTTGATTGTACTGGTAGAACATCCAGAAATTGCTGCTGGCGGTATTTTAATTAACTCTGCGGGTGGCTTGAGTCATCGTCCCCACGAACTGAACCCGCCACTACGGGTTGTGATGGCAGCTTTTAATCGGTTTGTGCGATCGCCAATTACAGGTAAATTTGTCTATAACCGCATCCGTCAAAAAGCCCAAATTCGCCGCACCCTCTACCAAGTTTACCGCGATCGTGAAGCCGTCACCGATGAATTAGTCGATTTACTTTATACTCCCTCTTGCGACCCAGGAGCGCAACAAGTCTTCGCCTCCATTCTCACAGCGCCTCCTGGCCCAAGTCCAGAGGAACTTTTGCCCAAAGTAGAACGTCCTCTATTAGTAATTTGGGGTGCTGACGATCCTTGGACACCAATTACCGGGACAAAGATTTACGAAGAGGCGCGTCAGAATGGCAAAGAAATCAAAATTGTTCCCATTCCTAATGCCGGTCATTGTCCCCACGATGAAGTTCCAGATATTGTTAATGCCCAAATTGTCGATTGGCTAGCGCAAAGTTAAGAATTTCGCGCCAAGACGCAAATGCAAACACACTTTCTACCGATGCGTCTTGTGCTATGCAGGGTAGAAATGGGGCTAACAATCTGGGTGACTCAATTTTGGATTTTGGATTTTGGATTTTAGATTTATTTTCGCCTTTAAGTTCGCTTGCTCTCAGACCTTTTTAAATTTTGGACTTCGGCGTAAGCATTAAATCGAACGCTTTTGAATCTTTCAATTCCATTATCCAAAATTTAAAATCTAAAATTCCGTGGGTGGATCAAAATCTTTCTAATTGCACCTTGACAGAATCAAACTCGTATGGTGTGTAATGGAGCTTGATGTGCGTAATAGACATAAAGGGGCAATTCCCTTAAATCACCATCCAGATTTTTCTAAACAAGGCTATCAAGTTATCAGCGAACTAGGACGCAACCGAGAAGGGGGACGCATTACTTACTTAGCTAATCTCTTCAACTCTCAGCAACAGGTGGTGATTAAAGAGTTTTGTTTTGCTAATGCCGATGCTGATTTATCAGGTGTGAAAGCATATCAGCGCGAAATCGAAATCTTGCAGCAAGTAAATCATTCTCGCATCCCTCGCTATGTAGATTCGTTTGAAATGCCAGGGGCTTTTTATTTGGTGCAGGAATATAAAAATGCCCCATCTTTAGGTTTAAGCAGCAGCTTTAATCCAGAAGAAATTAAGCTTATTGCTCTGTCAATTTTAGAGATTTTGGTTTATCTACAAAAGCAAATTCCGCCAATTATTCATCGGGATATTAAACCAGAGAATATTTTGGTTGATGAGCAACTAAATGCTTATCTGGTTGATTTTGGTTTGGCTAGGATACAGGGTGCAAAAGTAGCTCTTAGCAGCTTTGTAGCAGGAACACTAGGTTTTATGCCACCAGAGGAACAGTTTGGTCATTCCCTGACTGAGGCATCAGATTTATATAGTTTAGGAGCAACCCTGATTTGCTTACTTACTAATACCCGTTCTGTTGAGATTGGGAAATTAATTGATGATAACTATCGCTTTAATTTTCAGCAATTAGTTCCTCAAATCAGCCCCTGTTTTCGGTCTTGGTTGATGAAAATGGTGGAACGGAAACGGAAACGCCGATATCCTAATGCAGCTGTTGCTTTAAAAGCACTTAGGCCAATTGAGGTTGTTGGTAGTGCCACTGGGATAGATAATTTAATCAGGACAATAATACCTAGAAAGCGAGCTACTTTGTTGGGAGTAGCTACTGTTGTTTCACTGGCTGCAATGGGGGCAGCTTTGATCAGTTGTCAGCCTGGTAATACGGTTAGGCAATTACTGGAAGCTACAGAATGTCACAGTTTTGATTTAAATGCAAGTTGCCAAGAAAGAACCGGATATTAAGATTAATTAGGTTGCATTCGCCTCATTTACGAGTATCAAAGACTCATTCACGAGTATCAAAGACTCATCGGCGAGTATTAAGGGACTGACAAGAAATAAATTATTCCAAAAAACGAACCACAGAGACAAGGCAGCGCGGTCTTGGGGGTTTCCCCCATGAGCGACTGCCGCACAGAGAACGCAGAGAGAAGAAATAGAGAGAGTTTTTGCGTCAGTTTTGGAACATTTTTTTATTTGTCAGTCCCTAAAAACTCATTTACGGGAATGCGCTATCAGTAATTGTCTAGTTACTTGCTGTAGTAAACTACATCTAAGCCAGAAGCCTGCATTCAATAGTTGATAGCGCTGTGAAAAAAATCCTGATTGTGTCAGCTAATCCCACGACGACCGATAGACTTCGCTTGGACGAGGAAGTTAGGGAAATTGAGTCCGGGTTGCAACGCTCTCGCAGCCGAGATAAGTTTGAACTTATTACTAAATGGGCAGTGCGTCCTGATGATTTGCGGCGTGCGCTTTTAGATCACGATCCTCATATTATCCATTTTTCCGGGCATGGTGCTGGAAATCAAGGTTTAGTGTTGGAAAATAATACCGGGGAAATGCAGCTGGTGAGTACGGAGTCACTGGCAAGGCTATTTAAGTTATTTAAAGACAAGGTTGAGTGTGTATTATTAAATGCCTGTTATAGCGACGTGCAAGCTGAGGCAATTTATCAACACATTAACTACGTAGTTGGCATGAATCAGGCAATTGGGGACAGAGCCGCAATTAAATTTGCGGTAGGCTTTTATGATGCACTAGGCGCTGATAGGTCTTATGAGGATGCTTATGACTTTGGCCGTATCGCCATTGACTTAGAAAATATTCCCGAGTCTTCCACCCCAGTCCTGAAAAGTCGGAACAATCCCCAAGTTGCTTTGACTGCTAGCGAACCTGTTGTATATACTGAGGCAAAACCAGAAATCTCCTTAGAAAATCCCGAAGGGCAGGTGTCTCTAGACTCTGCTTTTTATGTCGAGCGATCGCCTATTGAGGTAGACTGTTATAAAGCGATTCTTCAACCAGGGGCCTTAATTCGCATCAAAGCCCCTCGGCAAATGGGCAAGACTTCGCTGATGTCGCGGGTTCTCCATCATGCTAGTCAACATGACTATCAGACTGTACCCGTGAATTTCCAATCAGCCGATGCAGAATTCCTCGGCAATTTAGATCAGTTTTTGCAGTGGTTCTGTGCCAGCATTACCTACGAACTGAATCTATCCGATAAATTAGACGAGTATTGGAAGGGTGTTTTAGGTAGCAAGAATAAATGTACAAATTACTTTCAACGGTATTTATTACCAGCCATTAATAGACCCATAGCTTTGGGTTTGGATGAAGTGGATGAAGTCTTCAAGCATCCCATAATTGCGGCTGATTTTTTTGGATTACTACGAGCTTGGCATGAACGGTCAAAGAATGAGACAGTTTGGAAAAATCTCCGGTTGGTGATTGTGCATTCTAAAGAAGTTTATATTCCGCTCAATATTAATCAGTCGCCTTTTAATGTCGGCTTACCTATTGAGTTGCCAGACTTAAATCAAATACAAGTACAAGATTTAGTACAGCGGCACAGCCTCAATTGGTCTAACCCACAAATTGAAGAATTAATGACACTGGTGGGTGGTCATCCTTATTTAGTGCGGGTAGCGCTTTATGAAATTGCCCGTGGTCGGATGACGCTGGAAAATCTGCAAAAAATCGCTGCAACTGAGGAAGGCCCTTACAGTGACCATTTACGCCGCCATTGGCTGAATTTGCAAGCGGATGCAGAATTGCTAGCGGCACTCAAACAAGTGATGATGGCAAATAGCCCTGTAGATGTAGGCACAACCGAAGCGTTTAAACTTCGCAGTATGGGGTTAGTGAAGTTTCAAGGCAATAAAGTGATACCTCTGTGTGAATTGTATCGTCAATATTTTTTGAATCGATTGGGAATTAAAAATTAAGAAAGTACATTAGGAGTGCAATAAAACTTTCATATCATGTCTATCATGTCCGCCAAATTACCCATAATAAAAGAACCCCACCCCCAACCCCTCACCGCCTGCGGGGAGGGGAGACAAAGCACAGCTTTGGCGGGGTGGGGTTCTTGGGGTTTAATAAGTAATCAAGTAGACCTGATTTCATCTGCAATTACCATTTAACTAAAAGGCTCAACAATGGTTGAACTTATTCAAGGAAAAGATATCACCCTAGCCCAACTCATCGATGAATTTGGTCTAAACCTTGCAGACGACGAACTTTTTTTTTCAGAGTGGCAGCAAGATTTACCTGAGTTGAGTGATTTAGAAAAGCAATCTCTCAACCAAGTCAAGGCAGAATATTTGCATTTATCCCGCTACCAAATTTTAGAACCTGTGGTCAAAATGGTGGTGCTATCTCCACTATTGCGTCTAGCAGGTTTTTATCAACCGCCTTTTTACATTGCGTCGGAAGAAGAAGTCAGAATTTCTTCTGAAGACGAAGGCACAATTGTTAGAGGACGTATTGACATCTTGGTGTTCCATCCTCCATTTTGGGTTCTTGTAATTGAAGCGAAACGAGCAGAATATTCTTTGGAGGTAGCAATTCCTCAAGCATTAGCTTATATGTTGGCTAATCCTGGTAACGATAAACCTACGTTTGGTTTTATAACCAATGGGCGGGAATTTCAATTTATTAAGTTGACGAAACAGGATACACCAAGATATGCATTATCTTACACACTGTCGCTTAATCGGGGAGATGACCTACATACTGTTGTAAAAGTGTTAAAACACCTAGCTCATTTAGTTTCGTAGTAGCATATCAAGTTTAAATTGATGGGTAAGCAAGTTCGTAGTAAGGACTAAAGTCCTTATCTTCCAAGCACTAAAGTCCTTACTACAAACCCTCAAAACTAGCTTATATTTCATAATTTTTAATTTTTAATTTTTAATTTTTTAATTTTTAATTGTTTATGACCCAGAACCAGTATCAAGTCGGTGGTAGTCTGCCTCAAAATGCACCAACTTATGTTAGACGGCAAGCTGACCATGACCTCTATGAAGGCTTGAAGGCTGGGAATTTTTGTTATGTACTCAATTCCCGGCAGATGGGGAAATCTAGCTTGCGGGTGCAGGTAATGCAGCACTTGCAAACAGAGGGATTTGCTTGTGCTGTTGTTGATATTACAGCTATTGGGACGGCAGATATTACGCCAGAACAGTGGTATGCCGGGGTGATTGATAGTCTGGTGGGAAGTTTTAATATTTATCCAACTTTTGATTTAGATACTTGGTGGACTGATAACGCTTTGCTTTCACCAGTCCAGCATTTTAGCAAGTTTATTGAAACGATTTTACTTCAAACAATTACTGAAAAGATTGTTATTTTTATTGATGAAATTGACAGCGTTCTGAGTCTTTCATTCAACTTGGATGACTTTTTTGCAGTTATCCGCGATTGCTACAACCGACGAGCAGACAATCCTGAATATAATCGCCTCACTTTTGCTTTGATTGGAGTATCTACGCCTTCAGATTTGATTCAAGACAAACGCCGGACACCTTTTAATATTGGACAGGCAATTGATTTAACTGGCTTTCAACTCCGAGAGGCGCAACCTTTGGCGCGGGGTTTGGCACAAGTGGGTGATTATCAAGAGTTGATGCAGGTGGTGCTGGAGTGGACGGGAGGACAGCCGTTTTTGACGCAAAAAGTTTGTAAGTTGCTGGTGCAGGGGGGCAGCACTTCTCTGCGAGACGCTGCGCGAACGGCTACGCTCATTGACCGGGGGGCAGAGGAGTGCGTGGAGAGTTTGGTACGCGAGGGGATTATTGAGAATTGGGAGACGCAAGATGAGCCGGAGCATTTGAAGACGATTCGAGACAGAATTTTGCGGAGTGGGGAACAGAGGACTGGGCGATTGTTGGGGTTGTATCAGCAGATTTTGCAGCAGGGAGAGATAGCAATTGATGATAGTGCTGAACAAACGGAACTGCGGCTGACGGGTTTGGTGGTGAAGCGGGAGGGGAAGCTGCGAATTTATAACCGCATCTATGCAGAGGTGTTTAAACAGGAATGGTGCGAGAAAATCTTAGCAAACTTGCGCCCTTATTCTGATGCACTAAACGCTTGGGTTGAGTCGGAAAATCAAGATGAGTCGCGTTTGCTGCGGGGTAAGACTTTGCAGAATGCCCAAGTGTGGGCAGTTGCTAAAAGTTTAAGCGATTTAGATTATCAGTTTTTAGCTGCTAGCCAAGAATTGGAAAAGCGCGATGTGCAGAAAAGGCTGGAAGTAGAAGAACAGGCAAAGCAAGTTTTAGCAGAGGCGAACCACAAAGCTAATCAGCAGATTCGTATTGGTTCTGTGGTGCTAGGGTTGGCTGTGGTTGGGGCAGTTGCATCATTAATATTTGCTCAATATCAATTAGGGCAAGCGCGAACAGCAAAGGCACAAACAGATAAAGCCCAAACAGAATTAAAAAAAGCGAAAACAGAAACCGCAACAACTAAGGAAGATAATCAGCGGATATCGAAAGAGAATAAAAAGATATCAAAGCAAGCAGCACAAGTGCAAGGGAATCTTAGTGATGCAACTGCAAAACTGAATGCTGCAAATGCCAACCTGAATCAAGCACAGCAAAACGTGAAATTAGCCCAAGACAAGGTGACAGCAGCTAACGCCAAGGTTAGTCAAGCTGAGGGACACGCCAAGGAAGCAGTTCAACAACGACAAGCAGCACAACAGCAGCGTGAACAAGCTGTTGCAGGTTTAAATCAAGCCAGGGAAGAACAAAAACAGGCGCAACAAGAATTAAATCAAGCTCAAAATGCTAGGAATGCGGCAGTAAATGCCCGTGCAAAAGCTTTGGCGGAATTAAAAAAGGCAGATGAAGACCGAAAAATTGCTTTAAAGGGTACGCAATTAGAACAAGCAGGAACAAATGTGTTGCGAGTGTTTGCAGCTTCAAAGGAAATAGAGGGGTTGCTGTTAGCAGTGGAGACTGGGGAAGAACTAAAAACCCTGGTAAAGGATAAAAAATCTTTAGGAGATTATCCTGCTTATAGCCCTTTGTTTAGTTTACAAACCATTTTGTTAAATATTCGTGAACAAAATCGCTTGGAAGGGCATAGCAGTTGGGTCAGCAGCGTCGTCTTCAGCCCGGATGGCAAAACTTTAGCTTCCGCCAGTGCTGACAAGACCATCAAATTGTGGAATCGGGACACAGGCAAAGAAATTTCCACCCTGAGTGGGCATAGCAGTTGGGTCAACAGCGTCGTCTTCAGCCCGGATGGCAAAACTTTAGCTTCCGCTAGTGGTGACAACACGATCAAATTGTGGAATCGGGACACAGGCAAAGAAATTTCCACCCTGAGTGGGCATAGCAGTTGGGTCAACAGCGTCGTCTTCAGCCCGGATGGCAAAACTTTAGCTTCCGCTAGTGGTGACAACACGATCAAATTGTGGAATCGGGACACAGGCAAAG
>NZ_JBALCW010000024.1:0-22722 GCF_036917635.1 Nostoc sp.
TAGCTAATGCGACTGCCAAGGTTAATCTTTGTTTTATTCGGTTGATGGTTAAGAGGCTTGCTGCACCTTCTTAGATGTCAAATGGGTTCTATAGTTCTGTCTCCCAACTCCAAATGACAAATGACAAAGGACTAATGATCAATGACTAATGACTAATTAACTCCACTGCATCTCGTTCATCATAATTTTGTAAGTAAACTTTGACAACTTCTTCTTTAGCAGTAGGTAACTTTTTGCCAATAAAATCTGGGTGGATTGGTAATTCTCGATGGCCTCTATCTACTAACACAGCTAAACGAATCACCTCTGGTCTACCGTAGTCGTTGACTGCGTTCAAAGCAGCGCGAATCGTCCGTCCTTTGAAAATCACATCATCCACCAGTACAACCGTTTTCCCCGTCAGGTCAAAAGGAATTTCGCTTTTCGCTGGAGTCCGCAATCCAATTTTGTCGAGGTCATCTCGATAAAATGTAATGTCTAAGGCGCCGACTGACACGGCTACACCTTCTAGCGTCTCAATCTGACGCGCCAACAATTCGGCTAATAACGCACCTCTGGTATAAATACCAAGAAGCACCAGTTGAGACAAATCACGCGTCCTTTCCACAATTTGAGAAGCAAGGCGAGTCAAGGTACGACGGATTTCTTCGGATGAGAGAATTTCAACTACTTTGGCAGACATAGTGAGTGATAAGTTAGGAGTGATGAGCTAGGAGTTAGGAGTTTTTATTCTTAACTCCTAACTCCTAACTCCTAACTTTATATTTATCATTACCTATTTGGGAGTATTAAGAATATTGCGATCGCTATCCCTAACCATACCAAAAAACAATATCGGGTCAACTGCAAAGCATTCTGAATGGAAGTTGCAGTAATGGGATAAATAGCATCTCCTAGTAGTGGTTTGTACTTAGCTACCCCACGATACCAATTTGTACCCCCCATCTGCACACCCAAAAACGCAGCATAGGCGCACTCACTCCAGCCAGAATTGGGACTAGGATCGTTAATTGCATCCCGACGACAAATTCGCCAAACACCCATCGGTTTACCCGATAACAGCGCCAGAGTCACAACTGTTAACCGACAAGGTATCCAAGTCAAACAATCTTCCAACCGCGCACAGAACCATCCAAAATAAGTATAGGGTGCTTCTCGATAGCCCACCATTGAATCAAGAGTACTGCTGGCTTTATATGCTAAAGCCAAGGGAGTTGGCCCCACAAGTGGCATAAAGACACCAACAATTGCATAAAAAAGTGGAGCTATTACCCCATCAGTGGCATTTTCTGCAACCGTTTCTAAAACGGCTCGGGATATTTCTGGTTGTGAGAGGTTTTGGGTATCTCGACCAACATAATTACTTAAAATTTTTCGAGCTTTTTCCAAATCTCCTGCTGTTAAAGGTTCTAAAACAGCCATCGCTGCGGCTCGTAAACTTCTGCCAGCAAAACAACTAGCCAAAAGAATGCTATCTATTGCAATTCCCAGCAACGGATGAACCAATTTAGCACTTTGAATAATCAAAAACCCAACAAGTCCACTACCAATTATGAGGATAATACTTAGTAAAATTCCAGCTAGGCGTTGCGTTAGAGAATTTTGACACAATTGGAGAGAAAATTTGGTCAAGCGAGAAATTACCCACCCCATAACTTGCACTGGATGAGGCCAATTCCAAGGATCGCCAATTAAGTAATCTAAAAGTGCAGCAATTATTAAGATATAGATGCTATTGATCATAAGTTACGAGTCAAGGGTCAATATTTGGACTATTGGCCAGCAATTTTAGATTTTGGATTTTGGATTTTGGATTTTGGATTAAAATAATTTTTGGTTCATGTTCCGTCGCTTGTGGACGGAACCAATCTAAAAGACGCTCTCTCTAGCTTGCTTACCTGTAAGGTTATGCGGACTTCTAACACTGCGCGATCGCAAATCTAAAATCCTTGAGCTAAGTCCTCTTGTGGGCATCAATCCAAAATTGCAAATCTAAAATCCAAATTTGTTTGACTTTTGGCTAAACCACAAAACTAGCTTCTTCTCCAAGGGCAGCTTGCCGGCTGCGAGCATCATAATAAAGGTCTGCCAAAGTAATACTGTACAAAGCTTCTTTGAGCTTTTGGTTGAGTCTCTGCCATAGGCTAAATGTTACCCAATCTTCAGCTTGTGCAGGTGCTGGGGTGTGATGGGGTAAATGGCTAGTCTCGCCAACTGCTTCTAAAATTTGTCCTATAGATATTTGTGCAGGCTCTCTTGCCAATTGGTATCCGCCGATGCTACCACGAATTGATTTAACTATTGACGCACGACGCATTTCTATTAGTAGTTTTTCGAGATAAGGTGCTGGGATATCTTGGCGTTTAGCGATCGCTCTCACGGATACAGGGCCATATTTTGGCTGTAAACTCAAATCTAGCAACGCCTTCACACTATAGTGTCCTCTGGTAGTTAGTTTCATTTTGGCAAGCTTTGTTATTTGTTCTCTATCATTTGTAAATAACCAATACTTCGACAACGCTCAGTACAAGCGATCAATAACCAATTATCAATGGCTAAGGATCAGTTTTACTTATCATTCTCTGACTCTGTTATCATCTTCAGCAAGTAAACAACTTTTCGAGCGTCTGTTTAGAAAACTTAAAACTTGTATAGTCTAGCAGTGATTCACTAACTATATATATAGTTATCAGCATTGCCAGAATTTTCTAAAATAGATTGTCTTGGCAATATTGGTAAAGGCATAACAATTGTGCATCTGAGTGTAATATACTTGGCTAGGTTGAGATAAAAACTAAAGGATTATGTTCCTATTAGCTCAACGTCAGGTAAAATAAAATCGATTCCAACACTTCAAACATTCATTTTCGACCTAAGTTGATGCCTAAACAGAAAAAAATTGAACCCCTACTCGGTGAAGAACTGCTCAAAAAAGTCAAAGAGCTAGAGAGCGAGAGCAAAGAAGACAAAGCCAAAAAGTGCGGCTACTATACCGTTACCAAAAATGGTATAGAGCGCGTCAATATGATGAAGTTCTTAAATGCCCTAATTGATGCTGAAGGCATTCAGTTGGACAGTACACCCAGTGCTAATGGGCGTGGTGGACGTAGTGCTAGCTATAGAATTAGTGTGCAATCGAATGGTAACTTACTTATAGGTTCAGCTTATACAAAACAGATGAATCTGAAACCAGGAGATGAGTTTCTGATCACTTTAGGCAAAAAGCACATTCGTCTGAAACAGGTAGATCCAGAAGATCGCGAAGATGATGAAGCCATAGACGCTACAGCTTAAATAATATAGTTAAGAGTCCAAAGTCAACATATTTTGGATTTTAGATTTTAGATTTTGGATTGACCCCACTGAGAAACGGATGGGGCTTGAAGATTTTGGATTTTGGATTGTTTTTGGTTCATACCCCACTCTTTCTAGGTGGAACAAATCTAAAATCCTTAAGCTGCATCCCATTGTGGGTGCAGTTAATCTAAAATTGCAAATTCAAAATCCAAAACTGATTGACTAATGACTAATGACTAATGACTATATCTGTGGTTGGTAAGACTGGTAAATAATGGAGAAGTGCCTTCCGCGTAACTGCTAAATTGCAGGTTAAAGCAATTTGCTCTCTTTCTAGTAAACCCAAAATGCGATCGGGTTTATCTCGTGCTACCACTGGTAATTGATGCAAACCTCTAAGACTCATGCGGTCTAAAGCTTCAGATAATAGTTCATCTTGCCAAGCATAAAGGATTTCAGTAGTACAAATGTCTATGAGAGTTTGACTGGATAAACTATCTGGAATTTCAGTTGGTGAATTTGAGTAAGTTTGCCAAAGAGCAAGCGCACGGTTAATATCTTCCAGAGAAAGGATACCAACTAATTGCTCTGCTTGATCAATTACTAAAGCACTGCGGACGCGATCGCGGATCATTTCTACAGCTGCATCTAATACTCCAAGAGTTGCAGGTAACTTTTTTGGACACGGATACATGGCATCTTCTACCAAAATTTGCTGCACAATTTCCGCTTGTTCATCTTTTAATTCCGAAAGACCAATTTGTTGTAAATTAGAGTTAGAGTTAAAAGTTGGTTTAATCCTTTCCACTAGCCAAACACTTAAACCCACAGCTGCCATCAACGGTAAAACAATGCGATAGTCGCGCGTTAATTCAAACAGCATTAAAATAGACGTTAACGGCGCTCTAACACTACCAGCCAACACAGCTGCCATTCCTACCATTGCGTAAGCTGGAGGAGCCGCCATCTGATCGCAAATAGCCGGGAATGCTACAGCCAAAACTTTGGCGTAAGCCGATCCAAAAGAAGCACCTAAAAACATGGCTGGTGCAAACAAACCGCCGATGAAACCACTACCGGCACTAATTGCAGTCATCACTAACTTCACCACCAACAGCACCACTAACAGGTAGAGTGGAAACTCCACATCCTGAAGCATTGCTTCTACAGTTTCATAACCCACGCCCATAATTTGCGGGAAGTGCAAAGCAACTGCGCCAATTATCACACCGCCAATTATTGGATGAATCGGCTCAGGAATTTGTCCCAAAAAGGCAAAACCTGGAACTTTTCCAGCAAAGCAGGCTTTTGATAAACGAATTGATTGAGTATAAGCCAGAGAAACTAGGCTAGCACCTAAACCTAAGCCAAGGTAAAGCGGTAATTCCAAAGGACTGCGGACTTGGTAGACAGGTAAATCAAAAGCAGGTTGTGCCCCCAAACCAATTTGGGCAATTAATGCTGCTACCACCGCCGCTAACAGCACCACACTCACACCAGAAGTAGCGAAAGATGTCGCCATTACCACCTCTAGGGCAAAAAATACTCCAGCGATAGGAGCATTAAATCCGGCCGCAAGTCCAGCCGCAGCGCCAGCAGCTAAAAGCAAACGTTGGCGTTCTTGAGATACATTCAGGATCACAGAGAACAACATCCCAAAATTTGCGCCAATTTCTACACTCGGACCCTCAGGTCCCAAAGAAGCACCGCTCCCCAAAGAAACAGATGCAGCCAGCATCTTTGTAACTGGTCGTAGTGGTCGCCTAATCTCTGTTCCCTCAGAGGCGGCGATAAGAGATGAAAGTTCAGGGCCAAAATCTTGAGTGCGCCAGCGCATTAAGCCAACGATTAATCCGCCAAGGGTGGGAACGCACGCTAAAGTCCAAGCACCCCAAACGCCGATTTGACCCATTAAATTTTCCAGCATCAACTTGTGAATCAGCTGAATTAAATAGTGAAAAGTGACTATACCCATACCCGTACCACCGCCAATGAGCATGGCTAAAAACAGGACAATGGTTTCTGGGGATGGTTGAAAACGATTAATAAGGTAGGCTAAACGAGCGGAAGGTGTAGGAAAGGCAGGTTGTTCCGTTACCTTCCTCAGTTGAGTGGGAGGCAAGATCATTGAGAGGCGTGGTAAATGTAAGAAAAAATTTAAATTTTTATCTGTTACTTATCATTGTGAGCCATTATTTAGCAACCAGACAAGTAGACTTTATTTGCTTGATTTACAAAGATTTAGTAAAAAATGTCATTGTGCAAATTTTTATGGGAAAAATGGTTAAATGGGAGACAATTATTAAAGGGTCAGCGATGCCTAGTTTAGATGTAGGTGCGGCTAGTGGGGTGGGAGCGAGTGCCAATGCTATTTTTTCTAAAGACGACAGACAAGTTTTTGTGGGCTGCGTGGACGCACCCACAAATATTAACTAGGAGTCATCCTTGCCTAAATCTAGCTATACTCGTGTTGCGACCATTGAGCCATCCTTGATAGTAATACAATGTATGTATGATTAATGACTGATGTTAAACCATACTTGGAAGTCTGCTAAGTATCGATCCCAATTCAGTATAGCTATTGTTATAGAGCGAGTAAATGGACTAGGCGGATGAGGTAAATGAATATACACACCTTTGATAATCATTATGTTACTTGCCCAATTTGCCAAAGAAATAATACGCCCAAACTAGTTAAAACGCGCATGGGCTTGTTTTGCTGTCCCAATTGCCAGGAACGGCTAGTAGTTTGCCAAAGCGGTCATTATGTGCGCGATCCGTTTACTTGGAGACAATTGATGGTTGCTTCGTCGCTACGTCGTCAAAGCCGACCTTTAGCTAGGATTGTCAGAGATTTTGTCTTGCTGAAGCGTCCTATAGTAGCCTTGGCTGTAGGAAGTGCTATTTTTTTTAGTGCGATCGCCTTAACTCAGCAAAAGACAAACTACGATCACCAAGGGTTTCCCACAATAGAGAAAGTTAATAAACCAGGAAACAACACTCAATAAATGGATTACTTTGGTATAAATCAAATATTACTTTGATTTTTGTAATATTATAACTAAATACTTCTATAAAACCGTGTCTTATTGCCCCAAATAGGACACGGTTTTACATTATTAAATTTGAAAAGAGTTTTTGGTCTAACGGGACGCAAATCATCGTATTGTCGTCGCATATCGGGAAAGCTAACGACGAGTTGTTGACATTTTTGATTAAAGACATATAAAAGTCGCTTACCAACCTCAATATTTTCTACCGCGAAATAATCTGCGATCGCTTGTAAATCACCAGAAGCAGGGAGTAAGATAATGTACTGATAAGTAAGGGACTGACAAATAAAAAAATGTTCCAAAACTGACGCAAAAACTCTCTCTATTTCTTCTCTCTGCGTTCTCTGTGCGGCAGTCGCTCATGGGGGAAACCCCCAAGACCGCGCTGCCTTGTCTGGAGTGGTTCGTTTATTGGAATAATTTATTTCTTGTCAGTCCCTAAGAACCCTGATGTATTAAGTTGGGTTGACGCTTGAAATAATCTTGCTGAAAAACGGGAAGACTATGGTTACTCTTTAATGGGGAAATTTCCATGAAAGTCCTCAACAGCAAAATGCTCAAAAAATCTCTGCTCAACTGTTTGATTTTACCTTTTTCTCTTGCAACCGGGCTGTGTGTGGGAACGCTTTTTGATTCCAAAGTTAATGCTTTACCAGGGCAAAGTACAGAGGAAGTAAGCAGCTGGATTAAAGCACATCCCACCCTCCGCCCCAGGAGTGGGGAGCAATTGTTCGTGCAAAAGACTGATACTGCTGCTCAAAGATTCACTTTTCAAGCGTCGGTATTGCCTCCCGGTAGGGTAGAGTTTTCCAAAGACCGTGGCACAATTCGGAGTGAGCGTATTGCCATGTATGATGCCATTAACGGCATGACATTTACGCGTCTCCAGGAATCTTTGCGGGTGATTTATGGCTTAGAGATTTATCAAGACTACGATCGCGCCCAAGTCGTGTATCAGTATCCCAACGAAAAGGTAGTTAACTCGGCGCGTTTTGCCAAAAATCCAATTCAGGAAGCTTTAAAGGGAGAATTACGAGTAGGCGATCGCTATGTATATTGGGTGGAAATTGCTCAACCCAAGACGGGCAAAGCTTTTACTGGTCAAATGACGATTTTGCTCAAAACTGACCTAGACAAGTTAGAAAATGAACTGCAAACTCGGTAATGGTCATTAGTCATTGGTCATTAGTCATTAGTCATTAGTCATTAGTCATTAGTCATTAGTCATTAGTCATTAGTCATTGGTCATTAGTCATTAGTCATTAATCATTAGTCATTAGTCATTAGTCATTAGTCATTAGTCATTAGTCATTAATTATTCTTCCCCTGCCTCCCCTGCCTCCCCTGCCTCCCCTGCCTCCCCTGCTTCCCCTGCCTCCCCTGCTTCCCCTGCTTCCCCTGCTTCCCCTGCCTCCCCTGCTTCCCCTGCTTCCCCTGCCTCCCCTGCTTCCCCTGCTTCCCCTGCTCCCTCATCCCTTCTCGTTAAAAGATGACTGAATAATGTTCTACAACTTCTCCAACCCTATAGGAGCGGGGGTTTGCCATGTACCCGAAAAGATACTTTCAGATGCTAAGGAAATTCGTAGTAAATCTTCCTTGAGTAGCGGCGGCCAATCAACCCCGGCTTTACGCCCTGCGGCAAATAGCTGTTGCCCCTTAATGCTTAACTGATAAAGGGTCAAAGCCAGCTCTCGGTCTAGGCTCTTTGCATCTTTGAGGGCTTCAAACACCACTTTCAATGCCAACAAAATCGAGGTTATCTGACCGGGTACCGGTGGTTTTCCCTGTTTCATACGCGTCAACAGCGCATCTGGGTTTTCCTCGCTTGTGATTGTCTGATCTATGAGCAGTTTCCGAGCTGTTTCGTAATTCATGTAGCCAGTTTAGCGTACATTTTGCTTCAGCAGGAATACCTAATTAAAAAGTCACTAAAACTAGCTTTTACTTATTTATAGCAATCTCTGATGATTTGTGAAAAGATAAACATGGGGAAAATAATGGGGGATTTGCGATGCTCTATACTTTTGCAGATAGACTGAATATAATATCTTTGAAAAATCCGTCCCGCTTATAATCAGAAGCAAAATGATATCACCGAATTTACTAGAAATTGAGCGCTCCGTCCGTGCCTTGTCTGTGGAAGAACAACTTTGGCTGCTAGAAAGTATTGCTCGACAAATTCGAGAAAGTGAATATACAAAAGATAAATTGCCTAATGCCAAAAATTCGGAAGAACAACTAGAAGTTATGGTTAATCAGGCAAATATTCCAAGAGAAATTGCTGCTATAAATGATGAGTTTGCAATTTCAGAAATTCTCTAATATGGGAAAGTAATAATTATGAGTTTCCTAGATTTAAAAAGTTAAATATACAGCTTTTAGAGATTCTCTCGTTCCCAGTCTGAGACTAGGGCTATTTCATCCTCATCTAGCCCGCCTCAGAATGAATTCTAAGTCTAAGAGGATGAATGAACAAGTTTTGGGCGAATAGAATAGAGCCTCCGGTCCGCTGACGCCTTAAACGAAGCTATGCCGAAGGCTTTACGTTACTACACAAACTCTCGTCCGCCTTCGCAAACTAAGTAAGTGGGCGCAAATAATCATCACTGGCTCGTAGTTGCGCTAAAGCGCAAGAGGGCGCAACTACGAGCCAAATACAGAGATTTTACTTTTCGTTACATAGTTTGGTTTTATCTTGCCTACCTACTTAATACAAAATCAGCAATTTAAAACCCACGGAGGTTGGTTCCGTCTATGTAGACGCGATTTATAATCGCCCAGGTAAGTAACATATTAGACTTTTCAAACAACCTCTAATAGCACTCATTCATCTAAAGATGACTGAGACTCATGTTCTAGTCGGTTTTAACGGACTTTAGCTAAAAGCTAAAGAACTTTAGTTCTAGGCGGTTTATGTATAGAATGAAATAGCCCTAGTCTGAGACTATACTTTGGGCAATGAAAAATTTTATCGTAACTTCAAGGGTTTAATAACCTGGAATCTATATGTAGCAGCAGTTTCAGTCGGTGTTAAAATCCCCGTCTGAAATATCTAAAATGTTTGAATTTTGAATGGGTGAATTTTGAATTGTTAACCCCAATCCAAATTGGGAAATTCATGAGCCATAAAATTCATAGCTTAATAGTCATTGTCAGCCACACAAATGCCTTTACATTTAATACCGTTCGTAACGGTGCGCTGACAATGAGAACATAGAACTTTTTCGTTTACTGTTTCTTGATTTGTCTTTAAACTAGTGCTTGCCTGTAATTTTTCTTTTTGGGTCTGGATTTTTAAAGTCATAGTTAAAAACCGTTTAATTACTTAGAACTTTTATCAAATATTGTGTTAATGTAAACGCATCTACACCCAATTCGGTACGCTCCTGGGCGGCTATTATACCCGCTTGCGAATGCCACCATGCAGCAGTTGCCACAATATCTTCTAGGGGAATCTGTTTAGTTGCTGCTTGCGCCAACAATCCACCCAGTAGCCCAGTTAACACGTCACCGCTACCGCCACGTGCTAAGGCTGGTGTGCTTTCAGGAACAATCCAAACATCACCTTGAGGATTTGCGATCGCAGTTCTCGACCCTTTTAACAATACTATCGCCTCACTTTGGGCTGCCGCTTCCCGTACTGCTTGCACCCGATCATGTTTGGCATGGGGGACATCAGGAAACAATCGCTCAAATTCGCCAGTGTGGGGTGTGAGTACGGTTACAGCAAGACGTTTTTTTAATGTGGCGATCGCTCCCATTTGTGCCAAGATATTTAAACCATCGGCATCGAGAATTAGAGGGCGATCGCTTTCTATGACTTCTTGGACAATGGGAGTGGCATCTCGTGTTAAACCGGGGCCACAAGTGATCGCATTAAAAGAACTCAGATCGGTTTTTTCGGGTAATTGTAAGTGGGCGATCGCTCCAGTTTCCGTCTCTGGACAACCGACAATTAGCGCTTCTGGCAAGTGTGACACCAAAAGAGATTTCAGCGATTCGGGTACAGCGATCGAAAGCATTCCCACACCACTAGCCCTAGCACCCAAAGCAGTTAAAATTGCTCCACCTGCATATCGGCGCGAACCGCAAATCAGCAATAAATGTCCTTCCTTATATTTATGGGTGACTGGTGGACGGGGTAAGGGTAAATTAGCAAGTGCCGTTGGTGGTGTAATACGTTTAATCTTGGGTGCATCTTTTAGAACAGCTTCCACATCAGCTAAAGGAATATCAAAATCGATTAACTCAGCTTTGCCGAAATATTCCAGCGCCTGATCTTGAAAAAAAGCTAGCTTCCATAAACCCAAGCAAAAAGTGTGAGTCGCGCGAATCGCAGTTCCTAATACAACGCCAGTGTCAGTGTGTAAACCTGAAGGTAAATCAATACTATAAATCGGCACAGATAATTCATTTAACTGATTAATTGCAGAAGCGATGGGATCGGTGAGGTTTCTTTCTAAACCAAACCCAAACAAGCCATCAATCAACAAATCAGAATCTGGCAGTTGCTCAATCGTTTGATAAATTGGAATGCCCAAACTCTGAGCATACTGCAAGTGCTGCGAAGTTAATTCTTTAAGCTTAGAGAAAGGAGAATAAATCCAAACCTCATACCCGCGAAACTGTAATTCACGGGCTACTACTAAAGCATCCCCGCCATTATGACCTGGGCCGACAAGAATTCCAACACGAGATCCCCCCGCCTGCGGCGATCCTTTTAAACCTTTTAAAAAGGGGGTGTTTGAAGGAACAGAGTAAATCTTTTTAAGGGGAGTTAGGGGGATCTCTTGAATGCGACGAGCAATTAATCCCGCCACCTTTTCCATCAAAGCGACTACAGGCATTCCTGCTGCAAAGATCCGATCTTCAATATCGTGCATCTGCCCAGCAGTCACTACCACTTGCGAAATTTTTTCTTGCCTGTTCTGCATCAGTCCTAATTCCTGTTAGCGGATAGCTATGGTTGAGCCAGTGCTAAGTTATGAGTTTCAATTACCCTGAAACTTTAGCAGATTCACACAATCATATTTTAAGGGACTTTCCAAATAAAAAATATCCCAAAACTGACGCAAAAATTCTCTCTATTTCTCCTCTCTCTGTGTTCTCTGCGCCTCTGTGGTTAGATAATTTATTTCTCGCAAATCCCTAATCGTAACTAATCCATGTATACCTAGCGCTGCAATTACACCTCCCAGTAATCCCCAAGTCCCATCGGCAAATACATTGATGCGATGAATGTAGGTGCGATGATAGGCATACTCTAACTGTCTATCATTAACTTTTCCCGCCTCTACCAGGTTTTGTACATACCTTTCAGCTTTGATCAGAGCTGCATAATCGAGATTAAACCAATATAACGACACTCCCACCACCGCCAAACCTGGAAAAACCAAAGTAATTAAGAGAATTGCTATACGTGTGTTCATGCATCTCATCGGCTGATATATCTGCTTAATGCTGACATAGCTGGAATCTTTGTGTTACAACTTGGCAGACAATTTAATCATGCGTTGGAGTGGGTGAATCAGATTTTGGGAATAATCCTCATAGTGTTTGAAAGCATCGTTTTGGCTGGGCTGCACGCTATGAGAGCGCGATTTATAGGAAAAAAGCAGATTTTTGGCTGTTTATCTATTGCATTTTCCTGCATTTTATGGATTTATTTGACATTAATTCCAACGCACGCAACCTCCACAGGTTCTATTGATAATTTGCGACAACAGCAGCAACAAATGGACCAGCAGCGTCAGGGTGTGGTTAACGATCGCGATCGCTTAACAAATCTCCAACAAGAGGCTCAAAAACACCTGACTGGTTTAAAGCAAAATCTGCAAACTACAGATAGCTATATTCAAGAGAGCGAATCACGATTACAACTCGCCACCCAACGCCTCGATCAGTTGGAAACTGATTTAGCTGTAGCGGAACGTTCATATCAGGAGCGGCAAATAGCAACAGTAGCACGATTGCGTTATCTCCAGCGATCGCCTGCTTCTGTTGGGTGGGCTGTTTTGCTCGAAAGTGAAAATATCAGCGACTTTTTCAGCCGTCGTCATCAGTTGAAGTTAGTGTATCAGGCAGACGAACAAATTTTGGTAAAACTCAACGCCCAAGCAAAGCTCATAAATAAACAAAAAACGGACGTAGAACAGCAAAAAAACGAAATTGCCTTGATTCGTGAGCAATTATTAGCACAAAAATCCGATTATCAAACTCAGGCGCAGTCACAATCAGAATTGATTCAACGCCTCAATAGCGATCGCCTAGCCTTGGAAGCAGCGCAAAACCAGCTAGAGAGGGAATCCAAAAATCTGGAAGTCTTGATTCAACAAAAGGTAGCAGAAGCTAGAGCAACAGAAGAAGCGCAAGCAAAAACCAACAGCAGGACAAGTGTAATCATTCGGGGAACTGGTGTAATGGCATATCCTAGCGATGCTGCTACTAGCAGTCCCTTCGGCTGGCGGATACACCCAATCCTTGGCTATCGTCGCTTTCATGCCGGGTTGGATTTTGCCGCTAGCTATGGTAGTACAATTCGGGCAGCCGATTCGGGCAGAGTAATTTTTGCTGGGTGGTATGGTGGTTATGGCAGAGCTGTAATTATCGACCACGGTAATGGTATAACTACACTCTACGGACATACCAGCGAGTTGTATGTTTCCGAAGGACAAGCAGTCGAACGCGGACAAGCGATCGCTGCTGTCGGTTCTACAGGTTTCTCAACTGGACCTCACCTCCACTTTGAAGTCCGCCGCAATGGTACACCGGTAGACCCAGCTAATTATCTTTGAACTTATAAACCAAGTTTCTCTAGGCTGCAAATTTTATCACAGACGTGCTATAATGTGTAAGACTAAGGGCGCGTAGCTCAGTGGATAGAGCAACAGATTCCGGTTCTGTGGGTCGGGGGTTCAAATCCCTCCGCGCTCGTTACTTTGTTTTATAAGACTAAACACAAAATCGAGAGGTCATTTTCTCTCGCCAGATAAACCCAATTTATCCGACGAAAAATAATGGCAACGGATAGCTGGAATACAAAAAATTATAAGTTAGACTTCTTAATATAATTTGGGATTATAATTCATTGATAGATTATGTCTATAATAATCCCTAATAACTTACTAGAAAATATATTTTTAATATAATTTATACTAAACTTCAATTTGAGATTGGCAATACATTCAGGCAACCTAAATTTCAGGTTGACAAGAAGGTGGTGCGCTTTGATTATGTGGTTGCTAATTCGATATGGAATCAGGACAACTACAGCACAGATGCTTATGAAGAATAGAAGAGTTGAGACAAGCGGATTATAATCTTAGCCCTTCGCAGTTTGTAGATGTTAGCGATAAAGTTGTGCATCGTGCGATCGCGCATATTTTGACAGATTTGGCGGTAGCAAGACAAGAGAGGGAATGGGCGGATAAAGATTTAGCTGAGGTGCTTGCTAATTTGACATTTTAGATTTTGGATTGATTTTTTCAGGAGGATACGATAATGACTCAAGCAATTGATAAGGAACAAATGATAATTGATGAATTTAAAAAATTATCTCCTGAGAAGCAGCAGGAGGTATTAAATTTTATTGAATTTTTACATTTTAAATCACAAAAGCAGGATGTACAGCACAAAGAAGAGAAAGAACCTATTTCCGCCTATGAAGCGGCAAAAGAGTTTGCTGGCTGTGTTGATGGAGGTCCTGGGGATCTAGCTACCAATAAGAAGTATTTAGAAGGCTTCGGTTGGAAATGAGAAAAAAGGTACTTCTAGATACAGGCCCCTTAGTCGCATTTCTCAATAATCGGGAAAATTCGCATGATTGGGCAGTTAATGAATGGAAAAAGATTGAACCGCCAATTTTACTTGCGAAGCAGTAATTACTGAGACGTGTTTTATATTGCGAGATTTTTATGGCGGAGAGGATGCGGTTATGTCTTTACTAGATTCTGGCTTAATTCAAATCTCTTTTCGTCTCAGTGATGAAATAGCAACGGTTAGAGAGTTGCTGAAGCGGTATCAGAATGTGCCGATGTGTTTAGCTGATGCGTGTTTGGTAAGAATGAGTGAGTTAATTGTGGGGAGTTGTGTCTTGACGCTAGATAGTGATTTTCAGGTTTATCGAAAGAATAAGAATGAGATGATGGATTTGATTATTGCTGATGGGATATAAAAGGGAGATATAAGTACCTAAAATTACAGCCAATCACTTTTAAAACATCCTCTAAGCTTGACATTTTGCCTGTGTATGCTATGTAACTTAAAAGTTTAAAAGGCGAAAGGCAAATATGGTTTTCCAGTATATTAACGCATTTGTCACCATAGCATCGGTTAATTGCGAGAATTTAGTGAATTTCTATACTAAATTGCTGGAGCAAAAGCCAGTTATTTTGATTGCGAATGTCTATGCTGAGTTTAATTTGGTTAGTATGCGTTTAGGTATTTTTCAACCAAAGAACACAAACGAATCGGAATTTGAAGCCAGCGCCAAAAGTAAGATAAGTTTGTGCTTAGAGGTGAGTAACTTAGAAGATGCGATCGCTCACCTAACAGCTTTAGGCTATCCCCCACCAGGAGACATTTCTATTGCTTCCCACGGTAGAGAAATTTATTCCTATGACCCTGATGGCAATCGTATAATTCTACATCAAGCTGGTAAAAAGAGTCATTAGTCATTTGTCATTTGCAAAGACAAAGGACAAATAACAAAAGACAAATAACAAAGGAAAAATAACAAAGGACAAAGGACAAATGGCTATAACTCAAAATTATAGATTAAACCTGATTCAATGGTATCCAGGTCATATTGCGAAAGCTGAAAGGAAGCTCAAAGAACAGCTAAAGCGCGTAGATGTGGTGTTTGAGGTACGAGACGCGCGGATTCCCTTAGCGACTCACCATCCCCAAATAGGTGAGTGGGTGGAGGGTAAGACACGGGTGTTGGTACTGAACCGAGTAGATATGATTACGCCGCAAATGCGATCGCTGTGGATAGATTGGTTTAAACGTCAAGGGGAAGTCCCTTATTTTACCAACGCTCAACATGGTAAAGGTATAGCAGAAGTGGCGCAAGCAGCGCAAGCAGCTGGGGTAGAACTCAATAAAAGAAGAAGCGATCGCGGCATGTTACCGCGTCCAGTGCGAGCTGTGGTGATTGGTTTTCCCAATGTCGGTAAATCAGCTTTGATTAACCGCTTGTTGGGACGGCGAGTAGTAGAAAGTGCAGCCCGTCCTGGGGTAACTCGCCAACTACGCTGGGTGCGAATTTCCGAACATTTGGAATTGCTAGATGCTCCTGGTGTCATCCCTCTAAGATTGGAAGACCAAGATGCAGCATTAAAATTAGCCATTTGCGATGATATCGGTGAAGCTTCTTACGATAACCAGCTAGTAGCAGCAGCCCTAGTGGATTTACTCAACTATTTGTCAGCTGTAGCCGCAGATTTATTACCGAAGAAATCATTACAGTCCCGTTACCAACTCGATTCGACATCAGACACCGGAGATACCTATTTGCACGCCTTGGCGGAGCATCGTTACAAAGGTGATATAGAGCGAGCTGCAAGACAACTTTTAACAGATTTTCGCAAGGGTTTGTTAGGTGAAATTAGTTTGGAATTACCAGAAGATGGCGGGAAGTCTGAAAGCCCTGTCTCTTCAGAGCAGGGATGAAAGACGACACGAGTGGCTTTAGCCACCTACCGCCTTTTAACCAATGAAATTCCTTGAATGTTTCCATGATTTAAGCTATAAAAGTCAGCGTAAGACTAATAGATCCGATGCTAGTTTTTGAGTTCAAAGCATACGCAAAACCTATCCAGTTCGCCGCGATTGACGATGCGATTCGGACTGTGCAGTTCATTCGGAATAAATGTATCCGCTTTTGGCTGGATAATCCTTATGTCAGCAAGTACGACTTGAGTAAACAATGTGCGATTCTAGCGGCTGAGTTTCCGTTTGCTAACGAACTTAATTCGATGGCGCGTCAGTCCGCCGCTGAACGTGCTTGGGCTGCGATCTCTAGGTTTTATGACAACTGCAAGAAAAAAGTAGCTGGACTCAAAGGTTTCCCTAAGTTCCAGAAAGATAACCGTTCCGCTGAATCTACGACGGGCTACGCCGAAGCAACATTTTTTTCTGTGTGATTTTGGTCTGAAGCTTTTGGTATATGTAAACTAGCCCCACTAATCGCTTGAGAATCTATTTCAGTCAACCACAATAAACTCTAGACTAGCAGCACATAAACCCGTAGTATCGAATATGGAGTTTATATGAGTTAGGAATTGTTACATGGCAACTTATAAGGTCACATTACGTACCCCAGAAGGCGAACAAGTAATTGACGTTCCTGATGATGAGTACATCCTAGAAATCGCTAACGAGGAATATGAGCTTGACTTGCCCTATTCTTGTAACGCTGGTTCTTGCTCTACCTGCACTGGTAAGCTGATTTCAGGTACAGTTGACCAATCAGATCAGAACTTCTTAGACAACGATCAAATGGACGAAGGATGGGTTCTTACCTGCGTTGCCAAGCCCACTTCTGATTGTGTAATCGAAACCCATCAAGAAGAAGCCCTTAACGGTTAACTAAGAAATGTGGATTTAATCAAGAGCAATTTTTGTAGGGTGCGTTATAATATTCCTGCTAGCGCACCTAAAATCTGGGGTGGTGTATAACACCCTATAAAAGATTTAAAATTTTGCACTTTCCTAATAAATCTGTATAGGCTGAGTAATTTAGGCGAAAAAGCGCTCTCCAAAAAGGGAGCGCTTTTATTTAGTTAACGGGGTGTAAGTGTCACCTATACCCTTACGCTTAAAGCTTACAATGCGTAGCGTATCCTACAACTATTTATTAGATTCATGCGAATAATGATAATAATTTTTCCTGTTGGATTTTTTAATTTAACAGAGATAAGATAATAAAATATTCCTCACAAAATGCTGATAACAGATATGTCTACAAGTTGGATTTACCTTATCGCCGCAATCCTCTTTGAAGTTTCAGGCACAACTTGCATGAAGTTATCAGAAGGATTTACTAAAATAGGGCCTTCCATATTAATAGCTGTCTTTTATGGACTTTGTTTTACTTGTTTGACCCTTGCTCTCAAAAAACTTGAAGTGAGTGTGGCTTATTCTGTCTGGGCTGGATTGGGAACTATCTTAATTGCTATTATTGGTATTATCTGGTTTCAGGAATCTGCCACACTCATCAAACTCATTTCCATCGCCTTAATTATCATGGGGGTAATAGGCATAAATGCAAGTTGACGGGGGATAGTAATTGGAGTTTATGTGAAAATTGAATTTATTTACAATCATTAAATTTATTAATATCAAAAATTAAATAAATTTTTAACACAAAATCTTTCCGATTTAAGAATCATCGGATGTAGTTTTTGGAATCGTGAATGTATATATGTCATTGGTCAAACCAATACTGGAGATGTTACTGGAATTTATATAGAAAGTGATTTTAATTACAATCCCTAAAAATATGTTTATGATGGCTACAATAGCCGTAAAATAAGCCAGTTTATGAACCAGTGTTTAGCTCATCGCACTCATTACATTATCAGTTTTTGGGATGTTGGCTACAGCTACGAAGTCGGACAAACCCTCACAGGAGATTGGATAAGGGAGCGATTGCAAAGCTAATTTGAATACAATCCTTAGAAAGCACTACAAAAACCTAATGTCTAAAAAGCCCGCACAGTTACAAAATCTTTTTGCCGCCCATCACTCAAGCGACTGGCAAGAAAAATTAGTGCAAGTAGCCTATCGTTTTAACCGAGAGTATCAACGTGAAACCTTTGAACTCCCAGCAGAAGTACAGGCGATGCCGATATTCCGTGAGTGGATTGGAGGTAGTTTCTCAGGAAGAATTGCTTCCCCTTTTTGGGAAGTTGCTAAACCTCAAAAAAACCAGCACTGTATAGATATTGGCTGTGGTATCAGCTTTTTAATCTATCCTTGGCGGGATTGGCAAGCATTTTTTCATGGGCAAGAAATCAGTAATGTGGCCCGCGATACCCTTAATTCTCGTGGGCCACAGTTGAATTCTAAGCTGTTCAAAGGTGTTGAATTGGGAGCAGCCCATCAGTTAAACTATTCACCAGAGCAGTTTGATATTGCGATCGCCACAGGATTTAGCTGCTATTTTCCCCTCGAATACTGGAATGCTGTACTAGCAGAAGTCAAGCGAGTATTAAAACCAGGTGGACATTTTGTGTTTGACGTTCTCAATCCAGAACAGCCTTTAGCAGAAGATTGGGCAGTTTTGGAAACTTATTTAGGGGCTGAGGTGTTTTTAGAGCCTGTAGCTGAGTGGGAAAAAACCATTAAAGCAGCTGGTGCTAAAGTCGTAACCCGCAAATCAGGCGAATTATTCGAGTTATACAAAGTGCGGTTTTAAAAATAAGTAGCTAGGCGTAAATAAATTAAAGTTTGTAGTGAGTTAGCCAGGTACAAGCGTCACCCATTGGGTCAGGACTTTAGTTTTGATAAACCTTCCTATGAGCGATGAATCGCTCACTACGAACTCGGATTTTATTGTATGTTTAATTATGCCTACCTACTTACCATCACTCAGGGATAAGTGGACTCATGGGATCTAAAGAAGTTGTAAAAACAAAATAGATTACCCCAGCGCCGAGAATCATCACGGCGAGACTGAACAGCAGTACCCAACGGTCTGTCGGTTCATAAGTATCTTCTTCGATATCACGACGGACTGCGAAATAGTGTGCTGTTGATAGCCACACCGTAATCAAACCCACCAGCGAGAAGACTAAACCTAACTTCCAGCCTGTGCCAGGACGGGGTATTAAAGGTACTTGGAAAGCACGCAAACGCACGATGACGACACCAAAACCTAAAAGAGCAATTCCTGTCCGCATCCAAGCGAGGTAGGTACGCTCATTTGCCAAGTGATCTCGGATTCGGGACGGATTCAGTCGTCCTGGCTTTTTTTTATCTTTATCTTCTTCTGTAGGTTTCAATTTTAACTGCATCAATAACACCCTTATCCCCAAAGCGGCTCTGATTAAAAATATGCGGAGGTAATAGCAAATCTCCTTCCAGATGACTTGCACCCAGCGCAATATTTACCCTAATGAAATATACCTGTTGTGATTGTACATTTTTTTCAAAATTTATTTTAATGCAGATATCTAAATAAAACAAGCCTGAGTGAATAATTCGTAATTGATGGTAGAGAATAAGTGTAAGTAATAAAGTGTAATTAATAAAACAGCCAAGATCAGAGAGGTTTTTCACTAGTGCGTGTCCTGTTTTATCTCTGATTTTGGCTGTTATCCTGTTGAAATTGAGAACAATAAATTAAAAATAGATTATGCAGTTCTGTTTTAAGACTGAATCCTTACGGCGCATTAGGAACTCGTGTATTTATGATAGCCTGCGATATATCTGGGATAAACCAGTTAGCCGTTTTGCTGTTAAGAACTTTCACAGTCGGAACATTCAAGTCAATCGCAGCAGTATCTGGATTTGTTTTAATTACCAACTGAGTTCCATCAAGTATTTTTAGTGCAGCCGGCCCTAGCAATTCTTGACCTTGCCCATTAGGACTAGAAGTGAAATTTGCTACCTTGACATCATTCGCTAGATAGATGCCATCACAATCCCAGTTGTTTTCAGTGGACTGACCATTCGCTAAAAAATACAGATTATTGTCGTATAGGGCATCTTCATCTTCTTCTTTATTTGGTCTTTTGCCATATACACCTACGGTATTACCTGTTTGGTTGTCGCATTGACCCCAGTTGATTCCCGTCTCTAAAGCATATTTTTGCAGTGTTAATTCTTCGGTTCTCTTTCGAATTTCTTCTGGAGTCAGACCTTCAACTTGAGTTTGGGCATCTTTTGTCTGAGAGAGTTCTTTCAGAGCTTTAGTAACTTCGATATAGTCAGGGTTTTTGCTAAACTTTGGTCTATCAGCAAAAGAAGGTTGAGCAAAGGCGAGATTCACCAAAACGATCAAGACAATTAGCAGAGATTTCCAGATTTTCATGTTTTGATTCCTGTTGATGGGTAATACTTTTTGCAGTTTTGAATTCATGTTGATAAGAAATTTCATTATGCACCTGTTTTTAGACACTTAGTTTTTCTTGTTCTTGACTCGACGACTGATTATTGAAACCTAAAATTAATGAAAATATATAACTAGAAACTACAGATAAAAGAGTCCAACTAACATTTTCTGTAACAATAAATATACCTAGTCCAATCAATATACAAGGCACAAAAGTATTGCCATTCTCTGTTAAAAAGTTAGCGATCGCAGGCAAATAAGTTAACTTATAAGCGGTATAACACCAGACAGCCACCATTGTAAAAAATACACTTAGTATCACTAGCAGACTATCTAATTCCGAACTGGCAAACAGGGGTACGTATACGCTGATATTATCACTACCATTCGCAAAGGCGATCGCAGCTACATTGCATGTTTGCGGAGATAAAAAACTGCTAATTACAGAAGGACAAGATGGCTCGGTTTCTTCTTCAGCTTCCTCTGGTGAATCCTCTTCGCGTTTTAGTAAACTACTCACACCAATGATTATTGGCATTAAACCAAGTAGTCTAATCCAGTCCTGCGGTATGATGAGTCCACCGAAGAAACCGGGAAGGCTAGCAACGATCAATGCAGCAAATCCGAGATACTGACCACCAAGAATGTGACGACTGCGGAATGTTTTATTTATTTGTGAAAAAAGCAACGTCAGAATGACAATATCATCAATGTTGGTGGCAGTGAATGCGGTAATCCCTGTGGTAATTGCAGTTACAAAATCGCTCATTTGTGAAAGTCCTTATTTTCATGCTTGGTAATTGGCCAGGGGGCATTGGTCATTTACAAAGGACAAATGACCAATGACCAATGACTAATGACTAGGTAGAAAGCTTTGATTTATACTTTAGTCAAACTGACCGATAGAATCAAATGCTTTTGTTTGTCAAAATGATAAATGAAAGTGATTAAAAATTTGACACCAAGTTGTAGGGATACCATAAATGGCAGGAATGACGCTTGAGCAGCTAAAAATTTTTATGGCTGTGGCGCAGCATTTACACTTTACTCGCGCAGCAGAGGAGCTTTATATTACACAACCTGCCGTCAGTGCAGCAATCCACAACTTAGAGCAAGAATACGGTGTGAAGCTGTTCCATCGGATTGGCCGGCATATCGAGATAGCTGAGGCTGGTAAATTATTGCAAGTGGAAGCACAGAAAATTCTCGATCAAGTTTCCTTGACTGAAAGGGGATTGCGAGAATTGAACAATCTGCAACGGGGTGAGTTGAAATTAGGATCAAGTCTGACAATTGGTAACTACTGGCTACCAAGTAAGATTAGTGAGTTTAAAAGCCGATATCCCGGTATCCAGATTAACTGTAGCCTTGCCAATACAGAAGAGATTTGTGTCGGAACGGCGACAGGACAGTTTGATTTGGGTTTGGTAGAAGGAGATGTGAAGCCAGCGCTTCAGAGTACTTTAGAGTACGAAATAGTAGGAAGCGATCGCTTACAAATTGTAGTAGGTCAAAAACATCCTTGGTTTGAGTGGGGAGAAATTGACTTAACCCAATTGACTCAAACCCTTTGGGTGATGCGAGAACCAGGTTCTGGAACCCAGCAAAGGTTTGAGGAAGCCCTACTAAATTGGGGAATCAATCTCAGTGAACTGGATGTGATTTTAGTGTTTAACAGTGGAGAGATGACAAAAGCAGCGATAGAAGAAGGTGTCGGTGCAATTGGAATTTCTGAGTTGATGGTAAAAAAAGAAATACAGTTGGGAACTCTGCGGGCAATTCGCGTGATTGATAATAGAGAGGGTAAAGGTACGATGCATACGGCGGGCTACGCCTACGCAGAAATAGTTCGACCTTTTTTCAAACTAAAGCATCGTCAACGTTTTCAAACTGCTCTTTCCAAAGTTTTTGAACAAATGTTGATATCGTCTATGTTAGATGGCTCGCATTAACATATATCAAAATCAGTTATGTGAACTACCCCAACTTACCGAGTACGGTTGAAGTTGGGGCTTCTGTACTCACAGGCGAGTGCCGCAACTTTGCCTTTCGCCCTAGTTTTGGTCTTACCTCTCCTCCTACAGCAGAGACGGCTGAACCTTCCGCCTTTATCATTCTGATGCCTTCGGCTCTAATATTTGCTGCTGCGTTTCCATCCCTATCATGATGAGTATTGCAATGAGGACAAGTCCACTCACGGATATCCAACGGCATCTCACCTACTTGATAGAAGCAATTAGAGCAAAGCTTAGAACTAGGGAACCATCTATCAATCTCAACCAACTTTCCACCTCTGCGTTCTAGCTTATAGGC
>NZ_JBALCW010000025.1:0-38083 GCF_036917635.1 Nostoc sp.
TTAGGAGTTAGGAGTTAGGAGTTAGGAGTTAGGAGTTAGGAGTTAGGAGTTAGGAGTTAGGAGTTAGGAGTTAGGAGTTAGGAGTTAGGAGTTTGGAGTTGTAAAAATTTTTCCCTATTCCCTATTCCCTACTCCCCACTCCCTTAGTTCTAAAACATATCAGCAGGGTCGGTGGCTTGGAGTTTGCGGGTTGCGATCGCACCGGAAATTGCACACATAATGATAGTCAGCACTAATACCTGCAATGCTCGAATTGCAGTCATGTACATGGGCAAATTTGTGGCAGTGCGAGTCAGTTGGTAAAGTGCTAAGGATACTCCTAATCCGGGGAAGAAGCCCAGTGCTGCCAATATCAACGATTCTTCAAGCACCACACCTAGTAGATAATAATTGCGATATCCCATTGCTTTGAAGGTGGCGTATTCCCGAACGTGGGCATTAACATCGGTGGAAAGGACTTGATAGACGATAATCACGCCCACCACAAAGCCCATTGATACACCGAGGCTGAAAATAAACCCAATTGGGGAATTTGTTCTCCAAAAGTTGTTCTCAAATTCAATAAATTCGGCGTGGGTTAAGACTCTGACATCATCTTTTAGGTAGGCTTTCAATATTGCTGCTACCTTTTTCGGGTCATAACCTGGTTTTACCTTTATCAAACCCAAACTGATACTGCTGGACTGTCGCCCAGAAAATAGCCGCAAAAAGTTTTGATCGCTGGTAATCAAATTGCCATCAGAACCAAAGGAAGCCCCGATTTGAAATAAGCCACTAAGGGTAATTGTGTGCCGTTCTATTTCGGTGGTTAAGGTTTTACCTTGGTCAATTTGAGCGATCACTTTTTGATAATCTCCTCTAGCACCACGATCGAACAATACAGCACCTGGTAGCTTGATTGTCTGCAATTGCTGGTTAACATCGGGTAAGTTAAAGGCTGGCTTGTCTGGATTAAACCCAATAATTAATACCCCCGTCTCACGGTGTGTTTGGGGATTTTTCCAGATTGTGTTGTTGAAATACATTGGTTCTGCTGACTTGACCCCTGGTATATCCATTGCTTGGTAAAGTCGCCGCCGAGAAAATGTAGACAAGCTTGGCAAGTTACGGGCTTGAGGACTGGTTAAAACAATGTCTGCTTGCAAACTACGATGTAGTCTAGTGTTACTGTCATACAGCGCAGTCTGAAAACCCAGTTGCATGAACATGAGAAGATCCGCAAAGGCAATCCCTGACAATGCCACTAAAAGACGGCTTTTTTCATGATTCAGTTGCAGCCATCCAAGAGGGGTTCGTCGTCGCAGTTGTTTAATCACATTATAAGGAGTGGGGAGTGGGGAGTGGGGAGTGGAGAGATGGAGAATAACTTAAAGCAATTCCCTATTCCCTATTCCCAATTCCCAATTCAATTACCGCCTTAACTTGCATATTGGTTAAGGTGGCGGCTTTTCGGCTGGAGGCTTCATCTAGTCGGATATGAACTTCGACTACTCTGTTATCGATATTGTTAGCAGGATCTGTGTTAATGACATTCTGTCGCCGCACTTGTAAGCCTTTGCGATCTACGATTCCCTGCAATTCAATGGAGAGGGAATCACCAAAAACTCGCACTTGCTGCCCTGAACGCACTTTGTCAATATCGCTTTCGTAGACTTCGGCTATGACATACATCTGATTGGTTTGTCCGATATCAGCAATGCCATCATTTGAGATTAATTCGCCCGGATGAGTATGGATCTCAAATACCTGTCCATTTTGAGGCGATCGCACTTCGGCCTGTTTTAAAATTACTTTTGCCAGATTCATGGCTGCTACGGCACGATTGACTTCTGCTTGGGCAGCTTCTATATCTACTCCGGGGACTTTGGCGATTTTATCGAGTGTTGCTGTGGCTTCTTTAATCTCTTGCTGGCTAGTTGATTGTGTTCGATTTAACTGCGCTTGTGCTTCTTGCAGGTTTTTTTGAGCGGTTTCCAAGTTTAAATGCTTGTTATCTCCTTGGGAGGCGGAAATTGCCCCCTGTTGATATAGCTGCTGATAGCGTTTGTCTTCTGCTTGGGCGTTACGCACTTCGGCTTGGAATCGCTCAATTGTCGCTGCTTGGACATTAATATCACCTTGGCGTTCTGCTTCTAAGCGAGCGATCGCGGCTTTTTGGGCGGCAATTTCACCGGGTTTAGCACCTGCTTGGGTGCGGTTTAGGTTCGCCTGGGCTACTTTTACTTGTTCCTGTGCCTGTTCTAATTCTGCATGGCCGCGATCGCGGCTGTTCAAAATCGCAATCACTTGTCCTGCTTTTACTTTATCCCCCTCTTTCACTAACAACTTTTCTACCCTACTTCCTTCCGCAGATACCGCAGCAGAGAGTTTAATTACCTTTCCCTGTGGTTCAATCCACCCTAAAGCTGTTACCGTTTTTAACTGTGGCAATTGTGTTACTGGCACTTGTGCTTCTGAATTTGCATAATTTTGCCAGCTTTTTAGTATATAAAAACTTATTCCCCCAATCGATAAAAATGCAATTATACCTATACCAACGGATAGACGCAGAATAGACTTAGGGAACGTTCTGTACCCTAGCTTTGAGTTTCGCACCATAGATTACCTCTTAACTAGTGGCGCAGAAAAAACTAAATAGTTATTGTGAATTTTTCGATTCCGATTTAATTAAAAATGGTAATTATTGAGAATTTACCAACCTACTGGGATTTAGCTGGATCAAATAACAAGAAGTCATCCAGTATTAATACATTTATGTTTTTGACGAAATACTTTTTTTTTAAAGGACTCAGGTATAGTAAATGTTTTCAAAACTGCGGGTTGTAACAGCGCCAACAATTAGAGATAAATTCAGTCAGAAAAAGATTTTTGTCACCAAATTATAATATAGCGGTTCTCGCTTGGGTGAGGTACAATAATACCACCCCAAACCCCTTCCCTAAAAGGGAAGGGGATTAAGATTCAAAGCCTCTCTCCTTTTAGGAGAGAGGAATGGAAGTGAGGTCAAAAATGTACTGCACCCAAGCGAGAACCGCTATAGCTGTGCTACCATACTGTATAATTGAGTTTTAGATGCTGAAATTTTAGCTTTTTGTTACTTCCAGCTTTTGGGTATTTTAAAGTTTTCTGGTAGGATTGTTGTGCGATCGCCAATTGCCTGTTCAATCTGCTGTAATTGAAGGTTTTCACATCCGCTCAAGTTTGCTCTAGAGAGGTTAGCTTCTTCGAAGTTAGCATCTTGCAGGTTAGCTGTACTGAGTAACACAGCTTCTAGGTTGGCTCCAGCAAGTTTTGCGTTTTGCAAGTTACTACCAATCAGGTTGGCATCTTGAAGGTTGCTATCCTCAAGGTTTATTCCTTCTAAGTTGGCATCACAAAGGATTGCTCCTTCTAAGTTGGCACCACAAAGGATTGCTGCTTGTAATTTGGCATCACAAAGGATTGCTCCTTCCAAGTTTGCATCGTAAAGGACTGCCTTTGAGAGGTTTGCTTTTCTGAGGACTACGCCTTGAAGATTGGCTTCTGGGAGGATTGCCTTTGAGAGGTTGGCTTCATAGAAGATTGAGCCACAAAGATAGGTTATTGATAAGTCTGCCTCTGAGAGATTTGCTCGGGTAAAATTGACCCATTGCAAGTTAGCTCCTATGAGGATTGCCCTAGAAAGGTTAGCTTCGGTTAAGTCTGCATTACTGAGGTCTGTATTGCGTAAATCTAGTTTCTGATTTACCGGATCTTTATGTGAATCGCGTCGTCCAATGACAGTCAAGGCTGTTTGAATATCTGTAGGAAGTTTTGATGAGTTCTGTGACTCGTCCTCATCTTGCTGATTTAGTGGGGCATTCTCGCGGATAAACGCAGCGAGAATTTCCATAATTGTCCAATGATCTTTGTGAGAATCCTTAGCAATTCGCTCTAAAGCATAAATTGCCGCAAACCGCGTTTCAATTTTTTCATTTCCCAACTGTTCGATTGCCTTAGAAAAACGTTGTGGAACAATTTCTTCTAAAGTTTCTTGGGTATTCTTAATGTCAGTTACGATGTTGTTGTCCCAAGTTAGTGTCCCAGCAATGAGTTTGGTGAATACACTCTGATCGCTAAAAGAGAGTCTGGAAGTATAGTAGGCATTAATAATTAATGCTAATCCTCCAATAATGATGGCAACAGTTGTTAATGCTTGATTAATATATTCTATTTTTTGTTGATTTGTAAATTCTGCAATGTTTTCAAAGAAGGAAAAAATTAGAGTTAATGTGAAAATAAATATAATTGAGACAAATACCAATAGAGTCGTGAATCCATTTGTCTTTATGAAAGACATGTCGTAAGTCTTCATATCTGACCCCTTACGGAAGTAAATTTAGGTTGATTTTAAGAGGATCTGTAAGGTTATGATAGAGTACAAACACGTAACTACTTGACTGACTATTAAATCTATCTCATAGAAATTATCTATAAAATCTTTGATAAGTTATTTTTCAAACATCCTCTGAACTGCGGTAGATAGCATCTGTGAGAGGTAAAAAAAGTATATTTGGTCACTGTGCTTGACCCACAAGTTTTACCTCCCTACGTTGTCACTGACTTATACCGCAGACGATGGAGAATTAAAGAGGCTTTTCACACAGGTGCTTTGCGGGCAACATGAACAGCAGAAAGAAACTCAAGTTGTACGCTATCTCCAAATTTTTCTAGCTTCTGGCGCAATCCTGCAAATAGTAACTCTTTGGTTTCTGGCTGTAGTCTCCGAAAGGTACTCAAAAGCTTGAGGTAGTTATCAATGCTATAGGTGACTTCACACGCAGTTTGCTCGACAACCAACTCTTTAAAACAATTGGAGTCTAAAATATCTTGTCCAAACCCCCTCAAAATGTCCGCTTGAACTTCCGCACCTTCATATCGAACAAAGGAGGGCGCATAAGCTTGATACACTTCCTCTAGAACTTGGTAAACTTCGTATTTCGGTTCTGGGGTCAGATTCCATAGTAGGATAAGAAAACCGTTATCGCACATTGCCTCTGCTGCCTTGGTATATCTAATCTCTGGCGGTATCCAGTGAAAGGCATTGGCTCCTAGAACGGCATTGAACTGTTTTGGTTCTAGTTCCCACTCCTCAAATGAAGTATTGCAAATTGTAACTTTTGGATATTGATCGCAGTTCTGTTGTACCAAATGACAAAAATCCTGGTTTGGCTCAATACACGTCATTGAAAAACCAAATTGAGCAAAAGCCACCGTCGCATTTCCTGGACCACAACCAACCTCAAGAATCGATGCATCTGAGTCAAGTTGGGCTAAAGCCACAGACCGATCAATTAGTTCTTTTGGATAGTCCGCTCTTGCATTGTAATAAACATCAGCAACCGGAGAATACCAAGTCCTTCGCTGTTCCAAACCTATAGAATCAGTCCTTCGCTGTTCCAAATCTATTAAAGCTCTGGCATTTATTTCTTGTCTAAAGTCTTGCATAAGCTAGGGCGTGTTAGCGATGAAGTCCAATTTCATTTTAGAACCAGCAAGGGATCTGTCAAAATTTTTATTAAGATTATTTTGAGTATTTTAACTGATTGACAAAAGGCACTTTATCTTAAAATCTCACGAATGCGTGGGTAGTGGTAGAGACATAACATGGTTGTGCCTGAAGCGAAGCTATTCCACGCAATTGAAACGCTTGTATTGGCTCTGAAGTGCATTTCGACCAAGTGACGAGCGATCGCTAAACCTAATCCTAGCCCACCAAATTTTCTAGTTGTTGTACCGTCGCCTGCATCGAAGTTTTAAAGACGCGATCGCGGTCTTCGGGGTGAATGATATCAATCCAGCCATAGCCAGTAGTCTGCTCCATTATCAGTCCACTGTAGTCAAACCAGTATTGATTGCAATAAGTAATACCACTATGGCTATCGCCCATCCAAATAGCCTGGGGCGACACTTCCGTTAAAATTCGATATCGCTCCTCGCTGCCACGTAGCGTTTCTTCTACTATATTGCGATCGCGCAGCGCAGCTTGCTGTTCGCTGATGTCGGCGATCAACCCCAGCATCCGCACTGCTTCCCCTTGAGCATTATGATAAATATGACCCCTTGCCCAAATCCAGCGTAATTCTCCATCAACACGGCGAATGCGGCACTCAAAATCCCAGATATTCTGATTAATTAGAGCAGTCCGAAATTTGGCATCAACCAAAGGGCGATCTTCAGGTAAGACGGGTAATATCTCTCAGGTTATGTAAAAGGCTCAACGTTGGAGTTAAAAGGCTCAACGTTGAGGTTCAGAGGCTCAAGGTTCGAGTTCAGAGAGTGAAACTTAAGCTTTCCAATGTTCCGGTTGTTGAAGATTTTTCGGTAAGATTGTTGTGCGATCGCCCTTGAGAAAAACTTTTTGGTTTACTGATGTTAGCCGTTCTATACGTTTTAGGCTGATATTTATGCTTATAGGTTTTTAGCAATCGCACCTTTTTTGCTCAACCTCACCAAATCGCGTTGCTCGCTTGCAGTTGTAGTTATCCGAAAAAAAGTGCAGAAGTAGACTCTCATAGCGCTGACTTTGCGATAATTTTAATCGCAGATACGAATGATACAATAGCCTTGTGCAGTATACCTGATAGTTCAGAGTCCGAAAGGATACTGCTTTCGTCAATTTGATTACTAGAAAGGGGAACTGTTACTGATGCTTCATTAATGATATGTGCATCCATTGTCATCAGTATTTCTTTCAAAGAAGCTTGTGCATGTATTGCTCGTGGTGAGGCATTGATTAGGGCAACAGGCTTGCGGTAAAGTTCTCCAGAACCAACGACCCAATCGAGAGCATTCTTTAATACGCCAGGTATACCATGTGCATATTCTGGACTAGATATCAATACGCCATCAGAAATTTGAAGTTGAGTACGAATGTCTTTGACTGAAAATATTTCTCTTCCCTCTAGATCGGGGTTAAAATGTGGGAGATTACCAAGACCCTCATACAGAGTAATTTTAACTCCTTCTGATGCTAAACCGATGGCAGATCGAAGTAAAGCCGTGTTCGATGAAGCATTCCGAAGACTACCAGAAATTGCCAGAATTTGTATCAGTTTAATTTCTTTCATACATCTTCTTTATCTTCAGAATTATTACGGTTAATTTTGGTAAAAACTATAGCATTAAGTGAAACTGGTAGAATACGCCCAAATAACTAATGATGCTGTGATAAGTCAACTTGATTGTCGCCAATCTGTCGGTACTTCTATATAATCAGGTAGACGAGTGGTGCGATCGCCAAGTGCTTTTCTAATCTGCTGCAACTCTAAGTTTTTCGCCCCTGTTAAAATTGTCCCTTCCAGTTTGACATGACTCAGGTCAGCTTCTGAAAAGTTAGCTCCCATCAGGTTTGCTTGAGTCAGGTTTGCTTGATAAAAAGTCGCCCTATACAGGTTAGCTCCGATAAGGTTTGCTTGATAAAGGTCAGCTTCCGTTAAACTGGCTTCTGAGAGGTTGGCAAAATAGACTTCTGTTTGATGGAGTTTGGCTGCATTCAAGTTAGCCCCAGAAAGATTGGCACCATTCAAGTTAGCCCCTGAAAGGTTGGCACCAATCAAACCCGTCATCTGCAAGTTGGCTTTACCCAATTTTGCTCCTTGCAAATTAGCTAAAAATAGCTTTGCCCCAGAGAGGTTGGCCGTTTTTAAGGTGGCTTGTTGTAAGTTAGCTTTATAGAGGTTTGCTCCTTGCAGATTAGTTACGCGCAGACTTGCTCCAGAGAGGTTGGCTGAACGCATGTTTGCCCCACTGAGATTAGCGCGGTTGAGATTAGCCCAACACAGGTTTGCTCCACAAAGGCTAGCTTTTAGTAATTTGGTTTCATAGAGATTAGACCTCACGAGTTTAGCGCCGTTTAGGTCAGCCTCACTCAAGTCTGCTCCCCGTAGGTCAGCCCCACTCAGGTCAGAACCACGTAAGTCTGCTTGTTGCAGATTAACTCCTAGCAGGTCTGCTCGTCTAATGTCAATATTACGTAAATCAAGTTTTTGCTCTTTTGGGTCTTCGAGTAAATTACGTCTACCGATGACAGTTAAAGCTGCTTGAATATCAGTGCGGATTTTAGGAAATTCTTCATGTAAGTTTTGCTCCAACTGCTGTGTCGGAGGCGACCCACCTCTGTGCCTACCTGAGTAAGCTGCTTCTTGATATTCCGGGTTTTTTTGCTCTACTCTCACCTGCTGGATAGGTGCATTTTCTCGCACAAAGGCAGTGAGAATTTCCATGATTGTCCAGTGTTCTTTAGAAAAATCCTGAGCAACTCTTTCTAATGCATAAATTGCACCTGTCCGAGTTTCAACTTTTTCATGACCAAGCTGGGCAATTGCACCCATAAAGCGCTCTGAAATTAATCTGTCTTGATTAACTTTTGCATTTTGAATGCCAATTTCCAGGTTTTTCTCAGCTGCGATCGCATTTTTCTGCATCGCTTGGGCCCGCTTTGCTGCATAATAAGTATTAAATATTGCTGCCGATGCCAGAAAAACTATTGCAGTCGTTGTTAATGCTTGGTTTCTATACTGAATTTTTTCCTGGATTGACAATTCTTTAATACTAGATAACGCGAAAAAAATTACAGTCAATGAGAAGCCAAATATAACTGTTATACTTATCAACCAATTCAAAAGAGCGTCTGTCTTTTTAGAAGACATGGTAACGATTTTCCTTACAACCTAGAATTATTACTTAGATGTTGAGGAAAAATAGTATAGCATTTAGCAGAAAATTATAATAGGTGTCAAGACCCTCAATTAACGAGTTAATGACATGGAACATACTATAGCGTACATACCATTTCAAATAGCGCAAGAGCTTAGAATAAAATTATTTTGACTTTTGACTTTTGACTTTTGCAAAGCGGTACTAGTGTTTTACTCAAAGAATTTTGCTTCTCTGAGGTTTGCCCCATCAAGTATGGCATCATTAAGAACTGCTCCATGCAGCCTAGCTAGATATAAGCTTGCACAATGCAGGTTAGCCGCTTCTAGGTTAGCTCCTTTGAGACTAGCTGCACTGAGGATTGCTCCTTCTAGATTAGCTAAATATAAGTTAGTACCTTCTAGGTTAGCTGCACTGAGAATTGCTCCCGCGAGATTAGCTTCTCTAAGGTTAGCTCCAGCAAGATTAGCTTGATAGAGGTTTGTCTGTTCTAAGTTTGCCTTATTCAGATTTGCTCCTCTGATGTTAGTGTGACTCAAATCAAGTTGCTCATTTTTTGGGTCTTTGCTTACATCTCTTCTAGCGATAACGGTAAGGGCTGCTTGAATATCTATACGAACTTTTGTTGACAGGTTGTTTGTTACTTTCTCTTGGGGTATGTAAGGAGCATTTTCTCGGACAAAAGTAGCAAGAATGTCCATAATTATCCAGTGGTACTGGGGATAATTTTGGGCAATTTGCTCTAAATCATTAATTACAGCTAGACTAGTTTCTATTGTATTATTTCCTAGTTGTTCAATTGCTATTTTTAAACGTTCTTTTGACAACTGATGCTGAGTTTGGTTAACTTTTGCCTGAAAAGCATGTATCCTCAGACATATTTTGGATAGCTGACTGTTATTTGTGGATAAAATATTTTTTATGTAATGAAAAGCATTAATAATTTCTATCAACATTATTAAGTGATAAAAGGAGGTTTGAAAGATTACTTGTACTCAATAGTCTTCATTTTTAACTATCAATTAACCCCGATCGTGATGATTTTGATTGATGCCTGCGATCGGGCATTCATAAATCATTTTAGGACTTACGTAATTACGGAATAACGAACCTTATTAGGCGCAAAGGACACAGAAAAATAGGAGTTTGAGAGATATTTTGCGTAAGTCCTACATTTATGAAAAACCACTAATTATAAAGGATAGCCTTCTTTTACCAGATGCGCTAGGCAACCAAAAAAATCTGACAACTCAAATAGTATTGTGATTAACTACTTCAATGCAGCAAAAATTAGAGCCTAGAGTTAAAGACTTAGTGCTGATTGGTGGCGGTCACAGCCATGCAATTACCCTGAGAATGTTTGGAAGAAAGCCTTTACCTGGTGTCCGTTTGACATTAATTACCGCAGCCAAAAATACACCCTACTCTGGAATGTTACCAGGACATATTGCCGGATTTTACAGCCACGATGAATGTCATATTGACTTGCGACCTTTAGCGAACTTTGCTCAAGCACGGTTGTATATTGATACAGTAGTTGCCCTAGACTTGGAAAATCACAAAGTTCTTTGTGCTAGCGGACTTGTGGTAGATTTTGATGTGCTGTCTATTGATATTGGCAGCACTCCGGCGAGTGTGTCTGTATCAGGTGCAGCAGAATATGCGATCGCAGCTAAACCAGTATCGCAGTTATTGGAGCATTGGTATAAACTAATTGAAGCTGTAGGTAAAAATCCTCAAGAACTAATTAAGATTGCGATCGCAGGTGGAGGCGCTGGCGGTGTAGAATTGGCGCTGTCGATGCAATCTCATTTACATCGGATTTTACGTCAAACTCAACAACCAATTCAAAATCTAGAAGTTCATTTATTCCAGCGTGGCACAGAACTGATGCCCAATTACCATTCATCAGTACGGCATCAAATTCAGCAAATTCTCACTGAGCGAGGTATTAAGCTACATCTTGGGCAAACTGTGTGTAAAGTTGCACCTATACTATATAGTGAAACTAAAGAAATATTTGAGATTAAATGCGAATCTGGCTTGATAGTAGAGTGTAATAAAATTTTTTGGGTAACACAAGCATCAGCGCCCGAATGGTTAAAAAACGCAGGACTAGGAACTGATGAGCAAGGCTTTATTTTAGTAGAAGATACATTGCAATCTCAATCCCACCCGCAAGTATTTGCTACTGGTGATATTGCCACAATGGTAAATTATCCGCGTCCGAAAGCTGGGGTATTTGCTGTTAGGCAAGGTAAGCCTTTATTTGGGAATTTGCAGCGAATTTTATTAGGTAAGTCGCTCAAACCTTATAGACCACAGAAACATTATTTGAGTTTAATTGGTACAGGAGACGAACAAGCGATCGCCACACGAGGTATCATTACTTTACCACCTCACAAACTCTTGTGGCGTTACAAAGATTGGATTGACCGCCGCTTTATGGAACGCTTTCACTTTGAAAAAAATGAGTGATATTATGTCCGCTTAATCACTTATTAAACCAGGAGTTCCCCAAAGAGCCAAAGGTGTGCTTTGTCTTCCCTAAGAGCAGGCTAAGGTATACACAAAAGTCAATTACCCCCGATAACTAGAATCTAGTTCCCTCTCCAATATATCGGGGAAACAAGAATCTAGTTGGCTCTTTTTTAAAAGGAGAAACAAGAATCTAAACCTCATCTATTTTGAGAACCGTAGTTTTTGCCCTCACCCTAAATCCCTCTCCCAAGAAGGGAGAGGGACAACTTTGCGGCTCTCCTTCTCCCAAATTTGGGAGAAGGGGCTGGGGGATGAGGGTTTTTTCTTTTCATCATGGAATATCTACAGTTTTCAAGATGGACGCGGTTTAGTTCCCTCCCCAATATATCGGGGAGGGTTAGGGTGGGGTAAAACCTTGGTTAATCAGTTATTTCAGACTTGTGTGTACACCATATCCCCGCTTGCAAGAAACAGTTGGGGGTGAGGTTCTTTTATCGAAGCTGTTCAATTAGCTCTATAATTTGTTGATAATACTGGATATTTCCTTCTTGATAATACAAGTCTGCGGATTTCTGGAAATCCGCAATTGCTCGTTGAGAATCACCCAGATTGCGGTAGACATCTGCCCGAAGGATGTAAGCTGAAGCCCAATTAGGCTGACGCAGCAAGGCTTGGTTTAAGTCTGTAAGCGCTTCCTGTAAGTTTCCCAATAAAGAACGGCTACGACCCCGATTGTACCAGTCTTCGGCAAAGGTAGGGTCGATTGCGATCGCCCGACTATAATCTTCTATTGCCCCTTGATAATCTTCTAGGGCATAGCGGGCATTAGCGCGATCGCTGTAAAATGCAGCAGATTGGGGATTTATTTGTAATGCTTGGGTATAATCTGCGATCGCATTTTCGTATTCTTCTAAAGCATAGTGGGTTGAACCTCGGTTGTAATATGCTTCAATTAAATCAGGATTAATTTCTAATGCTTGATTATAATCTGCGAGCGCTCCCTTTTCATCCCCCAAAAGACGACGAGCATTTCCTCGATTGCAGTACGCTTGCGAAAATTCTGGAACAAGCTCTATTGCTTGGGTGTTATCATCAATTGCTCCTTGTAAATCTTGCAGGGCTTCACGGGCAATCCCCCGACCATAATAAGCTGCGGCTAAGTTATCATTAATTTGTAATGCCCGATCGTAATCTTTAATTGCTCCTTTATGATCTCCTAAAGAACGACGAGCCGCCGCGCGATCGCAATATCCTTCTGCTAAACTAGGATTGAGTTGTAATAAACGATTACTATCTTGAATTGCACATTGATAATCTCCCAGTCGGCGACGAGCATTTGCCCGAAAGCCGTATACTAAAGCTAGAGTCGGATTTTCTTGTAACGCTCGATTGTAATCTGCGATCGCACCCTGATAATCCCCAAGAGTACTACGAATAAGACCTCGTTCACAATAGGCTTGTACATCATCAGGATTTAACTTTAATGCTTGGTTAAAATCTTCAATTGCTCGGTGATATTCTTTGAGATGAGCAAGAACCAAACCCCGATTGTAATATGCTCCGGCAAACCTGGGATTTATTTCTAATGCGCGGTTGAAATTAGCGATCGCACTTTGATACTCTGCTAAAGAGTAGTAGGCATTACCTCGATTATGATAAGCCTCCGCCAAGTTTGGATCTAATTGTAATGCTCGGTTGTGGTCAGCGATCGCTTCGGAAAAATTTCCTAAGATATGGTGAATATTACCCCGATTGCTGTAAGCTGCGGCAAAATTCGGATGCCACTGTAAAGCTTGTTGAAAATTAGCGATCGCTTCTTGATGATTGCCGCCCTCAAAACAAGCTACACCCCGATTATGATAAGCATTGGCAATATCAATATTGATATTATCAGCTAACTGGGTACTAGTTTCAATTGTTTGGATATAATCAGCGATCGCTTTGTCGTATTTTTCTAAAGCAAAGTAAGCATTACCCCGGCTGTGGTATGATTGGGCGAGATTTGGATCGATTTGTAATGCTTGGTTATGATCGGCGATCGCTCCTTGGTAATCAGCTAAAAAGTAACGTACATTACCTCGGTGATAATAGGCTGTGGCAAAATTGGGATTGATTTCTATAGCGCGATTAAAATCTGCGATCGCACCTTGATAATCCCCTTGTAAACTGTGGTTTAATCCTTGGTTTAATAATTCTTCAGCATTCATGTAATTTTCCTGGATTTCGACATTCCCTAGCTTAAAGGCAACGGGATTCTTAACGATATGCTTTCATAATCGTTCCAGCTTATTGTGCCTCTTGCTAAGATTTTAATTCCTGATTTTCTGTGAGATTATATCAATGGGACAATTTTCAGGCGACTTAAACAGCAGCAAGCGCCGTAAACAAGAACGGTGGGTGGTGGGTGACTGACTCGCCGTTTTTTACCGAGACTGCTATAGTAGCGGATAACACATTAGCTAAGTGCGATCGCATCTACTATCAATATGGACAAAGAATCTCAAAATCGCTTAAAACACTTTGCTGCTTTCAAGTCCAAATACCAAGCAAATAATTATCCCGATTCATCACCCTCTAGTCTTCTTTATCTCATCCTACGAAAAGTTGACTTAGAAATTGAAATCAGCGAATTAGAATTAAATTGGTTGCAAGAACATGAGCTTTTTGAAACTTTTGAAATTATATGGCTACAACAATTTAGGATGGGAGAATCTAAAAGACTAGAAGCTGAATTTTCTCATCTTAAAGCTAAGTATAAAGTTGCCAAAAATTGGGAATCATCATTAAGCAGTGTTTTGTATCCAATACTTTGGAAACTTGAATCAGAAAATAGCTTGACTGATTCAGAAGTAAAATTCTTGCAAGATAATAATCTTACTTAAACAGTTGCTATTGTTCAAGATATAAAACGCTTTGCTGATTTAAAGGATAAATATCAAGCTACCAAGTCTCAAGATTCATATCCTGATAGCCCACTGTATAAAATACTAAAAAAGCTAGAGACAGAAACAAGTTTAAGTGACGAGGAATATGAGTGGTTACTAAATCATGAACTTTTTGAAACCATAGAAACTTTTGAGAAACAAGAGTCTGCAAGACGAGCTAAAGTTACCCAGCTAAAGAGTAAGTATCAAGCAAGCCAACACCCAGATACATCCTTATCAAGTCAACTATATCAAATATTACAAAAACTTGATACTAACAAAAAATTAATTTATTCAGAAATTTACTGGTTAGAACAGCAAGGACTTAACGAAACAATTGCTATTGCTGATGAATTTGAAAGAAAACGAGAATTTATTGCATTGCAGATAAAATATCAGGTTAGCCAATATCAAGATTTATCACCTGATAACTATCTATACACTATCCTTAAAAAGCTTGATTTGCAAGCTTATTTAAATGAGCAGGATATTAAACTTCTAAAAGAACTTGAACTACCTGAAACAATTAAAATTGCTAATGATAGATATGCGTTATTCTTGAAGTCAAAAATAGTATCAGAAGTAGTTTTGAGTGATTTAGAAATTGACTGGCTGAAAAATAATAAATATGAAGATATCATTATTTTAGCCCAACAAAAGCACTTTGATGCAGTCAAAAGAAAATATAAATTGGTGGCATATCCTTCACTGCTACAAGAGCAATTTTACGCAATTATGGTAAAACTAGAGAAAAAAGAACGGCTAGATCCTAAGTTAGTTTTACAGCTTATGGAAGACGATCTATTATCTAGTGGCGGAACAATTGCTCTTGCATATTATAGGTTAGAGGCAGAGTTTTATGAACAGGAATTTTACCGTACTCGACACAAGTGGCATATCCCCACAGCTAGTAGTTATTGGCGCAAAGCAAATGAACCCAATCAAGCATTAAAGCTTACTAACTTAGACTTAAATAGAGTTAAGGGCAGTAATCTAAAATCAGCTATTTTAGTTACTAGAGGTGCAGCCTTCAGAGATATAGACAACTTGGCTGAGGCAGAAAATTGTGCAAAAAAAGCTATGGAATATCAGCCTGATAGTCATCAACCTTACACCTTAATAGGTGCTATATGTTATGACAGACATGAGTATGAAGAAGGTGATTATTGGTTTGAACAAGCTATTGAACGTGGTGCTGAGACTGAAGATATAGATGCTGAAAGAAAACGAGTAATCAGGAGTACGAAGGATGAGAACAAACGACATGAAGCAGCAGAATATTTACTGAAAAAAGATCCACAACGCTACTCTTGGGCTAAGTCTTATCTCAAGAAGTCGCAAAATAATAGTAAATAAACTGGTTTACATCACCAAACTACTAACATGACCAGATTTATTCACGACCAATTCGCCAAAAACTCTTAAAATTATTAGAGGAAGATAGGGAATTACGTATGCGATTAGCACCACTTTACCAACAAGAGCAAAAACAGGCTAAACAACGAGGAATTCAGCAGAGAGAACGCTTGGTAGTGCAAAACTTGCTCAAAGTTCGTTTTAGTGAAATAGATAATCAGCTTCAAGCAATTATTGAACCTTTATTAAGGTTAACACCAGAAGAGTTTACGCCTTTACTGTTGCAGTTATCCCGTGAAGAATTAATTCACAGGTTTTGTTAGTGTCAATCACATATCCTTTAATGATTAGGGAAAAGAGTTAAACTCTTTTTCTTTTTTGTTTTTTCCACTTTCTAACTCACGTTACAATATAAAATCGAAGACATAAATACAGTATTATAAAACCGACTTTCCGCACTTCATCGTGTAATATGCGTAGATTTCCCATAGGTGGAAAAAAATGGTTAAATCAACAACATAAATCGCCAATGGTATTCAATATTAATACTTAATAATTTGAACATTATTAGGAATTTTTATTGAAAAGATAGATAATACATTTTGAAGTGCGGAATGTGGGATAAAAATCAATTTATAAGTTTTTTAACTAATGAAAACTTTATTTTATAGGTTTGCATCGCAATGGATTTTTTGACAATTTTAGGATTAGCGGCTGCCACAATAACCACAGTATCTTTTTTGCCACAGATGTTTAAAACCTGGCAAACAAAATCAGCAAAAGATGTTTCTATGGTGACGTTGGTTACATTCATAATTGGTGTTTTTTTGTGGTTAATCTACGGAATTTATCTCCAAGCCTTGCCAATTATTCTTGCTAATAGTGTGACATTGTTATTTAACTTGATAATTCTATGGCTTAAAATTAAATATAGATAAAGAAGCCCTGGCGACTATAAATCGCGGCTAGACAAACTATCGTCAGCCTGACGCAAACTAAAATCAAACCCAGGTTCGCGTACCCTCTCGTAGAAAAGAGAAGGAAAAGTGGTTTTTGCCTGTGTAGGCGCGAATTCTATGAGACTCGATTATTCAAACACCCCTAAAAACACCTGTGACATCATCTGTATTTACCTCTGAACGCCTCCTTTTCACCCCCGCTAACCCACAAACCAACGCTATCCCGATAATTTTCGCCTTTCCCAATGAGTACAGCGTAGGTATCACTAGCCTCGGCTATCAGGTAGTTTGGGCAACTTTGGCAATGCGTGATGATGTGCAGGTGAGTCGCCTGTTTACAGATACTCACGAACAACTCCCCAGAACGCCGGAAATTGTGGGATTTTCGATTTCCTGGGAACTGGATTATGTGAATATTTTAAATCTGCTGGAATCTTTAGAAATCCCTATTTTGGCAACTTCTCGTGATGAAACTCATGGGATAATTTTTGGTGGTGGGCCGGTTCTGACAGCCAATCCCGAACCTTTTGCAGCTTTTTTTGATGTAATTTTACTGGGGGATGGCGAAAACCTCCTGGGAAATTTCATTGAGGCGTACAAAGAAGTCAGAAATGCCTCAAGACAAACTCAACTAAAAAGACTTGCACAAATCCCAGGAATTTATGTACCCAGTTTGTATGAGGTGGAATATCACAACATAGATGGTGAAATAAAGTCTATTAAACCAATTTCTCCCGAAATTCCCGCAGTGGTACAAAAGCAAACCTACAGAGGAAATACGCTATCAGCTTCGACTGTAGTCACCGAAAAAGCCGCATGGGAAAATATTTACATGGTGGAAGTGGTGAGAAGTTGTCCCGAAATGTGCCGTTTTTGTTTGGCGAGTTATCTCACACTGCCTTTTAGAACAGCCAGCCTTGAAGATTCGTTAATTCCAGCGATCGCAAAAGGTTTAGAAGTCACAAATCGGCTAGGATTATTGGGGGCTTCTGTAACTCAGCATCCAGAATTTGAAGCGTTGCTGGATTATATTAGTCAACCGAAGTACGATGATGTCCGTCTCAGTATTGCTTCAGTGCGAACTAATACTGTAACGGTGCAGTTAGCAGCAACTTTGACGAAACGAGACACGCGATCGCTTACCATTGCAGTAGAGAGTGGTTCTGAGAAAATCCGGCAAATTGTCAACAAAAAACTGCATAACGACGAAATTATCCAAGCAGCGATAAATGCCAAAGCTGGCGGATTAAAAAGCTTGAAACTTTACGGAATGGCAGGAATTCCCGGTGAAGAAGCAGAAGATTTAGAACAAACCATAGTGATGATGCGTAATATCAAAAAAGCTGCGCCGGGATTGCGGTTAACATACGGATGCAGCACCTTTGTACCCAAAGCACACACACCATTTCAATGGTTTGGGGTGAATCGCCAAGCCGAAAAGCGGTTGCAGTTTTTGCAAAAACAGCTAAAACCACAAGGGATAGAATTTCGCCCAGAAAGCTATAATTGGTCAATTATACAGGCTTTGTTATCCAGAGGCGATCGCAGAGTGTCCCAACTCCTGCAACTTACTCGTGACTTTGGCGACTCCTTGGGTAGCTACAAACGTGCTTTCAAACAACTCAAAGGACAAATCCCCGATTTAGATTTCTACGTCCACGCCGAATGGTCAACAGAACAAGTATTACCCTGGAGCCACTTGCAAGGGCCTCTGCCACAGTCTACACTACTAAAGCATTTGGCTGATGCTAAAAGTTATATCAACCCATCCCCCAAAGAACTACAGCCATTGAATTCATAGCTGAAAACTTGATGCAAAACACAGCCGAGTATTACTGCGCCTATTGCGGCGAACCGAACTTAACTTTTATTGATTTGAGTGCTGGAGGACAGCAATCTTATGTTGAAGATTGTCAAGTTTGCTGTAACCCAAATATTTTGTATGTTCGGGTTGATGAAGATACCTTAGATATCGAGATTGATACAGAATCAGAAAGTTGAATTTTAGGTTTTTCTTTCCATGCTGCACTTTAAACATTCCTCAGTAATTAATGCCCCACCAGAAGTAGTTTGGAAATTTCACGAAAGGGCAGATATTTTGCAACTGCTGAACCCACCTTGGCAGCCAGTCCAAATCGTTCGTCGTGAAGGGGGACTGAACGTGGGCGCTATTACAGAATTTCGCCTGTATATTGGCCTATTACCCTTAACTTGGTTAGCGCGTCATAGTGAATATGAAAAATATCGCCTGTTTACCGACGAACAGATATCTGGCCCCTTTGAATCTTGGGTACATCGACATGAATTTGAACCGGAAGCTGGCAAAACTAGGCTGACTGATGCTATTTCCTTCTCTATGCCTGGTGGAGGTACGGTTGAATTTGTCAGTGGTTGGTTAGTGCAAGTGCAACTAGAAGCTATGTTTCGCTATCGCCACTATGTAACGAAACGAGAATGTGAGTCACAATAGCAAAATTTGCTGCAACGCCAAAAATTACAGCTATTTTCAGGTAAATAGACCACACTGTAGGGAGACGGCATCAGTAAGATTATTGTATATACCAGAAGATCGTGGATGCCGTGCCCCTACTTTTGATGTGTGGTTCAAATACTTGAATTCTGCTGTAAGTTTGAAAAATTTATTTACTATTTATTCGTCTACTTAATAACACTTTAGAAACCTTCTAACTTTCGTTAGATTTTTTATCATATCCAAAATAGTTTTTTAGTGAAATTACAAGTTCTGATTAGGAGTTATTTGGTAAAAATACCTCTGCTTTCTAGGCTAAGAAAAGCTATATTGAACTTTTGTTAGATAAATATTCCCTAAACTCCTTAAAATCTCATTCTTTAGAGTTGCTTCTACTTTGAAACTAGAGACAGATAGCGCCAAATGGATAAGTTAAGTAATATGAACAAAGTAATTAGCTGCTTAAGGAAATTTAACAATGGCACTTTATCTTAGTGATAAAACTCAAATTGCATACAATGGCAAAAACCACAATAGTGGTAAGTCTGAACTTTGGAGCGATCGCAGCCAAGGGACTGGTTTTCTAGCTTACTGAGTTTAGGATATCAATATTATACCGTAGTGTAGGACGTACTTCACCTCACTTCCTAAACTCCCCCCTAATTATTAACCGTTTTTGTTGCAGTCTGAGAATATATTTAAAGTATAAAATATAACATAAATAATTATACTATATACTAATCATTTTAGTGTATTTACTTATATTGCCCAACCTTCCAAAGGAAAACAGTTTTTATAATAGCAGTTGCTTGTGTAATACTAGTTAAAGTATCTTAATATTTATACATATATATTTTGAGCATTGGCATTGTCTAGTGGAAAACATTGACCACTAAGAGATTTTCCCGGTTAATTGTTTTTGTCATGACTATATTGTTGGAATTTTCACCTGAATGCTAGGCGGAGTAGAAGCGTGATCGAGTTAGAACAACCACCCAGTCATCCAATAAAACTGACTCAAGTAGTGAGAAGTAAATCTGAGTTTAAGGGGCTTTTCATTGCTATTATCATTGTTAGCACATGGGTCATTAGCCTGAGTTTATTACTTTCCGTTGACATCTCCAAGCTAAAATTTTGGATGTTATTGCCTGTAATACTATGGCAGACATTTTTGTATACGGGATTATTTATTACATCTCATGATGCCATGCATGGGGTAGTATTTCCCCAGAATCCCAAGATTAATCATTTTATTGGGAGATTAACCCTATCTCTTTATGGTCTTTTACCTTATAAAAAATTATTGCAAAAACATTGGGTGCATCACCACAATCCAGCAAGTCAAATAGACCCAGATTTCCATAATGGGAAACACAAAAATTTCTTTGCTTGGTATTTTCATTTTATGAAGGCTTACTGGAGTTGGGGACAAATCATTGCGTTGACTATTATTTATAACTTTGCTAAATACATACTCCATATACCACCTGATAATCTAACTTACTTTTGGGTGCTACCCTCGCTTTTAAGTTCATTACAATTATTTTATTTCGGGACTTTTTTACCCCATAGTGAACCGATTGGAGGTTATATTCAGCCTCATCGTTCTCAAACGATTAGCCGTCCAATTTGGTGGTCATTTATCACATGCTATCATTTTGGCTACCACGAAGAACATCACGAATATCCCAATGTTTGTTGGTGGGAGTTACCAGAAATTTACAAACCAAAATAGTTCTTGTTTATTTAATATCATGGCAACAAGAGTCACACGGTAATCTATATAGTTTGAGCAAGACATTATTTTAGATTATCTTAACTTATGCCAATTAATAATTCTCGGCTTGTCACCTACAGCCCTGCTTATACAATTGTTCCTACTTATGAGTGCTTTAATCGCTGTAGTTACTGCAACTTTCGCAGCGAACCGGGTAAAAGTCCCTGGATGAGTATTTCAGATGCAGAAAGTATTTTAAAACTACTTGAAAGTGAAAAAGTCTGCGAAATCCTCATCCTCAGTGGTGAAGTACATCCCCATTCGCCAAAGCGTCAGGCGTGGTTTGGACGGATTTATGATTTGTGCGAGTTAGCACTTTCAATGGGGTTTTTACCACACACCAATGCAGGTCCACTGAGTTTTGAGGAAATGCAAAATCTGAAACGTGTGAATGTTTCAATGGGACTGATGTTGGAACAATTAACACCAACATTGTTAAATACTGTACATCGGCACGCACCAAGTAAATTACCAGAAGTCCGGCTGCAACAATTACAATGGGCGGGAGAGTTGCAGATTCCCTTTACAACTGGGTTACTGTTGGGAATTGGGGAAACCTCTGATGATTGGTGGGAAACCTTGGAAGCTATATCTAACTTGCACCAACGTTATCATCACATTCAAGAAGTCATTTTACAACCTCATAGTCCTGGATATCAGCAAACTTTTGATGCACCTCCGTTTGATCCTGATGAATTACCAGAAGTAATTGCTAAAGCGCGTGAGATTTTACCGCCAGATATTACTATTCAAATTCCGCCCAATTTAGTTAAAGATAGCTGCTGGTTACTCGCTTGTATCGAAGCTGGTGCGCGAGATTTAGGTGGAATTGGCCCAAAAGACGAAGTTAATCCTGATTATCCCCATGTTCAAGAACAGGCATTGAGAGAAATTTTACAACCTGCGGGGTGGGAATTGGTGCCGCGATCGCCAGTTTATCCGCAATTTGATCGCTGGTTGTCAAAAAAATTGCAAAAAGCAGTGAAACGCTGGCGAAAAATAACACCAGTTTCTGCTATATAAAACCTAGACAAGTCTAGACTTTACTTCTTACTTCATCGGGAGCATGGGAGCGGTTATCCCTCAGTAAGCTTTCACGATCAAGCCAACCGTGATTCATTGTTTTATTAAGAGAAATATATAGTTTTAAGTTATCAATAACTTAGCTTGGTTTGCGCTTTTTAGTTATTTACTTATTTAAACCTATGTTTTTTCTTAATATTTTTGTAAATAAATGTACTATGTTGACTATACTTTTGTCAACTTAGGGACTGACAAGAAATAAATTATTCCAATAAACGTAGACGCTTCGGCTTGCCGTAGGCTACCACAAAGCCACAGAGAGAGTTTTTGGGTCAGTTTTGGAACATTTTTTAGAAGTCCCTTAGGACAAGCTCATCCCCCCAGGCGATATATAATTACTTTTCCTTTCCAATTTTCTTCCACAAATACCAGATGCTCACCATTTGAACGACGAAAAGCGCGGATACCGTAGGGTATATCAATCCAGCCACTTTCGCCGCCAACTTCTGGGCCTGGTTTTAACTGTTGTACTTGCGCTCCCGTTTTGGCATTATAGACATATACCTCTGCGGTTTTAACTGTCACGGCAAATACATAGTCTTCCGCCACACTGATAGCCGCCGTAGACACTTCGCGTTTACCGGTGCTGTCGTAGGGAATCACAATCCGCCAACGGGGAGTCCGATTTCCTTTACTCCAGTTGTCAAAACGGGCAATTTCAGATCCAGCAACTCCAGTATCGTCACCGAATGCGGGGTGATCTACTGTAAACCCTGACAAATACATAGTATCTGTTTGGGGGAAATATTCAATCCGCCGCAAATCTTTAAATATTTTGGGAGTAGTTTGCTTTTCCATCGAACTATAGCTGTAGATGGGGTTGCCTTTAGCATCTATTCCCTGTAAAGGATAGCGTCGAATGCCATCTTCTGTTCGCAAAGCTTTCCAAACATCTCCTTTGCTGTCTACCCACCAGCCGCCGATATACGGATAATCTTTGCTGGTATTATATTCGTTCTTTTCAAATTTCCCATTTCCGTTGCGATCGCGCCAGATCCATTCGCCTTGTTTTGGTTGATTCGGTGGCCAATTTCCGTTGAGAAATGGTTTATCTGCGCCATTGCTACCAATAAACATTCCGGCTGGGATAGCTATTTTACCATCTGTGTCTGGATTAAAACGATATATTTGCAGAAAGCTGTTATACATATCTGTAAGGAACAAAAACGGCTTTCCTTGGATGCGGCGAACAAAGGTTCCATCTGGGGATGTATGCAGACGGGGATCTTGAGGATATTTGAAGGGATTTAAAGTGTAGGCTTTGTAAGTCCATTGCTTACCAGCAGGCTTACTGTAATCCATCAGATAGTGTTCTTGTTTGGTGAATAAATCTACACCATCAGTTTTAGGATCGGCATCTGCATTATCGACAAATATCAATCCCAGCGATCGCCATATTAGTTTTCCCGATGGCGAAAATTTCCGCAAATCTGTTCCTGATTTGTTGAAACCATTACTATTTATATAGATATTGCCTGAAGCATCTGTACCGACTCCGGTAAGTCCATAAAGTTTCAAATCTCGAACTTCACCAGGAACTTCTGCATAGATTCCGCCTTTAGCACCGAAACTACTCACCTGCACTGGCTGATCTTTGATGTCATAAATCAACATTTGCTGACGCGGCCCATTTTCTGCCACCAACAGCTTACCTTGATAATCAATTGCGATCGCAGTTGGTTCAACGATATCTCCAATCTGTTGGGGTAATTGCTTTCCACTTTGGGAATAATGTAAAATCTTGGCAGGCTTACTACCATTTTTGCTTTGAATAATCCACAGCTTTTTTTGTGGATCAATAGTTATTGCTCCTGGATTAGCAACAGTAAAGCTGCGGATTTCCTTCATCGTATCAGTATCATAAACACGAATCCGGTTAGTAGCAAAATCGCTCACATATAACTCGCTTCCCATAGTTGCTAATCCAGTGACTTCATGTTTGGTACTGGTAATTAACATACTTTTATCCCAGCCACGCCCATTAGGAAACGCCGCAGGTTTTCCTGACAAATCATAACGTCTAACGCAGTGCCAAGTTGTTCCTTCTGCTGGGTAATCTTCATTGGTTTTACCCTTCGATCCCTGAGTCATGGCAATGTAAATATATTTACTATTTGCTGTTACAGCTATGCCACCACCACGACTCCAACCGTGAGTATCCCCAATAGCACCAATAACCTTACCATCCTTATAAATGGCTGCTTCCATTCCTGCCTCATCCCAATGGCTGTTAGTATAAACTGTGCCATCAGGGGAAACATACATTGCCTCAATATTGTTTTGTATACGCAGATTTCCACTGCCAATCGTGTTACCTATCCACGATGTTTTATAGGTAGGCGTGGATGTTTCCGTATTGTTTTGTACTAGCAGATTTTCGCTGCCAATAGTATTATTTATCGAGATTTCTTTTGTAAGTATGGGTGTTTCAGTATTGTTTTGTATTGGCATTTCACTGCCAACAGTATTACTTATCGACGATGTTTTGTAGATAAGCGTGCGTGTTCCAGTTGTCGCCCAGTCTGTTGTAATTCCAAGAGTAGTAACAATTAGTCCAACAGTCAGACTGAGTAAAAAGTTGAAAGTTTTACTTTTTTGTATATATCTAATCTTAAATATTTTTTTGAGGTACTGGTTGAGTTGGTGACGGAGTTTTATTAACTGCGCCAGTAATTTATTTTTCATATATTTTTTAAGCTTTTAATTAGTTATATAAACCACGTCTATCTTGAAACCTATAGTTCTTCCATGATGAAAAGGATTTGCCCTCATCCCCCAACCCCGAATCCCAGAGAGAGGGATTCGGGGAGCCAGAATTTCAAACTCCCTCTCCCAGATTTGGGAGAGGGATTTAGGGAGAGGGTGAAAACTACGGTTCTCAACTTAGATAAGGTTTACAATCATTTTTTCGGTAATCCGCAAAAAATATAATTATTATAAATAACCAAAAACTTTACATAATCTTTACAATATTTACCTTATTCTTATGGTTATTCAGCTAATATATTAAAAATCTGATTTGAGGTATTATTTTTTACTTTAAATTAATAAAAAGTGGTAAATATTCATACATAATAGTTCCATAATTATTAATTGATTAGCGGTTTTTGTCTTTCCCTATCTAGGATTCACCTTCGTTAATTTGCAAGTATCAGATATGTCAAACTCGGTGTTATGTAGTTAATAAAAACACAGTTTTAATTCCTTGTTGACGTTGATATATAAATAGTTTATAAATTGGTGTTCTATACAAAAACTCTTATTGGTAATGTGTATTCGGTCTAGTGATTCAGTTTTGGATACAAATGTAAAGGCTTACAGATGTGCATTCGTGTCAACAAAAGCTTAGAAATAGCTTAACTGTTGGCTCCCTCATCCGCCTGGAACTAAAGTTCAAGGCTAATAGCTAAAGTCTACTGAAGTAGACTAAAAATCTTTGGGTATATTTAGTCATCTTGAGATGACTTTAGCTAAAAGCCAAGGAACTTCAGTTCCTTGTGGGACATAGCTTTTACGTTAAGTTGACACCAATGACAGATGTACACCTGTTTTAATATATTTATAGGAGATATATCAGTGGAAAAGAAACCAGAAACTTTTGCATCATCTGCATCTATTCTTACCCTTGGATTGGGCTGGTTCCCCAAAAGTCCTGGAGGATTAGAAAGGTATATTTATGAATTAACTCATAAATTAGCTGCAAATAAAGACCAGGTTGAATTATGCGGAGTCGGTTTACCAGATGCGGAAATAAATTCGCCGATTAAGCTGACTAATTTGGCGAGTCCTGATAGTGCTATTTGGCAAAGATTATGGTCAATTCGTAGTAATTTTCAGAAAACAAGAACAAGTAAACCTGATGCTATTAATTTGCACTTTGCATTATATAGCTTTCCTATTTTAGATATTTTACCAAAAGGAGTACCAGTTACTTTTAACTTTCATGGGCCTTGGGCTTCTGAGAGTCAGCAAGAAGTGGTTAATAAAAACCTTAGCCTTTTAATCAAGCACTGGCTAATAGAACAAAACACTTATAATCGGTGCGATCGCTTCATTGTTTTGAGCAAAGCATTTGGTAAAATTCTACATGATAAATATCAAGTACCGTGGAGCAAAATTAATATTATTCCTGGTGGAGTTGATATTAACTGGTTTCAGCCAAATTTATCACCCCAAGAGGCTTGTGCAAAGCTAGGCTGGCCTAGTAATCGCCCTATCCTATTTACATCACGCCGCTTAGTACATCGAACCGGAGTTGACAAATTATTGCAAGCACTGGCTATAATTAAGCCCAGAATACCAGATGTTTGGCTTGCGATCGCAGGTCGTGGTCACATCCAAGCTGCACTACAACAACAAGCTACAGAATTAGGGCTAGCCGACAACGTTAAGTTTTTAGGTTTTCTACCTGATGAGCAATTACCTATAGCTTATCAAGCTGCTGAATTGACTGTAATGCCTAGTCAATCTTTTGAAGGATTCGGATTAGTAATAATTGAGTCTTTAGCTTGTGGTACTCCTGTTTTATGTACTCCAGTTGGGGGAATGCCAGAAATTTTATCAGGATTTTCACCCGATTTAATTACTACTTCAATAGAAGCCTCAGCCATTGCTGAAAAATTAGAGCAAGTGCTTTTGGGAAATATCCCCATACCTTCACGATCAGCTTGTCGCAATTACGCTATCACAAACTACGATTGGAATCAAATTGCCCAGCAAGTACGGAAGATTTTATTAGCTTAAACAAGTGATTGTAATAGATGTTAGGGGTGCATCCCAAATGTGCAAAAACCTTGATAGCCCTCATCCCCTAACCCCTTCTCCCATCTTTGGGAGAAGGGGAACTACAATTATGTCTCCCCTCTCCCATCTTTGGGAGAGGGGCTGGGGGTGAGGGAAAAGATTTAAGCACTCATTGCGATGCTCCCGATATTAGGTGTGCTACGTGAGTCAAATTAGCTAAAATAGAGGTTTAATGAGAATTTTTTTTCTAGACCAAAGTGGTAAACCAGGCGGCGCAGAATTGTGTTTAATAGATATTGCTAAACCATACTCCGTTGGCAATGCCTGCCGTAGGCATCGCGCTTTGGTAGGTTTATTTGCAGATGGGTCATTTAAAGATTTATTGCAGCAAAATCATATTCCAGTAGAAGTTCTCGCAACTCAAGCAATCGAAGTTCGCAAAGAAAGCACTTTGGTACAAGGATTAAAGAGTCTCGGACAACTTGCACCTTTAATTACTAAGGTAGTTAAAATAGCGCGTGAATACGATTTAATTTATGCTAATACCCAAAAAGCATTAGTTGTCGGAGCATTAGCAAGTTTATTCAGTCGTCGCCCTCTGGTTTATCATTTACATGATATTCTTTCGACAGAACATTTTAGCCAAACTAATCTTCGTATTGCAGTTAACTTAGCTAATCGTTTTGCATCATTAGTAATTGCTAATTCCCAAGCTAGTAAAACAGCCTTTATACAAGCGGGAGGACGCCCAGATATTATCGAAGTTGTCTATAACGGCTTTGATTCAAAAATTTATCAAACTGATGATTCTGACATTAATAAATTACAACAACAGCTAGGATTGCAAGGAAAATTTGTAGTCGGACACTTTAGCCGTCTAGCACCTTGGAAAGGGCAGCATATTTTAATTGATGCCCTAGCCAAATGTCCGCCAGAGGTGATAGCAATTTTAGTAGGTGATGCACTCTTTGGCGAACAAGATTACGTCCAACAGTTACACCAACAACTTACCCAACTGGGATTAGAAAACCGCGTCAAATTTTTAGGATTTCGTTCTGATATTCCTCAGTTAATGGCAGCTTGTGACTTGGTAGCACATACCTCTACTTCCCCAGAACCCTTTGGTAGAGTGATTGTAGAGGCGATGCTATGTGGAAAACGTGTAGTTGCAGCAAAAGCTGGCGGTGTAATGGAATTAGTAGAACATGGACTTAATGGTTTTCTAGTGACACCAGGAGAACCCCAGGAACTTGCACAAGTAATAATCACCTGTCTTCAGGAGACAGAAATAACTGCAACTATAGCCAATAATGCCCGGACTACTGCTAGTGGGCGTTTTGATATCGCAATTATTAATCAGCAAATTGCTCAACTGCTGTCTCATATCACGTCCGCTTAAATAGACATATAGCAGTTTTAAATTGCGTGGAGTACAGACAATTCGTAGGGGCGCACAGCTAGCTGTAATTGTTTGCCTCTACTAGGTTTCAAAGCCTCTCCACCCGTGGGGGATAAGTTTCCAGCGAATGGAATTTAAAAACTTTGCGTTTCCCTGGGAATGAATATACCAAGTTGGTTAAGTTAGCAATAATGTATGTCATATAAATAATGTCATTAACAAGATTGACTTAAAAAATTTTATATCATATCATTTTTGTGACTGATGCAGCAAAAATACATTTAACTAATCAGACTTAGTAGATAAAAAGATTTTGCAGAACATAGCGATGTGTGATGAAAACACATAGCAGTACACAAGTGGAATCAAACAGATAAGGAACACTAATTTTATGACCTCAACCACAACTTACACTTACGATGCCGATGGCAAAGTGATATCTGAGAGGACAGACAACAACAGTGATGGGATAATAGACTCAGTTATTACCTACCGCTATGATCTGACATTCAATAGCCGTGACGACAACGGCGACGGCAAAGTTGATTTTGTCGAAACCTATACTTATGATGCCAAGGGCAACCGGACATCCGATAGCCGTGACGACAACGGCGACGGCAAAGTTGATACTGTCGAAACCTCTATTTATGATGCCAAGGGCAACGTGACATCCAATAGCCGTGACAACGATGGCGACGGCAAAGTTGATACTGTCGAAACCTTTACTTATGATGCCAAGGGCAAGGTGACATCCGATAGCGTTGACTTCAACGACGACGGCAAATTTGATTTTGTCCACACCTATACTTATGATGCCAAGGGCAACCTGACATCTTATAGCTCTGACTACAACGGCGACGGCAAAGTTGATGATGTCGAAACCTATACTTATGATGCCAAGGGCAACCTGACATCTACTACCTCTGCCAACGGCGACGGCAAAGTACTTAATATCGAAACCTATACTTATGATGCCAAGGGCAAGGTGACATCTGATAGCGTTGACTTGAAGGGGGACGGCAAAGTTGATTTTGTCCAAACCAATACTTATGATGCCAAGGGCAACCGGACATTGAGTAGCTTTGGCAACGGCGACGGCATACTTTATTATGCCACCACCTCTACTTATGATGCCAAGGGCAACCTGACATCCAATAGCTCTGACGACAACGGCGACGGCAAAGTTGATCATGTCGAAACCTATACTTATGATGCCAAGGGCAACCGGACATCCGATAGCGTTGACAGCAACGGCGACGGCAAAGTTGATTATGTCCAAACCTCTACTTATGATGCCAAGGGCAACCAGACATCCAATAGCCTTGACAGCAACGGCGACGGCAAAGTTGATTCTGTCGAAACCTTTACTTATGATGCCAAGGGCAACCGGACATCCGATAGCCGTGACGACAACGGCGACGGCAAAGTTGATTATGTCGAAACCTATACTTATGATGCCAAGGGCAACCGGACATCCGATAGCCGTGACAACAACGGCGACGGCAAAGTTGATTCTGTCACAACCTCTACTTATGATGCCAAGGGCAACCGGACATCCGATAGCCGTGACAACAACGGCGACGGCAAAGTTGATTCTGTCACAACCTCTACTTATGGACGCGCATCCGCTAGCTATGACTTCAACAATGATGGTGTAATTGATGCTGTTGGCATCTACAGCTACGATTTGAGCGGCAACCTGAAATCACAAAAAATTGACAAAAATAATGATGGCATCTTTGATGAAGTTACCGCTTACAGTTACGACGCTAACGGCAAACTCGCTGCACAGGTAGCTGACAAAAATAATGATGGCATCCCTGACGAGATTACGACTTTCAACTACGATCGCAATGGCAAACTAATTTCCGCAGATATTGACAACAACAGTGATGGCATTACTGATGCAGTTGCCACTTATCTGTATGATACCAATGGTCAATTAACCAGCAAAACCACCACAGAGGGAAATGTGCCAAACCAAACCTTAAACGGTGGTAATGGTGCAGATAAACTCAGTGGTGGGGCTGGTAACGATCAAATTTCCGGCAATAACGGCAACGATCAACTCTTTGGATTAGCCGGAAATGACAAGCTAGTTGGTGGTAATGGTAATGACATCCTCAATGGTGGCGCTGGGCGTGATACCCTCACAGGCGGTTGTGGCGCTGATCAATTTGTGTTCAACAGTCTGAGTGATTCCCTGCTGTCTAGCTTTGATAAAATAACTGACTTGAACATTTGTCAAGATAAAATTGATGGGCTGTATGCAGTTAGCGCGGCTAATTTAGTTCAACTTGGCAAAGTTGCAAGTCTAAATCTTTCAGATGTACAACAGATATTGACTGCAACTGCTTTTGTAGCTAAAGGTGCGGCAACTTTTACCCTTGGTACAGGCAATCATCAGCAGACTTTTCTGGCACTCAACGATAACACTAATGGATTCTCTGCCCTCACGGATGCCGTGATTGAGATTAGTGGCTACAAGGGTAACTTAGCCTCCTTAGCAGTTGTATAATCAGCTTTATTTTCTGCTAAGGGACTTCCAAATAAAAAAATATACAACTATTTATTGTAGGGTGGGCGACACGAGAGCCTATAGTCAAAGGTGGGCAAGATGCCCACCCCACAAGATTGGATAATTTATTTCCTGGAAGTCCCTAAACTGTGTACTTTAGCTCAAGCCGCTTCCCGCAGTTGTGGTTGTGACGGCACACTCACTTCTGGAAATGAAAGCGAAAGTTGTTCGGCTTGAGGGACTGCGGCTTGCTGCAAAACTTGAACTTCGATATTCACGCTCACTAAATAACTGCCTGTATCAGCAGCAACCGCTTCAGCAATTAATTTGGCAATGTCTGGGCGTTTGGCAGTCAATGGGTCACGTAAAATACACCGATCCCATTCATGCTTGGCAGTCGGATTGAGGTTGAGAATATAATGCTTCATCATCGAACTAACCCTTGAATCCATCTTCCAGAAGGTTTTCACAGAGCCGTTATATATTTGGCTAGGCTTTGTGGACGCTATCTATATTATAGTATATTTGTACTAAATAGGGCGATATCTGAATGAGAAAGTAACGAATTCAGTAACGATGCCTACGACAACCTTGTTGAGCGATCGCTAAATATTTAATATCAAAGTTTGGAGTTTCAAGCCTGGAACTCCATGTTTTGTCCCAACTACGCTTGTAACACAAAATCTGATGCGGTAAGAGTTGGCGCACCTTACTCGTTCGTAGTGCTTCCTTCAAATAAGGGACTTCCAGGAAATAAATTATCCAATCTTGTGGGGTGGGCAACTTGCCCGCCTTTGACTATGGGCGGGCGAGACGCCCACCCCACAATAAATAGTTGTATATTTTTTTATTTGGAAGTCCCTAAGCGATCGCCCCATAAGCACTGCTATGTTGAGCAATAGCGCTGGTTATTCTACTCAACCTACTCCACAACTGCAATCCCCCACTGTCAAAGCTTCGCCAGTAGTTTTTTAATGACTATCGGGACTTAAACAAAAATTAAGCCCAAATAAAGCCTAAACTGGCTTTATAATTCTCAAATTTGGTAGCGGGTGTAAATCCTCAATCCCCAATTCCAGAAAATCTGCCCATAGGTAATTTCTAATACCAAGCTATTACAACTAAGCTTACAAAGTAACACCTAATTTTTATATAAATCGCTATATGGTAGATATCTATATTATTGACCTATTTGTGATTGGTTCACTTCTACTGATGGTTACATTAGGGTCAGGTTGGATTGCTCGTTTACCTCTTTCTTTTGCCCTTATCTATCTAGTAGTTGGTATTTTGCTAGGGCCTTACGCCTTTGGGCTGATTCAATTACGTCGAGATGAAGTTTTTAATGCCGAACTGCTGGAAAGAATAACAGAACTTGTAGTAATTATTTCTGTGTTTAGCTGCGGCTTAAGAATTGTTCGTCCTCTAAGGTTGGGGGCTTGGGATATTACAGTGCGATTAATTGGATTTCTGATGCCAATTTCAATTTTTGCTCTGGCTGTTGTGGCTAAATTATTTTTAGGGATGAATTGGGCAGAAGCGATTTTATTAGGAGCAATTCTTGCACCTACCGATCCAGTATTAGCATCAGAAGTACAACTGACCGATATAAACGACCAAGATGAGTTGAGATTTGGTTTAACTTCTGAAGGTGGGTTAAATGATGCTTTAGCTTTTCCCTTCGTTTATTTTGGTCTTCATGCATTAAAAGATGATAACTGGGAGAACTGGTTTAAACAGTGGATTGCTGTTGATTTAATTTGGGCGATCGCAGCTGCCATTGTTATGGGATTTGTTGTTGCAAAATTTATAGTTTGGATTGAAAAAATAATTCAAAAACGCCGTCGTGCTGATGAGTTAATGGAAGACTTTATTGCTATCAGCACAATTTTAATAACTTATTCCTTAACAGAAATGGTGAATGGCTATGGATTTTTGGCAGTATTTATTGCTGGTTTAGTTGTCCAACGCAGTTACAGAAATCCGGAAAAACCGCTAGCACAGTTGGAATTTGTTGAGCAACTTGAAAAACTGCTGGAAGTTGGAACAATTTTACTATTGGGATCAATATTATTATTGCAGCCAATGCTCAAGTATGCTATGCAATCTTTATTAGTGATAGTTTTATTATTCTTCATAATCCGACCTGTAGGAGTTTGGATTAGCACAATAGGCAAACATCCTGTAGAATCACACCGCCGAACCTTTCATCCAGGAACTAGGTGGTTGATTGGATGGTTTGGTATTCGCGGTGTTGGTTCTTTATATTATCTCGCCTATGCGTTTGGTAATGGCTTAAAAGGTGAAGCTGCCGAACAAATTGCTTGGATAACTTACACTACTATTGTCGTTTCTGTAGTTATACATGGCATCAGTTCAACTCCATTAATGAAGTGGTATGAGCGCAATATTGCTAATCAGAGAAACGCTAATCCTCCCGCCACAATAGATGAATTTGAGTAAAAGCAATTTAATTTTATAAACCTGTGACTCAAAACCGGAGAGAGACTTTGAATCTTACTCCCCAACGCTATAAGGGAAGGGGTTGGGGGTGGGAGCATTCCAGTGCTTAAATCTTTTCCCTCACCCCCAGCCCCTCTCCCATAATATGGGAGAGGGGAGACATAATTCTAGTTCCCCGAATCTCATCTGATGGCATTCGGGGTTAGGGGATGAGGGCTATCAAGGTTTTTGCACCTGACGGGATGCTCCCGTTGGGGGTTAGGTTTATATTTCCTATTTACCCGTCACCTTTTCAATAACTTCTTTCGCTTTTTCCCCAAAAGTTTCTGGGGGATTTTGTTGTTGTTCAGCCTTCAAATTCCTTTCGTAAGTTTTCTCTATAGTAGTAAGGTTTTTTGAATCTTTTATTGCTTGCTCATAAGCTTCTTGTCGTTCTTCTTCTTCAACGCCAACACCAGGGTCAAATTCATTAGCACGATTAATTTTTTCTTGAGAATTTGGTTTAAACTCTGGTGGTACTAGCTTTAATTCTTCAACAGTAGTTGCATAACTAGCTTGCTGAACGAAAATAAACGAACTTGACAAGCTAATGAAAACCATTAAACCAATAACCAAAAAGCTTGAACGTAATACTTGTTTTAAAGTTAATAGAATTTTTTGCACGAAAAACCCCTCCTCTTGTTTTGTTATAAGCCTTGGTTATGTATAAATATATTCAATATTTCAGGCTCACAGGCATCCTATATGTTTAGGTACAGTTTTTCCTTCTATCGCAAGGTATATTAATTTTGGTCTATATTACTATAGTAGCGACCTACATCTGTATCTGAATATTTCGTAAAATCAGATGAAATTCTCACCCAGTGTGCTTAACCGAAGCGTATTATCCTATAACCAACTGTGATTAATTTTAATTCCTCGGCTTTGCATTACTTCTTCAAATAAATTTGTTGGTAGCGCTTCTTCTACAGCAAAAACACCTGGTTTCTTAAGTTTACCTTCTAGCAATAATTGGGCAATACTACCTGTGCCACAACCAGAAGCCACTGCTGTATTTTCATGCACTACAGTTGAACAATAAATGGCGGTTTCACCATTTTTTTGCCCTGTAACTTCTGAACGAACTGCTACACCAATTCCACTAAAATTATTAGTGACATCTGTCATTGAATGGCTGACATGAGACAGAAATTCAATCATGTAACGACGCTGCATTAACCACTTGGGAAAAATATGTGCCGCAATCCAAGTTAGGTGATTGTAAAAATCGGGAACAGAGCCAAACTTAGTAATTACAGTTTTTACTGATGGAAAGGCTTTGGGCAATGTAAAGGTTTCTGGCATATCAAACCAGTAAACTCCGGTGCGTCCATAAGGCGGTGGAAAGTCAACTAATTCTCTTTCACTATAAGGCTTAATTATCTGCCATTTTCCATCTATCCAAGTCTCAAAAGGATACTGCAACCCCAGAAAAGTTGTCCGCATGACTGTAATGCCAGCACCGCCAGAACCAGAAACTAAATAACTTAAATGGATCTTTTCTGGTTTATCAAATTGTTCAACACCTTGACGAACCATGCTGTTAGAAATACCAGGAAAAATACCAGTATTAATAATTGCTGTCACCCCAGCAGCAGCAGCTTGTTCACTAAAATTGAGAGCTTTGCTGGTATAAGAACGATGATCGCTGACATCTACATAATTAACGCCTTGAGCAATACAGGTTTCGAGAACGTTAGTATCTCGATAGTGAAATGGGCCAGCACAGTGGATGACTAAGTTAGAGTTTGCGATCGCATCTTGCAACTTGTCAACTTCTGCCAAGTCCAAGACCAAAAACTGCACTTGTCCTCCCGAAGACAAGCTAACAGCTTTCCCAAACTCCGCAGAACGTCCAGTAATCGTAATTTGTGCCTGCGTATGGGTAGCGAGATCCTGAGCAACACTGCTACCAATCCGCCCCCGTCCACCAAGAATTAAAACGCTGTCTGTCATTACTCCAGATTCGCAATACTAACCTTATTTCACCAGTTTTCTGTCCTGTTTGCCATCGGTTATAAGTATGATTTATAGCATTTATAAAATTTCTGCTTTATCTAACCTAACCGGACTTAAACAAGTTCGTAGTAAGGACTTTAGTCCTTATTTTCTAAGCACTAAAGTGCTTCCTACAAACCCTCAAAAATAATTTGACAAAGGTACTACATTTTCGCTTCAATTTGCCTGACTACCGTTAGCGCCGAATAACTCACCCCAGCAGTACCTTCGCCGGGATGGGTGGAATCACCAACTAACCACAAATTCTGGATGGGTGTACGATTGGCGAACCCAAAGGGGCCAAAGGTAGGAATCCTTTGACCAATACCACCAACTATACCGCGATCGCGGGCTGTAAAATGGGCAAAGGTGCGCGGTGTTGCGGCTTCTTGATAAATAATAGTTTCTGGTTTGAGATAAAAGTATTGGGCAAGACGAGCGATCGCTTCTTCGGTAAACTTTTCTTTTAGTCTTTCATAATCTTCAGTCTGCCACCACTGTGCAGGATCGACAAATGAAGAAGCAATAATTGTCGCTTTCCCTTGCGGTGCGCGGCCGTCTCCAGGATGACTGACGGAAACAAACAGGGAATTATTCTCGCCAATGGGGCCATTTACATCGTACAGAAATTGTAAATGAGGAGGACATTTAGGCGGAATCGCGCTAGCATCTACACCCAAGTACACCACAAACGCGCCCGATGCTTGGGGTAGTTTTTCCACCCGATTTTTATATCCAGATGGCGCTTGTTCTCCCAGTAACTGTACCAAGTTTTGCACGGTGACATTGCTAACTATATGGTCGGCGGCTTCTGTCCAGACTTCGCCAGTTTTCTGATTTCTAATGACTACAGCAGTAGCTTTACCGTTTTCTACTTTAATTTGTTCTACAGTGTGGCGCATCAACAATTTGCCGCCATCTCTTTCTAAGGATTGTACCAAGCGATCGCTTAATACTTGCATACTTCCCTGGAGGTGAAACAATCCTTGCGGTAGTTGGGATACACTCAACGCTGTTGCTGCATAAAGTAATGCTGTCTGTTCTGCATCCACCTGGGAGTATAGCTTTAGTTGCAAATCTAAAAAAGTTCTCAATCGTTGGTTATTTCCCAATCCACATAACCGTAAAGCATCTCCTACCGTAAACAAAGTGAAAGGTACAGTAATTAATGTACTGGGACGCACCGCTTGCGTTAGCTGCCACAAATCCCATAAATTACGTGGTGGTAGCACCGGATCGCGTCCTTGAAATTCCCAACTGGCATTAAATAAAGTTGCCATCAATTGCCAAAACGGTTCGCTACCGGGAAACTGTTTTTGTCGTTCCTCTTGCCATTTCTCTTGGTCGCGCCAGACATTAATTGGTGTGCTTTCCCCAGGTAAATACACCGCACAAGCAGGGTCGCAAGGCGTTGCTTGTGGTAAATCTATTTCTAATTCTGAGAAAATGCGGTGGTGAATTCCCCCTGGTTCTAACCCAGCCACCTGAGTTGCGCCCACATCAAAGGTAAATCCCTGGCGTTTAAACGTCGAAGCACAGCCTCCGGGTACGAGAGCCTGATCTAATATTAAAACGCTGTAACCTCTATGAGCTAATAATGCTCCAGCAGTCAGTCCACCTATTCCCGCACCGATAACGACGACATGAGAGTTACTTTTGTCAAGAGTAATGCTGGACATTGATTAGCTTCTTTAAAATTCTTAATACTTTTATTTATAATTTTACCTTAATCTCTAAGTTGAATGGGGTATAAGGGTGCTTCGGCGTAGCCCGCCGCAGGGATCGCAGATAAAAGGGCGGTTATAAACTGCGTCTACACGAGGCAAAACCTGCCTGCGCGGGTTAAATAAAAAACCTTAATTTTCTCTTAGCCCACGCAGGTATAGCTTCTGTTTGGATGGTTTTGCGAATTAGACATCTCCAGAAATTAAATACGCCTAACCTGAAACCCTTGTAGAGACGCGAAAATTTTGGATGTAATACGCGGTATAAGAGCATAACCGTGCATCCTTTACCTCGTTCCCAGTCTGCGACTGGGAATGCCCCTCATTGAGGCTCCGGCTCCCTTACTCGCGGCAGAGCCGCAATTAGCAGTATTTCCCCAGCAAGAGGCTGAAAACGAGGTTTTAAAAGGGTTTTGGCTTAAGTTGACACCAATGGGAGCAGTCAACTCATGACGGGAGCCGTCTCAATACTGCTCGGATAAGACCAAAAACCTTGTTTAGAGACGCGAAATTTCGCGTCTCTACAGGTCTAAAACACTATCGAAAAATCCAAAAACCGAGCAGTATTGGGAGCCGTCTACCTTGCAATGTGCTTGCATTTACAATCAAATCTTTACTTGAACGATGAGGCATTGACTGAGGTAGAAGCATTTTCAATTGCCTATTCAACTTTTTAGCCTTAACGTGGAATTGCTAACTATATATTAAAGACGCGAGGAACGATCATGGGGCAGACGCAGGAGCTAGGACAGATTATCATCCTGAATGGTGCCCCGCGATCGGGGAAGTCGAGCATTGCCGCAGTTATCCAGGAGACGTTTGATGGTCTGTGGATGAACTTGGGTGTTGATAGGTTTATGCAAATGACTCCTGCACGATACCTGCCTGGAATTGGTCTGCGGCCAGGGGGTGAACGCCAGGATATCGAACCCTTTGTCCCTATTTTATACAGTGCCATGTATGAGTCCATCGCCGCCCACAGCCGCTTAGGTTTGCATGTCGTGGTTGATGTCGGACACCATGACGCCTACGCAATTCCACGGGGCATCCTGGCCGATAGTGCGCGGCGTTTGAACGGATTGCCGGTCTTCTTTGTAGGCGTTCGTTGCCCCATTGAGATGGTTATGGAACGGCGACAAAAGACACGAGGGAAAGTGGGAAGTGCAGCCGACTCGTTGATGCCACTTCCGGTTCAGTTATGGCAACGTGAAGTCCACATCCCTGGCATCTATGATCTTGAAGTCGATACCTCGTTGTTAAGCCCAGGTGCCTGTGCCGAGGTGATACGCCAGCACCTCGCAGATAGTCCAGCGCCGTCAGCATTCCAACGACTCGTTACACACCATACTTAAGCTGTAGTTATCAATATTGCAACTGTAGCGGTCTTCGGGTTCACGGGAGCGGTCTTCGGGTTCACGGGAGCGGTCTTCGGGTTCACGGGAGCGGTCTTCGGGTTCACGGGAGCGGTCTTCG
>NZ_JBALCW010000026.1:0-15932 GCF_036917635.1 Nostoc sp.
GGTCATTGGTCATTGGTCATTGGTCATTGGTCATTGGTCATTGGTCATTGGTCATTGGTCATTGGTCATTGGTCATTGGTCATTGGTCATTGGTCGCTAACTGACAAATGACAACGGACAAAGGACAAAGAACAACGGACAACGGACAAAGGACAAAGGACAAATGACAAACTTGCAAGAACGTGGGCATCTTTTAACCGAGCTGGTAAATCCTAACAGTCTTAACTTAGACCAGCTCAGTTCTCTGGAATTGGTGGAGTTGTTTAATAGCGAAGACCAAAAGGCAGTCGAGGCGGTTGCGGCGGCGAAAATTCAGTTGGCACAAGCAATTGATCGCACCGCAGAGCGTTTGCGCCACGGAGGACGTTTATTTTATATTGGTGCAGGCACAAGTGGCAGGTTAGGAGTGTTAGATGCTGCTGAGTGTCCACCTACTTTTTGTACGCCGCCAGAGTTGGTACAGGGGATTATTGCTGGTGGTGCTGGCGCACTATTACGCAGTTCGGAGGATTTAGAAGACAGCATCGAAGATGGGGAGGCTGCGATCGCTCAAAGACAAATTACCCAATTAGATGTGGTAGTTGGTATTACCGCAGGTGGGACAACGCCTTATGTTCACGGTGCGCTTCATGCTGCTCGTGTGCGAGGAGCCGCTACTATTTTTATCGCCTGTGTTCCTGCTGAACAAGTTAGCTTTGATGCCGATATTGACATTCGCCTTTTGACAGGGCCAGAAATAATCGCTGGCTCAACTCGCCTGAAAGCTGGTACAGTCACGAAGTTAGCTTTAAATATCCTTTCGACTGGGGTGATGGTCAAACTAGGCAAAGTTTACGGTAATCGTATGGTAGATGTGGCGGTAACAAATCAAAAGTTACGCGATCGCGCTTTGCGAATTTTGCAAGACCTCACAGGCTTAAGTCGGGAAGCCGCTGGTTTTTTATTAGAACGCAGTGGCAAATGGGTGAAGCTAGCGCTATTGATGCACTGGACTGGTTTGGAAAAAGACGAAGGCGATCGGCTCCTTTCAGAACACCAAAGTAATCTTAGGGCAGCTGTTATCAGCTATCAAAACCATAACAAATCTTAAAGAAGTTCAATTTATACACTTAAGGATTATTACTGGCAATTTAAGGCGTGTAAAAAGACGCATTAGGGTTGGCGTAGCCTCTCGTAGAGAAGCCCAGTCTAATTTCGCGTCTCTCTATAAATGAGACACATTAATAAATGTAAATTTTAGTAAATATTTTTAAGATAAGTAAGTAGGCGTAATTAAACATAAGACAAAACCTCACCCTCAATCCCTCTCCTTATTATTGTCGGGGGAAGCCGGATTGAGTGTGAGGTTTTATATTTAATTTGACCGACTTACAGTGATTTTTTCGGCAAAACCAAGCAGAATTGACCTAAATAAAGACTGCCAATCTTGTTTCAACAAAAATTCAGAAATTCTACGGATATAATTCCGTAGGTAAATTATTAAAATAATATATAAATACTGAATGCATCTTTTTTAATGATGTGGGGTATAGCAACCTACTTTAGTTGTAAATGCTGGTAATCAACTCTGTGCTACATGACTTTTTTACTAGTAATATGTTTTGCTATTTTCCTATATCACTTGATTATAATAAACTTGATTTAGACTGCTATATCCGAAATGTATTTGCACTTATTGACGTATCTGGTGACCACTATAAGCTAGTACAGGTCGGCGCAAATAAACCTATCATTCCCAACAGCCAGAAAGCCAAAAAAAATTAAAGCTTTTTTACTTCTGACTTGCGGTACTACTGTGGGTTTTTCAATAGCTGGCTTTTTAATATAAGGAACAAAGTATGACCCACTCCGAACTTATTTTTTCAAATAACCTAGTTAATGAATTTAAAACTTGTACTCAACTGCAATATAATGGCAAATTAAATATTAAAAGTTCTAAGGGCAGCCAATGGACTTTTTATTATCGCTTAGGACGGATAGTTTGGGCAACAGGTGGAACTCATCCCTTCCGCCGTTGGCGGAGAAATATGGCTCAAAATTGTCCCCAGATTGATGTTGAAAAATTGCAGTTGCGTTTGAAAGACGTATCACTAGATTACTGGGATTATCGCATTCTAGAAATCTTTCATAAAAAACAGAAAATTCAGAGAGAACAGATTCAGTGTATTGCCGAAAACACCATCGCAGAACTATTGTTTGACCTAGCTATGCAAGGAAATTTTGCTTCTATAAGTTGCAATCGCAACCAAGAAGTTATCTTAGAAGCACCAATAAGCTTCACGAGTGCAGAAATGTCTGTAAAGCAGATGCAAGACTCGTGGAAAATTTGGTCAGAAGCTGGTTTAGCAAATTTTTCTCCTGACTTAGCACCAGTTATACGGCGACCAGAACAACTTCAGCAGATGGTAAGTCCATCTGTCTACAAAAACTTTGTAAATTTAATCAACGGCAAATTAACTCTGCGAGATTTAGCCGTGAAAATGAAGCAAAGTGTACTACCACTCACCCGTTCATTGCTTCCCTATATCCTTAAAGGAATCATCGAATTGGTAGAAATACCTGACATGCCCTTAGTAGTGAGTGAGGGCAACAATAAGCCTATCACTCCACAACCAAAGAAACCCATTGCTCCTTTAGTAGCTTGCGTAGATGATAGCCCTCAGGTCTGTAAAATGCTAGAGGATATTATCACTTCTAATGGATTAAGGTTTATCAAAATTCAAGATGCTGTACAAGCTCTGCCAATTCTCATTCAGGATAAACCAGACCTGATTTTCTTGGATTTGATTATGCCAGTCGCCAGTGGTTACGAAATTTGTACTCAGTTGCGACGAATATCTGCCTTCGCCAATACACCAGTAATTATACTAACAGGTAGTGATGGCCTTTTAGATAGAGTTCGTGCTAAGGTAGTCGGCTCTACAGATTTTATGACTAAACCTGTAGTCGCTGACAAGGTGATGAGTATAATACGTAAATATTTGCCTACACCGAGTGTATCCATCGACAAGAGTCAAAGTAATTTAGGAGTTTGTAAGTAGGGAGAATGAATAATTTTTCTTGATGATTAATCATAAATTAATCTGATTAGCTTGAAAATTTAATTTCACTCTTCAGCATCAGCCTATTGCTTAACAATTGCGATAACAAAAATATTTACAATCAGTAAACCCTACCTCAGTAAACATAAAATTACTGGGGTAATAAATAATAAGTCCAAATTCCCAACAGGGAAGTAGGTGGCGGTCTTAAAGCCACCTAATTTTTTTGTCCAAAATCGAAGATGTTATCCGTAAGTAAAATATATTAAATTCTGTTCATTACGTACTTTTTCGGAGGTTAATATATAAAGATTGAATCAAAATTAGACAAATACAAATTTTTGTATTTATAACAGTCCTGTTTGATTTGTGAAATATTCTTTATGACAAGGGGTTAGGGGCTAGTCTCTAGTCCCTAACCCCTTGTGTTTGTCCACACATTATTTAGGATTTGTATGTCTAATTTCTTTACATTCTTAAAAAGTTTTAAAGGGAAATTATCATGAATACTGTTTTAGTTGTTGAAGATGGCTTAACAGATATGGAAATAATCAGTCGTTATTTGCAACAGGCAGGTTATTCTGTGATTAGCGCCACAAGCAGTGAAGAAGCTCAAGACAAAATAGATAAAAATAAGCCAGACCTCATATTTCTCGACGTAATTTTACCAGGTAAAAGTGGCTTTGAAATTTGCCGAGAGTTGAAAAACAATCCCAAAACTAGCAAAATACCTGTGGTTTTTTGCTCTACAAAAAATAGTGATGTAGATAAAATTTGGGGTAATATGTTGGGTGCTGATGGTTATCTATCAAAACCGATTGATCGAGAGGAATTAGGGCTAGTTTTAAAGCGATTACTTAATTAGTAAAACTTTCATAAATCAACAAAAGACTAGAAGTCAATGTTGCTAATGTAGAGCCTCTACAAAATTAAATAATAACTGCAAATAGTGGTTAGAGATTAATAATTAAGCACAAAGGATTAATAACTTTGGAAACCAAGGAAAAGTTTTTAAGTTTTAATTTGGGAGTAAGGGATACAGCGATAATTTCGTTACAACACATCACAGAAGTTATGCAAGTATCATTACCAGAAATATGTGGCGTTCCGCAGATGCCTAGTAGCATCTTGGGTATCTATAACTGGCGTGGTGAGATGCTTTGGTTAGTAGATTTAGAGGCAATGTTAGGCTATCCTCCAATTTCGCAAGGAGCAAATTTACTTTCAAAAATGATGGCGATTGTTCTCGAAAATAAGGGTAAATATTTGGGACTGTTGGTACGACAACTGATAGATATTGAATGGCTAGATACTCAGCAAATGAAACCCCCAACTAGCGAATTATTTTATCCTAAAATCTTACCTTTTTTACAGGGATACTTTATTAATGATTCTGAGAATATGATTTTTAATTTGGATGCTATAACAATTATCCAAGCTCCCATGTGGAAAATTCATAATTGAACGGTTGATTATAGGTGATGAGGTATATTGTTTTAACAATTCCTAATCCTTGATAGCCAAATAATAATTCATTCTTACCTGCCGAATAACCAATTATTAGTCTAACAATTTTTGAGGTTAATCAAATGACATTTTTGTATAACAATAGCAATGAAAATAAGCAGATAATTTCTGAAATAGAAAATATGAATGGCAACGCGAATATAACAAATATTGCTAGCAATGAAATATCCTTATTAAACGCGATCGCTCAGGAATTTAAAACTTGGCGGCGACAGTTGCAAGACATCGAAACTCACATGCGCCAAGCGCCAGATTTGGATACATTACTCAAAATTACTGTAGCGCAAATTAGAGAAAAACTTGGCTGCGATCGCGCCTTAATTTATCAGTTTACTTCCATTGATGCAGGTAATGTTTTAGCAGAATCAAGAACACTAGGTTGGACACCAACTTTAGGCGAAAATATTCCCGGAATTATTTTTGGTTTATATAGCAATCAAGATTATATAGAACCTGTAGTTATTGATGATATCAGCCAGATTCAACTTACACCTTATCAAAAGCAACTGCTAGATAAATTTCAAATAAAAGCTAGTTTGAGTTTACCGATTGTAAGAGAAGGTAAAGTATGGGGGTTACTAACAGTAAATAATTGCTTATCAACGCGGCAGTGGCAAGAAGTAGAAATTAGTCTGTTATCTCAAATTACCACAGAACTGATATACAAATTGCAGACTTTTGAATTCAAAAAAGAAGAACAACAGCGCATATTAGCAAAAAAATCTGTAGCTAAAGTCATCGACAAAATTCTCCGAGTATCAAATGTCGATAAGCTTTTTCAAGCAACCACTCAAGAAGTACGTCAATTACTAAAATGCGATCGCGTCGGCGTTTATCGCTTCAAACCTGACTGGAGTGGCGAGTTTGTCGCTGAGTCAGTGGGTAATGGCTGGGTAAAAATGGTCACCCCTGACTTTTATATGGTGTGGGAAGATACCCACCTACAAGATACCCAAGGAGGGCGTTATGCCAAGGGTGAAAGCTTTGTGGCCAAAGACATCTATAAAATGGGTCATGCTCAATGCCACATTGATATTTTAGAGCAGTATGAAATGAAGGCTTACATGATTGCGCCCATATTTGCTGGAGATAAATTATGGGGCTTGCTGGCAGCTTATCAAAATTCTGGGCCTCGTGATTGGCAACCTTGGGAAGAAAGCTTTGTGACACAAATTGGACTGCAATTTGGTGTAGCTATCTCACAAGGCGAATATCTAGAACAGATGCATAAGAAATCTGAGCAACTAGCTCAAATAGTTGAACAAGAAAAAACTTTTACTAAGATAGTAGGCCGCATCCGACAATCTTTAGATGTAGATAGCGTCTTCAAAACAACCACTCAAGAAGTGCGTCAATCACTACGATGCGATCGCGTCGCAGTCTATCGTTTTAACTCTGACTGGGGTGGTGAATTTGTCGCTGAGTCTGTGGGTACTGGTTGGACAAAACTGGTAGGGCCTGATATTAAAACAGTTTTGGACGATACGTACTTGCAAGAAACTAAGGGAGGTAGGTATGCCAAAGGCGAAAACTTTATCGTTAATGACATCTATCAAGTAGGACTTGCTCCTTGCCATATTGAGATTTTAGAGCAGTTTGAAGCCAAAGCTTACATAATTGTTCCTATATTCTTTGGGGATAAATTGTGGGGTTTGCTGGCAGCTTATCAAAATTCTAGCCCCCGTGAGTGGGAAACCTGGGAAGCGAACTTTTTGGTTCAGACTAGCTTGCAATTTAGCCTAGCTAAATCACAGATAGATTATTTAGAATTAGTTCGGTTAAAATCTGATAAACTAGCTCAGATAGCGGAACAAGAGAAAGCTGTCACCAAGATTAGTAACCGGATTCGGCAATCTTTAGATGTCGAAGAAATATTCAAAACAACCACTCAAGAAGTACGGCAATTACTGCGATGCGATCGCGTCGCAGTCTATCGCTTCAACCCTAATTGGAGTGGTGAATTTGTCGCAGAATCAGTAGCTCATACTTGGGTAAAACTGGTAGGTCCCGATATCAAAACTGTCTGGGAAGATACCCACTTGCAAGAAACTCAAGGAGGTCGATATGTCGAGGGGGAAAACTTTGTTGTAAATGACATCTATAAGGTAGGTCATTCTCCTTGCCACATTGAAATTTTAGAGCAATTTGAAGTTAAAGCTTATGTAATTGTTCCTGTATTTGCTGGGGAACAATTGTGGGGATTATTGGCAGCTTATCAAAATTCTGGAACTCGTGATTGGGAAGAATCGGAAGTCACCTTATTAGCACGGATTGGCAACCAGTTAGGACTAGCATTACAACAGACTGAATATTTGCAACAAGTACAAGCGCAGTCAGCAAAATTAGCAGAAACAGTAGCACGAGAAAAGGCAGCCAAGGAGTTATTACAACAACGATCTATTCAACTTTTAATAGCCGTTAGACCCGCCCTCAACGGCGACTTAACAGTACGCGCACCCATTACAGAAGACGAACTAGGCACGATCGCCGATGCTTACAATAATACCCTGCAAGCGCTGCGGCAAATCGTTCTTCAGGTACAGGGCGCTGCTCAACAAGTTGTCCAAACTTCCGGTAACAGCGAGGCTTCACTAACGGGACTGACTAATTTAGCACAACAACAATCTGAGGAAATTACCGCAGCTTTAGGTGAGATTCAACAAATGGTGGACTCGACTCAAGCTGTGGTGACGAATGCTGAGTTAGTGCAAGTAGCGGTACAACAAGCCAATGAAACTGTAGAGTCTGGCGATACTGCAATGAACTTAACTGTAAAAGCAATCCAAGGAATTCGTGAAACCGTCGCTCAAACCAGCAAGAAGATTAAACGCCTCAGTGAATCTTCGCAAAAAATCTCCAAAGTGGTGAATTTGATTGGTAATTTTGCCACACAAACAAACGTGCTGGCTTTGAATGCAGCCATTGAAGCCACCCGTGCAGGTGAATATGGCAAAGGCTTTGCAGTTGTAGCTGATGAAGTTCGTTCTTTATCTCGCCAGTCAGCAGCAGCAACCATCGAAATAGAAAAATTAGTCCAGGAGATTCAAGCAGAAACCGGAGAAGTAGCAGTAGCGATGGAAACTGGTATTCAGCAGGTGGTAGAAGGTACAAATCTTGTCAATGATACTCGGCAAAACTTGAATGCGATCGTTTATGCAACTGCCGAAATTAGTCAGCTAATCGAGCGAATTACCGCAGCGACTCAAAAACAAATGACGCAATCTGTAACAGTCACAAAATCAATGCAAGATGTAGCAGAAATTGCTAATAAGACTTTTGCGGAATCTCAAGAAATTGCTACTGTGTTCCAAGATTTATCAGGGATGGCGCAAGAGCTATTAACAACTGCTAGTAAGTTTAAAGTGAAGTAGGGAATAGGGAGTGGGGAGTTAAGAGTTAGGAATTAAGAGTTAGGAGTGAGGAGTTATTGGGTTAAAGCATTAATTAGATAAATCACTATTTTTTGACAGATTTAAAAATGCTTTGACCTTAATTAATCGTAACTTTTGAGTTGAAGATAGGAGAAGAGTAATTGGCAGAGAGTATTATTCAACAGAAGAGTTTTCAATTTGCTTTGGAAATTATTCACCTGTATATTCAACTGCAAGAGCAACGGGGATATGTGCTTTATAAGCAATTACTACGAAGTGGAACAAGTATTGGCGCGAATGTTGAAGAGGCTAGCGGTGGTCGGAGTAGAAAGGATTTCTTGGCAAAAATGTATATTGCATACAAAGAAGCTAGGGAAACCAAATACTGGCTACGTTTACTACAACAGTCCAAACTAGTAAATATTGATTTAACCAATGAACTAATCTATGCAGACGAAATCATTCGGATTTTAAGTTCAATAGTCAAGACAACTGAAAAATCAATTGGTTGATCAACTCCCAACTCCCAACTCCTAACTCCTAACTCCTAACTCCCAACTCCCAACTCCCAACTCCCAACTCCCAACTCCCAACTCCCAACTCCTAACTCCCAACTCCTAACTCCCAACTCCTAACTCCTAACTCCTAACTCCTAACTTATGATTACAGATAACGAAATTCGTGAACAAGGATACATCTACTTTCTGGCTGAAGCCCCAGAATTAGTCCAAATTATTGAACAAGAACTATTTAGCTTATCGGAAGGTTATAGCATTGCTAAAGTTCATAATTTAATGCGGGCTACTCATACACTTAAAGGTGGCGCTGCTAATGTTGGGCTAGAAGTAATTAAAATGATAGCCCATTTTTTGGAAGATGTATTTAAGTCCCTATATAATCCAAATGTGGTAGTTGATACCGAATTGCAAACACTTTTGTTGCAAGCTTATGAGTGTCTTAGCATAGCATTAAATACCGAATTAATCGGCAGTACTGTTAATGATGAAGAACTGCTTCATCGAACGACTTCAGTGTTTGCACAGTTGCAAGAAAAGCTGGGTGATGCATTTGGTGCTGAGACTCATATTCCCACTTCTGAAGAATTGGGATTTGATATTGTCCAGTCCGTTTTTGAAGTGGGAGTAGAGCAACGTCTAAACAGTATTGCTGAAGCTGTTAACAATCCACCAAGTAGTGACGAATTTATCGAGTTTTTACACTCTCAAGCTGAGGTATTTCTCGGTTTAGCAGAATCTCTAAATTTACCTGGATTGGGAGAAATTTCTCAAACAATTCTGTCAGCCCTGCAAGCAAACCCTACTCAGGTGCAGCAAATTGCAGAAATTGCCCTTGCAGATTTGCAACAAGCACAAAAATTGGTATTAGAAGGCGATCGCACATCTGGCGGAAAAACTTCTCCAGCTTTGCAAAAACTCACAACAGTGGCAAATAATCAGTTATCTGGAGAATTACAAAATAATTCAGAAGAACAATTTTACCAATTTATCACTACATCTGATAACAATAAAAACGAATCAGTAAAGCCTACAACAGCCAAGTTTTATTTAAAAGTAATTCGCTACATTTTTGGCTGGTTTAATCACGAGATCCAAATACCAGAGGCAGAGCTTAATTTTGATTTAATGGTTCCCAGATTAGAAAAAGATAATTTACTTGACTATATCGATAATTGGCTGAAAAACTTTCTTGATTTTGTTCAAGATGAAGACGATAGTCAAAGCCTTTGTATTTATCGACAAGGGATAATTTTAATCATAATATTTGCTGTCATAAAGTTTCAGCATTCTGTTGCAAAAAATAACAGCTATATTTCAATCATTAAAATATTACAAAACCGAATTCATGGATTAGCAGAAGAATATAAAAACTATTCTCCTGTTACTAGCAAAGAGAAAAATTGGCTTGATAGTCCCAAGTTACAAAAAGTTTTAGTTATTAAAGAAATGCCTAATCGTTATTCTCAAATAACTGAGAACTTACTAGAAGCAATATGGGGAGAAGAAGCTAGCGTAACCCTTGCCGAGCAAGTGCTTATAACCACAAATGAGGATTATTCAGAAAAGGTTGATTCATTAATTGTCAATGAGCAGGTAGTTATAAATGTTCCTGAAACTGCTATTGAAGTCATGCCTGATTTAGCGACACAAATCAACAAAGAAATAGAAGATAAATCACAGTATGTTCAAACTAAAAACTTTCGCCAACCTTCATTTATCCGAGTAGATACAGAGAGACTGCAACACCTTAATTATCTAGCCGGAGAATTGCTGATTTACCAAAAACGGCGTAGTTTGCAAGATGAACAAGTCAAAGAAATAATTGACCAATTAATCCAGCAACTTACTAGACACCAAACAACTTTAAATGAATTACGTGATTTACCATTACAAATACAAAATTTTACCTCACAACAAACGCAAAATTTTGCAGTTAAATTTGACTCTTTAGAAATGGATGTATATACAGATTTTCAGATGACATTGCATGAAGCAATAGAAGAGACACTGCAACTACAAGAAACTACGGAGTCTCTTGACTTGCTCGTGACGCAAGCTGCCCAAATTAGTGATAAACAAGAAAATTTAACTCTTAATATTATAGATAGCTTAGTAGAAGCACGAATGTCGCCTTTGGGCAATATCCTGAATCGGTTCCCCCACATGGTAGATAAGTTGGGGAATGTTCATGCCAAACTTGTAGAATTGAAACTTACTGGTACTGAAGTACTAGTTGATAAAGCGATCGCAGAAAAGCTGTACGATCCCTTATTACATTTAGTACGTAATGCTTTTGACCACGGTATTGAATCTCCGCAACTTCGCCGAGAGTTTGGTAAACCAGAACAAGGGTTAATTGAAATCCGCGCCTATCATCAGGGTAGCCAAACTGTTATTGAGCTTCGGGATGATGGCCAGGGATTGAATTTAGACAGAATTCGCAGAAAAGCTGCTGAATTTTATCCCATACAAACTGAAGAAAAAACTATCTCCTATGCTTCTAATCTACCTGAATCTGAACTGTTAGATATGATATTTTCACCGGGATTTTCTACTGCTGGTAAAGTAAGTGAAATCTCTGGGCGCGGTATGGGGTTAGATATCGTGCGGACTCAGATGAAGGCACTTAATGGTTCAATTTCAGTTCAATCCTTACCTAACCAAGGAACAATATTCATACTCAAAATTCCTTTTTCTATGACTACCGAAAAATTAATGCTAGTTCAAGCCAAAGGTGTTGTTTATGCCCTTCTTTTGGACAGCATCGAAAAAATATTGATTCCCTCTGAGCAGCAGATTAAAGAAATTGAAGGTAAAAAAGTCTTACATTGGAATACAGACAATGATGAGACTATGGTTAGCCTCCGTCAACTTTCAAAGTTAATTAATTATAATGGTTCATACATTAACAGTGATACTTTATATAACGTATCAATTAATCACGACCCAAGCCTAGCGAAAAATCCGGTGCTTTTGCTACGACGAAATCAGGGAATGTTTGCTTTAGAAGTTGACCAAATAATTGGTGAACAAGAACTGGTAATCAGACCTTTAGGAAATGCGATCGCACCGCCAAAATACATTTATGGTTGTAGTAGTTTAGCTAATGGTAATCTGATTTTAGTGATTGATGCTTCATTCCTGGTATCTAGCGAGCTTCAACAAACAACACTTGATATCATGGCGCTACCAGTACCTTCTTTGTCAAATAAAAAACCCTTAGCGATATCAGGACAGACTTTTTCATCTACACCATTACTTGCTGCATCTACTTCCACAACAATTATAGAAACCCAACCCAGTTATTCTCAAACAGATAATAAATTACCTATAGAAACCCAACCCAGTTATTCTCAAACAGATAATAAGTTACCAAAAGTTGTTTTAGTTGTAGATGACGCAATTAGTCTGCGCCAAACTATCTCTCTGACACTGCAAAAATCTGGTTATCAAGTAATACAGGCTCAAAATGGTGTAGAAGCTCTAGAAAAGTTACAGTTACATCCAGAAATACAAGTTGTCATCTCCGATTTAGAGATGCCACGAATGAATGGTTTTGAGTTGTTGGGCAATTTCCGTCAATACCCCAATTTAGCAAAAACACCTGTAGTGATTCTCACTTCTCGCAGCGCTGAAAAACATCGTCAGCTTGCTCAAGAATTGGGTGCAAAGGCTTACTTGACTAAGCCTTATTTAGAGCATGAGTTTCTTTCTACAATTAGGGAGTTAATTAATAGTAATACAGATGATTCAAACCATTTAGTCATTAGTCATTGATCAATAGACCTCTTGCAAAAGTCCCTAATACACCACCCCGCATTTGAGTAAACTTACGCTCCCCTCCCCAAAACATCGGGGAGGGGTTAGGGGTGGGGTTCTTTATTTTTGATTCATGCAAGAGGTCTATTGTTTTTTGGTAAGCTAAAAATCTTTTAATTTGCATCCTCCAAAAAATAAATTTCTTGTGGGATGGGACGAAAAGCCCGCCCTAATTGTGCAAATTAAATGCGCGACAGCTTACATACCTCGTTCCGGGCTTCGTCCGCTTTGCTAACGTGGCTGAAGAAAACTTTCTGATTAAAGGCTAATTAAAAACACGTTAAAGAGTGCGCGTGGTATCTCAAGAACTAATGACTAATGACTCTCGCGTTGCGGTTTGATATTTTGGGAAATGCGATCGCCTTAATTAGCAGGTAGATTATTTGGATCTACACCTAAAGAAAGTAAATACTGCGCTAATTGTTCGGCCCTTTGTCGCTGCTGTTGTGCCTGTTCTGCATCTGTAAAATAGCGATTTCCTTGCTCATCGTACCAACATAAAAACTCTTGTTGTATCCCAGCAATTACAGCTTGGTGTCGCCCAATACCTAACCCTACCTCTGGCATCAAATAAGGTTCACCTATTTGTAGTTGGTAGTTTCCATCTATTAACTTATAGACTTCCAAGGGTTGATGTTGGTCGCGTCGCCAAAACTCAGGGTTATAAATTACGTAGTACAATACACCGAGTTTTCTGTATATATCTAGTTTCTCGTCGTATTCACCTCCTGGGGTGTGGGATACCATTTCTAATGTGAATATTGGAACTATTCCATTTTCTTCCCAAACCGCGTAACTTTTGCGTGATTTACCACCCTTTTTTCGTTCTACTCCCACACTTAAAAAACCATCTGGCACTACAGGTACTCTAGAATTTAGTCCTGTGGTGTGATATAATCCCATATCTACACCGAAGTACCAATCCATACGATTTGCCCAAATGGAGTTGAGTAAGAAGAGTAAAATGTTGGGCAAAAAGTTTTGGTCTTCGTTATCCACTGGCGTATCGTCTGAACAGGGAAGTTCATCAGTAGTTGGTAACGCATTTTTGAGATCAGGTGAGAGCATAACCGTTGTCTCGCTGGCGTTTGATGCATTTATTATAAATGAGTCAAACAATTTTGGATTTTGGATTTTAGATTGACTCCATAACTTAACTCATTAGCTCTGTCATTTAATTTTAGATTTATTCCACGTAGCTTGCTTTTGGCGGAGTGAGTAGAAATTCACTTGCTCTAAAATCTTTTTAAATTTTTGATTTTGAATCTTTAATCCAAAATTTAAAATCTAAAATTCAGTGACTGAAAGTTTAGCGTTTGGGTGCAGTCTCACCAAACTTAATTAAAAGTGCGATCGCAATACTAACAAGCAAAATTAACGTCATACTTAAGGCTGAACCAAATCCCCAATTTTGCGTTGCTCCCAGAAACTGGTTATAAACTAACCGCGCCGCCGTCATACTAGAAGCACCACCAAGTAATTCTGGATCGACAAAATCCCCCAAGCCTGTGATGAATACAAGCATGGAAGCAGCCGCAATTCCAGGAAAAATTTGTGGTACGGTTACTTGGTAAAAAGTTTCCACCGGATTTGCACCTAAATCAGCCGCCGCTTCTAGCAACCGCTTGTCTAGCTTTTCGAGAGAAGCATATAAAATCAAAACCATATAGGGTAACAAGCTGTAACTCATGCCAATAAATACAGCTTGACTCTGGTTAAGTAATTCCAAAGTAGGTAAGCCTAAATTGCTGAGTAAACTGTTCAATAAACCAGTAGGACGAAGAATTGTAATCCAAGCATAAGAACGGAGTAACGAGGAAGTCCACAAAGGTAAGACAAAGCCTAATAGTAGCAAATTCCGCCAACGCTGAGGCGCTATCTGAGCAATCCAATAGGCAACGGGGAAGCCCAAAATTAAACAAATTATTGTGGTGCCAAACGCAAAAAATAGCGATCGCACAATTACATGCACATAAAGTGGATCAAATATTCTAATGTAATTTTTAAATCCGTTGGGATTCACCAAATCTCCTGGTCGGATGTCTGCAACTAAACTTAACTCGAAAATTATCAAAGTTGGCAGCACTAACAAAAGCAATAACCAAATCCCAGATGGTGCAAGTAATGCCAAAGGTTGCACCCAATTCGCTGGTGGGCGATGCAATTCTTCTATTTTAGAAATATCATTTTTTTGAAAATTTACCACTTATAACTCCTAACTCCTAACTCCTAACTCCTAACTATTTTACCCGCTAGTTAACTGAGTCCAATAGCGATCGTAAACCTCTTCAAATTCTCCTACAGGAGTAACACGTTCACAATTTGCTAAAACTGACTCTGAGGGAAATAAATTAGGATTATTTTGGATTTTTTTTGGCAATTGCTCAAATCCAGCACTATTAGGCGTAGAAATATTTAGACGTTGACTGATTTTAGCTGCTAATTCTGGTTGCAAAATCATGTTAATCCAAGCATAAGCTCCAGCCTGGTTGGGGGCTGTTTTAGGAATTACAATAGTGTCTGTCCATAATGAAGAACCACTGCGAGGAATTACATATTTGAGTTTAGGATTTTCTTGAGAAATTCTCACCGCATCTGCTGAATAGCACATTGCTAATAGTAAATCTCCTGCTAGAATTTGATTTTGCCAAGCGTCGGTGTCAAAACGTGCGATCGCAGATTTTAGCACTTTCAATTTTTCATAAGCTTGTTTGATTTCTTGTTCATTTTTTGAGTTGTAAGAGTAACCTAGCATCCGTAATGTTGCACCCATCACTTCTCGAACATCATTGAGCAAGGTCATTTGCTGATTAAGTTGCTTTTTGTTTTGCCAAAGGTAATCCCAGTCTTGTGGTGCATCTTTGATTTTTTCAGAATTGTAAAGTAAACCTGTTGTCCCCCAGTTAAAAGGGATGCTATATCGGTTATGGGGGTCATAGCTAGGATTCTGAAACCGGGGAAATAAATTCTCTAAACCGATTAAGCGATCGCGATCTATTTCTGTTAATAAACCTTTGTCTACCATCTTCTGCACCATGTAATCGGATGGGTAGATAATGCTGTAAGTCCCACCGCCTCCAGCTTGCAATTTAGCTAGCATGACATCATTGGAATCATACACATCCGCTAGCACTTTCATGCCTGTTTGGGTGCTAAAGGTTTTCAATAATTGGTTGTCAGTATATTGCGTCCAGGTAAAAATATAAAGTTGGTCACGTTGACCCGAAGTATTAGAATTAGCACGGACTTCAGCTAGCCTCCAGCCACAACCAGCTAAAGATAAGCCAGAAAGCCCTGTCACCCCTTTTAAAAATTGGCGTCTGTTAGTCATTAAGTTAGAAGCTGTTTATCAACAACCTCTAGATTACGGTATACCTAGTAACCCCTGCCGTGATTTTTGGGGATAAATGTGTCAATCTTCACACTTACTCTTGGGCTTGCTTAATCTATGGTGGTTGTCCTGCCTCAACGAGATCCTTGTATGGAAGGAGTTATTGATCATACTGGTATCAGTGAAACAAGAAATCAGAAGTTTTTGCAGATGAAATTATGTAGATTTTGACTATAGAACCCATTTGACATCTAAGAAGGTGCAGCAAGCCTCTTAACCATCAACCGAATAAAACAAAGATTAACCTTGGCAGTCGCATTAGCTA
>NZ_JBALCW010000027.1:0-59980 GCF_036917635.1 Nostoc sp.
TTGTGGGGTGGGCATCTTGCCCGCCCATATACAAAGGCGGGCAAGATGCCCACCCCACAAGAAGTAGTTGAGTATTTTTTTATTTGGAAGTCCCTTATAAGGGGAGGGTTAGGGTGGGGTAAAACCAGTGATATACAGCTACTTTCCCACTTGTGTATACACCGTAGCTTTCTAAGGGGGAATCAATAAGTGCCTAGTATCACACAGCCTTTACTTTCCAAACAACCTCTTAAACTTACCTCTATGGTGACACGACTTAAACATACCCCAACCCCTGCAAAAACTCACTCAACTTCGCCGCCGCCGCATCCCGTTCTGTCTCAATATCTTGCAACGTCACCCGATACTTATCCCACCAATTTTCTACCGCCGCAATCACCTGCTGACGGTGCGCGGTAACATATCGCTCTAATTCAGCAATTAACCCATCTTTGAAAATCGCTAACACCAACTCCTGACAATCTTCATCACTCAAAGCAGCCCGCGCAGCCTCCAAACGCTTCACCAATTCATTCTTTAACGTCTTTAATTTCGCCTTCCCTTCCCTCAACTGCTTAACAATTTCCTTATAGGGTTCCAATTGCGCTTCTATTTCTGCAATTTCCGCTTCATTCTCTGCAATAAAAACCTCAAGTTCTGTAATTTTAGCCCCATTTAATAAAGGTACTTTCTTTAAAGTCTTCAGTTCCTTCTTCGGCTCCTTAATCAAATTTTTTATATACTTAAGGTCTGTCTCTAAATCCTTGACAATATTAACCGCTTCTGATTCTTCACCCTCTTCAACATCCGCCTCAGCTTCCTCTCCCTGCTCAAAAGCTGATTTTTGCTGTTCTAATTCGGCAATTTTCGCCTCAGCCTCAGCAATATCTTGTAAATAATCTGGCATCAATCGCCCAACCAATTTATGATTTAAAGGGTCAAACTTCGCCTGTTTTTTCTTCTCATCATCATCTTGCTCTAAAGCATCTTTAATAGTATCTATCCAACTATCAACTAAACCACCAAAATCTGACTCTGATAAAGTTCTCAGTTCATACCTTTGTTCATTCCACCAACTAGCAACCACACCAGCCACTTTAAAGCGGTCAAGTAATCCCACTGGTGTTAAAGTATCTACGAAAGAACTCCAAAATTCAGTGCGGAGTTCCATCACTTTTTTAGTTTTAGGCAATTCACCCAAACTAATAGAATGTACTTGCCACCAAGCAGCAAAAACACCGTAAAGTTTGCTTTCTTGTTGCTGCACACCAGTATCAGCTTCGATAAAAGTTTTAATTTGCGATCGTTCTGTAATTGTAGAGATAAAATCTAGATAATCAGTCATCTATGCCAAAATCTGCTGTAAGTTTAAAACAAAACCAGGGAGAACATCTTCACCCGATAAATTTGTAGGGGCTTGTAAAATTTCTGGTGCTTGATTGCAGCGATAAATTATTACTTGTTTATCTTTAGGATTAATTAACCATCCTAGTTGTAAGCCATTTGCTAAATATTCTTGCATCTTAGCTTTAGTATCTTCCACATCATCACTTTCAGAAACTAATTCCACTGCAAAATCAGGACACAAAGGGATAAATTTCTTTCTTTGTTCTGGTGTAAGAGCATCCCATCTTTCTATTTTCACCCAAGAAGCATCAGGTGAACGAGTTGCCCCATTTGGTAATTTAAACCCAGTAGAAGAATCAAAAGCTTTTCCGAGCTTATTTTGTCGATTCCAAACCCCTAAATCAAGATACAGTTCAAAATTACGGTTTCCCGTTTCTCCCCCGGTAGGTGCCATAATAATTAATTCCCCTTCAGCAGTTAATTCTAGTCGTAATTCTTTATTCACAGATACAATCTGGGCAAATTCATCATCAGTAAATTGCAGATTAGGAGGTAATTGTAAGGTTAAAGCAGTCATAATTAATTGCGCTCCACAAAAATTCTAGTTGCATCAAACCCATGCGCGGCTAATAGATTTGACTTAGCCTCTACCTCTACTTTAGGAATCCCCCCCAACAAATGCGCCCGTACATCGTGCGGTTCTGGGGGTGGCGCGTTATCAGCATAGCGGCGGATATTGCAGTTGTAATCATTATCTTTTAATTCTTCCTTAGTTACTACTGCCGAATATCCAGGTAAAGACAGAAAATTTTCAAACACCCAGGAAATCTTTTCTATATGCTCAGGACGCAAATAATTTTGAGCGCGGCCTGTATAATATTCAGCATCAGCATTAATAAACAAAACTTTTCCCTGGCGTTCAACAGGTTTCGCCCCTTGGGGACACATTACTAAAATACAGGCGGGGATACCTGTACCATAAAATAAATTAGGCGGTAAACCAATCACCGCTTCTAATTGATCGTTTTTAATAAAACTCTCCCGAATTTTCTTTTCTTCACCGCCACGAAACAGCACCCCATGCGGCATTACTGTAGCCATCATCCCATTAATTTTAAGAACAGCTAGCATGTGTTGGGCAAACATCAAATCTGCTTTTTTACCCGTCTCAGGACAATAACCATGCGTAAAGCGTCCAGGGAATTGCATTCCCTCACGGCTATAATTTTGCGAAAAAGGCGGATTACTAATTACTCTGTCAAAGCGTAGCAGTTCACCGTCAGCAATATGCAAAGGATTAAATAAAGTATCGTCATTGTGTATATCTGCATCTCGAATACCGTGCAGCAGCATATTAATTTTGCAAATTGCCCATACGCCGCCGTTATTATCCTGACCAGATAATGCTAAATTTCTAGCATCACGGCCGCATTCTTCTACATATTGCTTGGACTGGATTAACATTCCTCCAGAACCACAGCAGGGATCGTAAACTGACATCCCAGGTTGGGGTTTTAACAGGCGTACCATCAACTGTACCACCTCACGCGGCGTATAAAACTCGCCCCCTTTTTTGCCGGCTGAATCTGCAAACTCTTTAATTAGATACTCGTAAGCAGCACCCAGCAAATCAGGAAATACAAAATCTTCGTTTTGCAAGCGATATTTGCTAAAGTGTTTAATCAGTTCGCGCAACTTGACATCAGGAATCCGATTTTTACCGGCTTGACGATTGAAGTCAATATGTCCCAGCACACCCGCCAATGCTTGGTTACTTTCTTCAAGTGCTGCCAAAGCTTTATTTAATCCATCAGCTACGTTTTTATGTAACTCATCACGAATATATGCCCACCGCGCTTTTTCTGGTACAAAGAAAGTTTCTTTGTAAGTCAGGGGGTTTTCTGCCCTGATTTTAGCGTCTGCTTGTGTGCGTCCCCTTTGCAAATTCTGCTGCAAAATTTGCTCGGACTGCTGCTCAAAGACATCGGAGGCGCGTTTTAAAAAAAGCATCCCGAAGATGTATTCTTTGAACTCAGAAGCGTCCATTTTGCCGCGCAGAATATCAGCAGCAGAAAAAAGATGACGTTCTAGTTGCGGCAGTGTGAGCTTGCCCATAGTAGATGTTGAAGTTCTGAGATTAATGCTTTGCCAGTATATCTCTTGTTGAGAGACACTCCAACACACTTCCAAATTGCTGAAGTCTAATCTTTCAACTTGCTAGCTATACGCTCGTGTATTATAGGAAAGTTACAAGATAGTTCTCTAAAGTGCCATTAATTTCTCAAAGAGGATATTAATTTCTTAACAATGACATTAATTAGTGAAAAGTGACAATAATCTGTTAACAATGACAAATAATTAGTTAATGTACAAAATACATTAAAAGTGGGTGACGAGGGATAAGAAAGCGCAACCAATAGATTAAGAGACTGCTGCTCTAAATGAGTAGCATTTGAGTAGCGCGATCGCAAGCAGCGATCACTAAAAATAAGGGTAAAAGTTGCTCAATTGAGCAGCAAATGAGTAGTATACTAACCGAAAAGCAGAAAAGCCTTGGTATGCAAGCATTTACTGTTTTGTATTGGTAAATAAACCAAAATTATTCTAAGCTTGTTACCTTTATTCGGTTGGCTGAAGCGAACCAAAACCCAATAGGTTATCCTAATTTTCATAGTTTTTCCTAATCAAATGAGGTAGATCAGAGCAAACTCCTCGCTAGCGGGGAGGGGGTTTGGGGTGGGGTTCTTGTACCTCACTCAATTGAGAACCGCTATATTAAGTTTAACGTTTGTAAAATCCTAAATTAATATGTCTTTTATCAATGAAATTAATCCTGTGAATGCATTGATTCTGGGAGCCAGCCAAGGTATTGGTTTGGGTTTTGTAAAAAAATTGCTACAAGATGACAGAATAGCCAAAGTTTATGCAACTTCTCGTCAACCGGAATCAGCCTTTGATTTAATAGCTCTTGCAAGGGAACATTCTGAGCGATTAATTTGTCTAAAGATGGATATTACTGACGAATTGCAGATTGTTGAAACTATTCAAAAAATACGTACCCAAGTTGACAAACTGCATCTGGTAGTCAACTGTGTAGGACTGTTGCATGAAGATAATTTCCAACCGGAAAAAAGCTTAAAACAGATCAATTCAGAAAATTTGCTGCGCTACTTTCAGATAAATAGTATTGGTGCTGTCTTACTAGCTAAACATCTATTGCCTTTGTTTCGTCATGGAGAACGCAGCGTGTTTGCCACTATTTCTGCTAAATTGGGCAGTATTGGCGATAACCAACTTGGTGGATGGTATGGCTATCGCGCTTCTAAAGCAGCACTCAATATGTTGATGCGAACTGCGGCAATTGAGTATAAAAGAAGTTCTCCTAAAACATTAATAGTGACATTGCATCCTGGTACAACTGATACGCGCCTTTCCCGTCCTTTTCAGGTAAATGTACCTGCGGAAAAATTATTCACAGTCGAACGCACTGTTACTCAATTATTGACTGTCATCGAACAGCTTCAAGAAGGCGATAGTGGACAGTTTTTCTCGTGGGATGGAAGCCGATTGCCTTGGTAACTGCGTTACGCTGAAGAACCGTGAAATTTACGTTACTTGTAACCAAAGCCTATGAAGTTTTTTGTGCCAGCAGCCAAGGATGATATTAAAGCAGAGCAGGTGTATAGTGCTTTTGCTCAGTCTGTCAAAGCACCAATAACCGAAAAGCGTATTTGGAAGTTACAGTGGCGTGATAACGAAATTGATATGGAATGCGAGGTAGGTAAACCCTTACCATCTTCTTATCAAACAGGGAAAGAGCTAGTTATGGCAATCTTTGAATGCGAAAACCTTTATAAGATTTGTACTCTTAGCCGTGGAGGAGTAAAGGGAGAGCCTATCTTGGCTGGAAAAAACCCTCAATCTTCAGTAACGTATTTTTCAGATAATATGACATCTGAGAAAGTGTAGCGTAATCATTAATAATGGCTAACAAAACCTTTATTAAACCAAATCTTAGTTGAGAACCGTAGTTTTCACCCTCTCCCTAAATCCCTCTCCCTCTCTCTGGGAGAGGGAGTTTGAAATTCTGGCTCCCCGAATCCCAGAGAGAGGGATTCGGGGTTGGGGGATGAGGGCAAATCCTTTTGATCGTGGAATAACTATAGGTTTCAAGATAGACGTGGTTTAACTCCACATTTATGCATTACTTTTTGAGTTTTACTTTGTGGAATAATTCATCTTTAATCCGGTTGAGAATTGAAGTCTCATCCAGGTTTGCCAAAATCCGATTAATCACTGCTTTTGGCCCATCAGGCCCCCAAGTTGCCCCGTTGGCTAAATAAACTTTGGTAACTTGTCCAATTCCGTAAGAAGAAACACCAGCTACTCCTGCTTGCGTGATTGCCACCGATATATAAGGGCCAAGGGCAGCACCTGCGGTAGCTGTTGCAGAGATACCAAGTAAAGTTTTTAATCCACTTAAGCCCAAATTTGCTAACAATTCACTAGCACCAATTCCGCCCATACTCAGGGCGATTTTTTGTAGCAATTGTACAGCCCCGGCTTCAGTCATGGAGAAGCCATAGAGTTTAGATAAACCCAAAATCAGAGCAATATCAATTACCACACTACTCAGAATATCTACCACAGTTACGGGATTAAGTGCGATCGCTAATGCTTTAGTCATCACAGCCTTCCAAATCAACTCATTGGCATTTTGTTCTCGAATCATCACTTTTCGCTCTACCAACTGCTCATTTACAATATCGGCATAAAGCATAGTATTGAGAGCAACCAAAGCTTTACCCTCACGGTGCAGAATTTCCAAAATTTTCAGCTTGAGTTCCTCAACTTGGGCGTTACCTGTACGCAACTGTATGCCCCTAGTACCATCAGGGCGACGAATCGCCGTCTTCACCAATGGCGATGCCGCAGCCATGACAATTTCTAGAGGTGTAAGTAATTCCCGCACCCTCTCATCTCGGATTTTGTGATAAATTGCCATCCGGTCTGCTTCTGGATACTGGTCTACTTTGTTAAACACCAGAATGATCGGTTTACCTGCTTCCCGCAACTGAGAAAGAGCCATGTATTCTAGCTTCGTCATATCGCCAGATATCACAAATAGAATTAAATCCGCAAGTTTTGCAATCTGTTCAGCTAACGCGGCGCGGGTTGCACCATCTACTTCGTCTAACCCAGGAGTGTCAATTAATTCCACCTGCGATTGACCGACACCAGGGAGAGTAACTCGCAAAGCCCGTTCAGTTTCCCCAATCGCTTCCTCACTAATACTCCAATTAACTCTTTGTGCAGCACGGGTGACACCATGCAGCGGCCCAGTTTCAAATACTGTTTGTCCAACCAAAGCATTGAGTAGCGAAGACTTACCACGTCCTACCATGCCAAAAGCTGCAATCTGCACCACCATGCGGTCTAACTTCCCCAGCATAGTTTCCAAATCCGCAATTTGGGCCTCTAACCCGGTTTTTTCTTGGGGGGTGAGGTCGAGATTCGTTACCAGATTTCGCAGCGCCGTTTGTGCTTGTTTATAGTTCAGTTCTGTTTGAATGTCTTCAAAGCTAAAAATGGCACTATCCAGTTCTTCCTCCCAACTGAGAGAATTTGCGTCAGTGTTGGCGGAATCACTTTGATGAGGTTCAGGCATGGGCAATGTCGAAGTCATATTAATTTGAGATTTAAAATTTGGGATTTTTCAATTAGCCCTGTCTCTTATCGTAGTTATTTTTGAGAGGGGAGTGGGGAGTGGGGAATGGGGGAACAAGGATAAGAATTTTCCCAATGTCCAATGCCCCTCATGAGTGTTGTTAGCTATGGTTTAGCCTCTATCGAGTAAGACATCTCACTTCTCTAGTCAGAATTCGGAACGGGCTAAACCATAGCTATCCGCTAACGGAACTGTTTTGCCCAATGCCCAATATTTCACTCCCTATTACCTATTCCCCACTCCCCACTTCCCACTCCCCAATGACTAATGACTAACAAAAAGTCATAAACTAAAAAATGCATCTATTTAACTCGTTAGGATCTTGACTAAATTACCTGTGCGGAAAATCGTTATTGCCGGCAACTGGAAAATGTACAAAACCCAGGCAGATACCCAGGAGTTTTTACAAGGATTTCTGCCCCACTTAGAGGAAACCTCCCAAGGGCGAGAAGTGATATTGTGTCCTCCGTTCACTGATTTAAGTGTTTTGTCCAAGAGTTTGCACGGTAGCCTCATCCAACTGGGCGCACAAAATGTCCACTGGGAAGAATATGGAGCCTATACGGGTGAAATTTCTGGGCCAATGCTGACAGAACTTGGTGTGCGCTTTGTGATTGTCGGTCATAGCGAACGACGGCAATTCTTTTGTGAAACGGACGCAACCGTTAATCTACGTCTCCGAACTGCTCAAAGGTTTGGTTTGACCCCAATTCTCTGTGTAGGCGAAACTAAACAACAACGAGATGCGGGAGAAACTGAATCAGTGATTTCTCTCCAACTTGACAAAGGCTTGGTAGATATCGATCAACATAATTTGGTGATTGCTTATGAACCGATTTGGGCGATTGGTACTGGTGACACTTGTGAAGTAACGGAGGCGAATCGGATAATTGGCTTAATTCGTAGCCAGTTGAGTAATCCAAATGTATCAATTCAATATGGTGGCTCAGTTAAGCCGAATAATATTGATGAGATCATGGCTCAACCAGAAATTGATGGTGTTTTAGTAGGAGGAGCAAGTTTGGATGCTGAGAGTTTCGCTCGAATTGTGAATTTTCAGTCGCTGTGATGTGCTTTCTTCTCGTTCCCATGCAGAGCATGGGAATGCCTAATGTAGATTTATGTCAACCAAGTTAATAATTCGAGGACGCTGTTTTGAGTGGGGACAGCGCACTTATTTAATGGGGATTTTGAATGTAACCCCTGATAGCTTTAGTGATGGGGGTGAGTTTAACACTACCTCTGCCGCTTTAGTACAGGCGCAAGCACTGGTGGCTGCTGGTGCTGACATTATTGATGTGGGCGGTCAATCAACTCGACCAGGGGCAAAGCAAATAACTCTGGCGGAGGAACTTGAGCGGGTGTTATCGGTGTTACAGGTGCTAAGACCAGAAATTTCAGTCCCGATTTCTGTAGATACAACTCGTGCTGCTGTGGCCAGGGCATCTGTGGAAGCTGGAGCGGATATTATTAATGATATTTCTGGCGGCACTTTTGACTCAGAAATGTTACCAACAGTGGCAGAGTTAGGTGTGCCGATTATTTTAATGCACATCCGGGGAACACCACAGACAATGCAACAACAGACTGATTATCAAGATTTGCTCACAGAGATTTATAGTTTTTTGGATCGGCAAATTGGGGTAGCAAGTGCTACGGGCATTGACCGGGATAAAATTATTATTGATCCTGGTATTGGTTTTGCTAAGAACTATGAGCAAAATTTAGAAATTTTTCGCCGCTTGCGATCGCTCTCAACACTCAATTGCCCTATCTTGGTAGGAGCATCTCGTAAAAGTTTTATTGGTCGGATTTTAAATCAACCAGATCCCAAAGCACGAGTTTGGGGAACGGCAGCAGCTTGTTGTGCTGCTATTTTTAATGGTGCTGATATCCTCCGAGTTCACGATGTTCAAGAAATGCGCGATGTTTCACTAGTAGCTGATGCCCTACTGAGACAAGCCGCACAAGGTGATTGTTAAGTATTACCGTTTTCGTGTTTTTTGCCGTTACCTTCGGGATTTTCTGTTGGGTGGGCTATCAACTCCTGAAACATTTCACTTGAGTTGGCTGGGTCTACAAAGACAATTTTGGCATTAGTGCTTTCACCAAGTTTTTGGCTAGCATCTACGTAATCTTGAGCCACGAGATACCGCAGAATATCCCTACTATCTGGATTGGAACGGAGAGCTTGAGAAATGATTTGCACTGAGGCCATAGTTCCTTCTGCTTTTTTAATGGCAGCTTCTTTTTCCCCTTCTGCTTCGGTAATCAGCGCCCGTTTTTTGATTACAGCAGCTTGCTCCTCTTCCCTAGACTTCCGTACACTCTCAGGTAGGGTAATTTTTTGAAGGTCTAACCGGAGAATCTCAACTCCCCAATCTTTGGTTATATTATTCAACTCGAATAACAGAGCTGAGTGCATCTCCACTCTGGAGACATTGGTCTGCTCTAGAGTGTTCTGGGCAATGATTTCGCGGAGCGTGGTTGTAGTCACCTGTGTCAATGCTCCTTGTAGATCCTCAATTTCGTAAAAGCTTTTCATAATATCTTTAATGCGCCAGTATACAATACCGTCCACTTCCACAGAAATATTATCTTGGGTGATCACATCTTGAGGCTTGATGTCTAAAATTTGCTCTCGCGTGGTATCTTCCATTACAACCTGATCTACCAAGGGAACAATAAAGTTCAGCCCAGGTTTAAGTTTCCGATGATACTGCCCCAGGCGTTCGACTAGGGCTTCATTACCTTGATTAATCAGTTTTGCAGAACCTAAGGCATAACCTATAAGCACTAAAACTATAAAAATGATTGGCTCCATATATACTCCTATTCAGCTTTCGGGAGAATTTAGTGTCAAGGATATGCTAATAGCTTGTCATATCTTTGAGTTTAATGTTTTGAATCTCTAATTTTATCAACACCAGCAGCGATGTCTGATGTCGATTCGCTGCGCCTCTTGTAGATATTCTGTAAGTAGGCTGTTTTGCCCAATGCGATCGCTATTAAAGCACCTTGATGAAATGCTGGCAAGGACTAAGCTGTTCTGCATTTAATTTGTATAATTAGGGCGCTCATGTTGCCCACCCCACAAGAGTTTTATTTTATTTGATTATTCAATTTAGATGATTTTCAGCTTACTTTATCTAAATCTTGATTACTTGTACTGACATCTTCAGACCTCTGGGACTGTAATTCAATATATTCACATAGACTCAGCTTTGCGTCGGTTTAAACGTCAGGTTTTCAAAGCTGGGATATTAGCTGATGTGAAATATCATCGGCACTTTGAAACACCGATAGAGAAGCGCAAACGTAAGGCAGTGGTAGCTAGACGCACAAGACGTTTTAAATAAACCTATTTGATGTGATACTGGCGTTGCTATGAGGTTATGACCTCAAACAGGCAACAACACTTAGTCCTAGCCCCTCGTAGACATCGCCGTTATTCTTACAAAAATAAACCAAACTATGCCGCACCCATAAATTAGGGTGTAGATGAGTCACTTTTGCTATCTACAGAAGGCGTTAAGGCTTTATCTCAGTTAGATGGAGCAAGGCTATTATCGCTGCCCATCAACCAAAATAAGCGCCTTTGCCAAACTTACAAGATAATATTCATCCAACCCTAAGATTCAGAATTATTAATGGTGCGGCTATTACAAACATTCATCGCCTTTTCTACTCCCGAATTGAGGCTTAGTTCAATACACTCAACCACGAACTGAAGTACAAGAGACATCTGCTGATTTTCGGCCGCAGAAAATCGCCCCAGCACGTGGGAGACAGTATTAGAATCATCGTTATTATCTGCACCTTTGGGTTTACCAATACCAATTCGCAAACGAGGAAAGTTTTGGGTACTCAGATGTGCGATCGCACTTTTCATCCCATTATGCCCCCCAGCCGAACCAGATAAACGCAGACGAGTTTTTCCCAAGGGCAAATCCATATCATCGTAAATCACCAGCACTGACTCAGGCTGCAATTTATACCAACTCGTCACAGCTTGGATTGATTGTCCTGAGCGATTCATATAAGTTAACGGCTTTAGCAAGCGAATCTTACCTCTACCTGGGGCTATACCCTCGCCATACTCACCCTGAAACTTGCGGTTTTCTGCTAAGGGAATCCGCCAAGAACGGCAGAGAGTTTCTACAGCAGCAAAGCCGATATTATGGCGTGTTTGGTCGTACTTAGCTTCTGGATTTCCCAACCCGACAATTAGCTGGGGAATCACCAAAGCTGGTTGCGTAACTGCTTCTGTCATTTTGCCTAGATTCAATTTATCTGCTGCACTCTCCTAACTAGGTTGAGAAGAACTAGCGGTATCCTGTTCAGATTTAGCAGCGTGGATTTGCTTAGGTTCCAATTCAGCAGTAGTCTTGACAGCTTCTTCTAACTGTTCTGCTTCTTTTTGAAACTCGTTTTGAAAGTCCTTGGAAGCTTCTTGAAAACTACGAATTGTTTTACCTACACTCCGACCAATTTCTGGCAGCTTTTTGGGGCCAAAGACTAACAGGGCTACTACCATAATTACAGCCATTTCCGGCAGACCGATACCAAATATATTCATTTTTTGTCTCCTATAAACTCTAAAACCACTACATAGACTCACATATTATTATGTAGTCTACTCAATAATCATCTATCATAGAAAGCGATCGCCCCACGAGCGAGTGATGCTTTATGTCTCTGACAATTAAAGACTTAGAACAATTACAGTCACAAAATCCTGATTTTCGGATGGAGCTAGTAGAGGGAAACATTATCGTTATGGGTCCATCCGATTATGAGTCAGACGAAATTGGTTCTCGTCTGCTAACGTTTTTGAATATATGGGTCATGCCTCGCAAACTGGGACGTGTTACTGGTTCTAGTGCTGGTTTTATCTTACCCAGCATTGAACGCGATGATACTGGAGGCGACCCGGAAAAAAGAAACCTCCGCGCTCCAGATGTTTCGTTTGTTCGAGCAGAACGACTCAAGAAGACTCAGCGTGACTTTGTGCAGTTAGTACCAGACCTAATGGTTGAGGTCAAATCCAAAAGCGATCGCATTAAACCACTCCAAGAAAAAATTAAACTATTCGTAGAACTTGGATCTACAGTGGGTATTCTCATTGACCCTGACAAATTTTTAGTAACAGTTTATCGCCCTAACCTTGAACCAGTAGTTTTAAAAAATAACGATAAACTGACAATACCAGAATTACTTCCAGGTTGGGAATTAGCAATCATAGAACTGTGGCCACCTGAGTTTGATTAAATCAATCACCTGAGCAGACAATTTCGTTTGTAGAGTTGAACAACAGGTCTGGACTACTCTTAACACGCTCGACGTATTCCCATAATCCAACTCTGGCACAGAGCAGGGCTCGCAGCAAAAACAACAACCTGAAAACTGATGTTGTTGTTACGATACGCAGAGCGGCAATTCCTCGGATTGTTGTTGCAAGAACCACCCCGCAGCCACCGGAAGTACCCACCCCTTATTGCGTTCTTCAAGAACACTAACTTTTATGTATGGTGGGGGATATATATGGTGGGAGAAGACCGCCGCTTGTTCCTCTCTACGAGACGCTGCGCTATCGCTAACGCCGCGACCTGTTGAATAATTTATTGGTTGGAAATACCTAATATTAATATCAGAATTCAGGATTTTTGTCAAGTAGCAAATCGCAACTCACAAAAAAACCCGGAAGAACCGGGTGTAACTTAACTTGTTATCCAAACTTGATAGCGGTGTATCCGTTAGCGTCCTAAACTCCGCCAATCGACTACTACATCCTCAACCAACAGTGTTCTATTGTAAAGTTGCAGAATAATCAGCAGAAATACGAAAAATAGCCCTATAAAAACAGCCATCACAGGGGTAGTACCCCAACCTGGAGCCACTTTCCCATACTCAGAGTTCAGTGGTTTCAGGATATCTCCCAACCTAGTCCTTTGTGCCATACTTCACCTAATATTACTTGCCAAAGCTTTTTTTAATCTTCTGTAATATTCTATAAGAATAGCACTCATCATCTATTCCTCAATTATGGAACCCGCAATAGTTCTTAGCATTTCTGTGGCTGCCGTGGTGGTAGCCATCACCGGAATTTCGATTTATACCTCCTTTGGCCCTCCTAGCAAGGAATTGAACGATCCGTATGACGATCATGAAGATTAAAAGAGTCATTAGTCATTAGACATCTCCGATAATGAATGTAGAGACGCGAAATTTCGCGTCTCTACAGGGGTTTCAGGTTACGCATATTTAATTTCTGGAGATGTCTATTAGTCATTAGTCAATGGTCTGTGGAAAACCACAACTGACTACTGACATAGCACTAGTTGATTACTCCAGCCTGGGATTAATCGCTGGTATCACCTTGAAACTGGCGATTTTCCAAGGCTGTATCGTCAAGATTTGTTGCTCAGATGAGAATTCAGTAGTAGAGGAACGCTCTAATAAATCTACTGTATCTCCTAGATTTAACCCTAAATCACTTTGCAAAGATAACTCGGCTGTTTCTCCGTGACATTCATAACACCGCAGAATTAACTCCTGTGGATTATCCTCAGATGGCTTGAACGCCATCAAGATTAAATTTTCAGCTGATAAATCTAGGAACCTCACCCACAAACCGTCTTGGCTAGCAAAGAAGGGATAATTTTTCTGTGAATTTTGATTAACGGGATTCAATATCACTTGCAACGGTATATTCAATTCATAGCCCCGCCGGACTGTATGGGCTGATTCCCAGCTACCAGCATGAGGATACAAGGTATATGTGAACTCGTGAAAACCCCTATCAGCCTCTGAGTCTGGCCAATTAGGACTGCGGAGGAGTGTTAAGCGGAGTTGATTTGGTTTGCTGTCGTAACCGTATTTACAATCATTCAGCAAACTAACACCATAACGATTTTGGATTTTAGATTTTGGATTTTGGATTGTGTCTTTTGCTGTTAAATCAGCCCAACGCAAAGCGGGAACTTCCCATTTTGCTTGTTCTACAGGAGTTTTTGGTTTAGTTGGACGGCGAATTGCGCCACAGGGAATTTCATAAGTAGCAAAGTCTGCTTCAAGATTTAAAGGAAAAGCAGCTTTCACCAATACATGATTTTCTTGCCAATTAACGGTAGTAGCTATTTTCAGCACAGGTGAACCAGCTTGCAGAATATAATCTTGGCAAAATTCCGATTCACCCAACTGACGCACCACGCGCACACGACTTTGCACTGGGCCTTGTTCTAACCACTGAATAGATAGAAGATTTGTTGAGGGTAAGGGATGTTGAGCGTAATTGGGGTCTATATTCCAAGCATCCCAATATTGACCACTGTCTTTAAAAGCTTGTAGTTGATTCCCCGCCCCACTTAAAATTTCTCGTTGATAAGTTTTGTCAAAAACACTTGACAAGTCTCCCGTGTCAGGATCGATAACAACTCGCAAAAATTCATTTTCTAAAATCCAGTCTGTCTGGAGTGGGGGGGATGAGAGGGATGAGGGGGATGAGGGGGATGGGGGGGATGAGAGGGAAAGCCAAAATATGCGGTAGCCTACTGGTGGAATTTCGGTGGCGAGAAATAGTAAGGTTGATGCTTTAGATGATTGGGAGACAAGCTGCTTTCCAGAAGCATCGTAAATCTGCCATTCGTCTGGCGTGGGTAAGTCTACAGAGACTACCTCAGAGCGTTGCCAATTGAGAGAATTGAAAACGAAAATAGGCAAACTATCGGGTTTTGGTGGTTCTGATAGGGTAATGTGAGATGCGATCGCTAAAAGTGATTCTTGTAATATCTTCGTTCCCATTTGTTCCACTTGCTGCCACTGGGCTAAAGCATCCGTGTAAACTTGGGTAATTGAAGAACCAGGTAAAATATCATGAAACTGTTGAAATAAAACCTGCTTCCAAGCTGCTTCGATTTCTGCTTTGGGATATGTCAGACCACAGCTTAGGGTTGCCAAAGTAGCAAATAGTTCAGCTTCATACAATAAATTTTCACAACGACGATTCCAGCGTTTTTGATCTGCATGTGTAGTATAGCAACCGCGATGGAATTCTAAGTATAGTTCGTCATTCCAGATGGGGGATGAGGGGGATGGGGAAGTAGGGGAAGAATCATAAGTACTGCTTCCTGACTCCTGACTCCTGACTCCTGATTTGATTTGCTGTAAATACTTTTCAGCCGTTGTAAATTCTAAGTCTGGGAAGAAAGGGGACTTTTGCCAGCGTTGGGTGGTTTCTAACATATCACGGGTGGGGCCGCCGCCGTGGTCGCCGACACCGGGAAGCCAGAGGGATTCTGCTAAACCAGTTTGGGATTGCCATTCCAGAGCGTAGGATGCCATTTTAACTGGGTCTATAGCTTCACCGATGGGTGCAGACATAAAACTAAAGACTTCGCTACCATCAAGCGATCGCCACCAAAAAGCGCCATAATCAAATTTAGTAGTATCATTCCACCGCAACTTCTGCGTGACAAAATACTCAATTCCGGCATTAGCGAAAAACTGCGGTAAAGTTGCACAAAAACCAAAAGAATCTGGAACCCACACCACAGTTGAAAGCTTACCAAATTTTTCCTGAATGTAGCGTTGACCATACAATAGCTGACGGACTATTGATTCACCAGCAATCAAGTTGAGTTCTGGTTCCACCCACATTCCGCCGACAACTTCCCAACGGAAAGCCGCTACCTGTGCTTGAATTGCCCCAAATAAATCCGGGCGATGTTCTTCAATCCAAGCATAAAGTGCGGGAGTCGAATGACAAAAAATTAACTCAGGAAAATCTTCTTGCAACTTCAAAACCGACTCAAAAGTGTTTTGCGCCGCATTCCAAGTTTCACTCACAGGCCATAACCATGCTAAATCTAAATGAGCATGACCCAACAAGAAAATTTTAGATTTTTGATCCCCCTGCAAAAACGGGGCTAAAATGTCAGATTGAATTAAATTTTGACGTAGAGACAAAAACGATCTTACTAACTCTTCCTCTGTGTCCTCTGCGCCTCTGCGGTTCGTAACCTCCCCCACCATCGCCACCAAAACATCCAACCTCTGTGGCGCAAACTTTTCCAAATAAAGTTGCACCACAGCTAACTCATCAGCCACAAAACCCGGATCGGGATTATTATCAACAGTAGACTGATAAACTAGGAGCGATCGCACTAAAGCACCATCACAATGTCCCGGACTCACTAACCGCAAAGCCACAATAAACTCTTCCCCTGGCGTCACCCCTTGGCCCAGAAGCACTCTAGGCGAACAATCAAATAAATCACCCTCCAGCACTAACTCCCCATTCACATAAATCTTAGCAGAATCTGCCCACCAAACCAGCGCCAGCCGCAAAGATAACCCAGCTAAGGGATAGCCCTGTAAATCTTGGGGAACCACCAATCTTTGCACTAGCCATAGAACTTTTTTCTTGCCTGTCCAAGCGATATGTTCTTTAGCATTCAACTCGACAGGTTGCCAATCAGACAAATCAGCAGCTATAACATCAGTAATAATCAGGTCAGATTCCTGGTATAGCCAAGTAGACTGAAGATTAACTTGACAAAAAGAGCGCAGTTGCTCAATTGCTTGTGAGATAAATTTGGTCTGGGATTGAGAGACAGTCGGGGTCATATTTTCGCTAAGATGAGGTGTTGGTCGTTTTTATTGTTTGGCGCGAGTCTCACAACTTATACAAGACTTGAACTAAAAAATTACTACTATGTCTTCTGGTTCCTCTAGTCGTTATCAAAGCAGACTATTTAACTTTGTCCACCAGCAATCTCGGCGGGTGACACAACAGTGGGAACACACCTTCCGGCATTTGCAAGTTGCCACTAAGTGGGGTGTGGAGGCACTACTTTACCCAGTGTATCTACTGTTTCAGTCATCTGAATCATCTGGGAAAACGCTACAGACCAAAGAACCACAAACTAGACTAAAGTTACAACCAAATGATACCGATTTTCAGTCGGAAATTCCAAATGTTGATAGTCCCATTCAACATGTACTAGAAACAGTCAATAATCTGTCATCAAATGAAGCTGCTTCTACTCCTGCAAAAACAGTTGAATATTTCAAACCCTTGGCTTTCTTGGGAGTTTTACGGCTGAAATTCGCTGATAATAAGTTTACAAATAATGCTCATTTTACTCAATTATCAAATATTCCTGAGAATCAGCCCATAAGTCTTAACCCTTTACAGCTAGAAAATGCTCTCAATAAACATTTCCCAGTAGTGCGGGGAATTGCCACAAATTTGAGCGATCGGAGTTTAGTACTTGTTACTGCCGATAATGAAATTTTAGATATTTTGACACCCCAGCAGCAGGCAAAATTAGAAGATCGGATTATTAACGAAGTTGCTAATTACTGGAAGTCTTGGCAGTTGATTTTAGCTAAAAAAGAAACGGAATTGTTACCACAAATTAACCGTTTATTAGCAAAACTCACTGATGGAAATACAGCTAAAACTGAATTTTTAGCTGAGGGTATACCAAAAGATTTACTTAATACAGATAGATTATTAGCATTTATAGATATAGCCGTTGCTAAATTGGAATCAAATGCTTTAGTACCTGTGCAAGAACGTAGCCAAGAAATTGTTCAAGTTGCCCAAACTCAGTTAAATATATTTCTTTATGGCAAAGAGCAATTAGCTGCTAAGGGAGAAATTACAGCCAATGCTGACGGTTTAGAAACTCATACACTGAATCTTAACGCTTTGATTGAGGCAGCGCTTAATTACTTTTTTGGTGTTAGGAATAGAAAAACACTTGAGTCAAGAACTAGTAATGAGCTATTGCCAGGTAAACTCTTATCATCACGCCTTAAAAAGCCCTTATCCAAAAGCTCTCAGTTGGAGAACCAGGATTTAGCAGATGATCCTTGGCTAACATGGAATGATTTATTTGGCGACACCGAAACCATTGCCCAAAAGCCAGTTACACTTCCTGAGAGGACAAATCCTGCTTTAGCCTCAATATCAGTAGCAAATTTTCCACAAAATAATTTGACTGTAAAACAACCTAAAGTTGGATCTGGTTTGGTGCGAAGAAGTCAAAAAAAATCTGGAATTGTTTCTGCAAAACAAACCCAAACTAGCATTTCCCAAACTAAAAGCGAGAGTCGTAAAGGGGAAATTTTACACCAGCAATTTCACCAAAGCACTCAAGTTGAGGCGCAGCCAGACTGGATAGAAACCAAAGCAACTTCAATAGGTTACGAGAAGCACCCCTTAGAGCAACTTTTGGAATGGGTTGACTATGTTATGCTCTGGCTAGAAGAGAGATTTGTAAAGATTTTTCAGTCGTTACGGCAATTATGGCAGAGGAAATAATTCGTAATTCGTAATTCGTATTAGGTCTGTATTGGACTCAACTGAGAACCGCTATAATAATTAGTTGACATGTTAGTAGCTTACTGAGAAAATATGTAAAAAACTAACCCGATGATTGACCATAGCGATCGCGTCGTGTCTCGTAGAGAAGGCAGATTTCAGGGTGTTGGAGGACTTGACCTGTATTACCAAAGCTGGCATCTTGAGGGTAAAGTAGGGGCAATATTAGCCATTGTGCATGGACTCGGAGGGCATAGCGATCGCTACAATAATATAGTTCAGCATTTGATACCTAAACAATATGCTGTCTACGCCTTAGATTTGCGTGGTCATGGACGCTCATCAGGTCAGCGAGGCTATATCAACGCTTGGAGTGAGTTTTGCGAAGATTTAGCAGTTTTTTTACAGTTAATTCAGGCTCAGAATCCTGTATGCCCAATTTTTCTTTTGGGTCATAGTTTAGGTGGGGTAATTGTCTTAGATTATATTCTGCGCCATCCTCAACAAGCATCAATTTTGCAAGGTGCGATCGTTCTAGCGCCAAGCTTAGGCAAAGTTGGGGTTTCACCGATTCGGGTACTTTTAGGAAAAATGCTCTCACGGGTATGGCCGCGTTTTACCCTGAATACAGGCATTGACCTGAGTGCTGGTTCACGAGATCAGCAGGTTTTAGCCGCATCCGCTCAGGATACACTGCGACATACCCAAGCTACTGCCCGTCTGGCTACAGAATTCTTTGCAACACTTGATTGGATTAATGCTCATGCAGCTGATTGGCAATTACCATTGTTGATTCTCCACGGTGGTGCAGACCGAGTAGCTTTACCTGCGGGAAGTGACATCTTTTACCAACGGGTAAACTGCACAGATAAGCTGAGAATCGAGTATCCGGGAGCCTATCACGAAATTCAATGTGACCTCAATTACCGCGAGGTACTGGCTGATTTGGAAGATTGGTTGGAGCAACATCTACCACCTCAGACGGCGCAGTTAGGACGGGGAAGCGGTGAGTTAGAATTTCCTGGTTCTTAGCATCCTGACTACAACCTTCTTTCTATCAAACAGGCGATCGCACATTGAAAAATAATAATTACAGTATTGTTGGATTAACCGCTACAATTCCTTCAGAGGCATAGCGGATGAAATCTTTAGTATTTAATGTCAAAATATGCATCATACTATTTACCTTCATATTAGCAACGAGACGAGCATCATGGACTTGGACACCTGATACACTGAATGCGACAACAAGCTTACGCCACTCAGGGTAAATAGTAGGCATATCAGGCAACAATGGAAACAGGCGCTCAATTAGTCGTAGTAGCCGATCAGCATCAGTTGGTGTCAAGCCAAATCCGTTTTTCGTGGCTGGTCTTGTAGCAACATTCCAAAACTCAACGCAGTTTTGCGCCGTGATTTGCAGTGTATGTCTATCACGTCGCAATTTTCGGATCGCAGTTCGGATTGTTGGGTGTAGTGGGTGAGTGCGATCTACAAAACGCAGTAGAATATTAGTATCTATGAGGTATACCACTGTTAAGGATGATCCTCGTAAATACTCTCACGAGTCACAGCATAATCTGACAGCACTGGTAAATTTGACCCAACACATAGGGCAAATTCGTCAGCTAACTTATCTGCAATTAGTTCAAACTCCTCATTATTCAGTTGACCTTGTGTCTGAAGCTTCGCCATCAATTCAGCGTGTTTTTCTTCTTGACCTTTGCGCTGTTGGTCTTGAAAAATTAGCTCTTGAAGATATTCACTGGCTGAACTATAACCGCCTTTAGCTACTTGTTCCTCGACAAAGACTTTCATCGGCTCAGGTAAGGAAATCTGAATGTTAGTCATACCTTGAGATATCTGGTGGGCGATTTTATCTACTACGTTACCAGAGAGCGATCGCATATTAAAATGCAGAGTCAGTTATTTATCTAAAACAGCAGAAAGCTCTCACATATTAAATAACAGGGCAGATTATTCTCTCTTTAAAGCAAAAAAGAGCCTACGCACAGCAGTAGCCAGATTATCTTAGAAGCCCCCACCAAAATCGGGAAGGACGATTTAGTGGTGGGAGATGTCACAGAGGAATTAGTTCCTACCTTTGAAAGAGTCAAGCCATTCTTGAACTTGCTCACGGGCAATATCGCGCCCTCCAAGACCAAAGGCTAGAGCAATAGCAACTGCGATCGCACCTAGTAAAAGTCCAAAGGCTAAATTCACAATATCACTGGCAACTCCAATCTGTTGCAGTGCCATTGCAGAAACTAAGGTAATGATGGCAATCCGTGCTACTTGTCCCAAAATCTGGGCTTGGCGATCGCCAGAACTGGTAATGATGTTAAAAGCCAGATTTGCTAAGAATAAACCAATGGCAAATATCACCAATCCCGCCAAAATTCGCCCGAATATGATTACAATTCCCGAAACTAATGCTGTCAGGGCTGGAATATTCAAGATATTCACCGCCGCCACCGTTGCAAACAGCATGATTCCCACTAAGGCAACAATACCTGCAATTTCTGATGGTGTGCGGGTTGAAATCGGGGGGGTTGTTGATTCTGTTGAAACTACGATTCGTCTGCTGGGTGTTGTCAGACCCAAAATAGTGAAAATGTTATTAAAGCCTAAATTGGTGAGGATACTTGTAACCAAATCCGCGATAAACCGCCCCACGAAATAGGCAACAATCAAAATTGCCACGGCTGTAAAGATGCCAGGTAGGGCATTGAGAACCTGTTGCAGCATTGCGATCGCAGGCACAGATATCGCATCAATTCGCAAAGCATTTAGCGCTGCGATCGCCACAGGAATCAAAATCAAAACATAGACAATTGTGCCGATAATATTCGATAGAGGTTGCACCCCCGCAGCCGAAGATAATCCCAACCGACTACCTAAATGGTCGATACCAGTTGTCGCCAGCAAGTTTGTTACAATCCGCCGCACCACATTAGCTATGAACCAGCCAACTACAGCAATTAATATCGCTGCTAAAATGTTCGGCAAAATTAGCAGAATTTGTGTAATTAGAGCTTGTACTGGTTGTAGAGCCTGCCTGAGTCCAAGAGTATCTAAAATTGGGGCGAGAAACAGTAAAAATATAAACCAATACAGAGCATTACCAATCGTCTCACTCAGAGACACCTGATTGATGCTGGGTGCGCTGTCTTGTGGTTCTGGATTCAAACGCTCATCGAGGTTAAATGCCTGTAATGAGCGCACAGTGATAATCTTCACAATGGTTGCCAAAAACCAGGCCGCTCCCAAAAGGATTCCTGCACCAACTAATTTTGGCAAAAAGCCAATAACTTGATCGAGAAAATTATTCAGGGGTCGAGAGGCAATTTCCAGATCCAATGTCTGTAAAACAGCTACCGCCGTCAATAGGATAATGCTCCAAAAGACTAAACTGGAGATGAATTTCTCCACTTGCGGAACATCTTGACGACCCGTTATCCCTGCGGCAATGCGGTTATCTATGTTTGTGCGATTCAGGATTCCTCGCGTCACTGCTGCTGCTGTTGCTGCAATTAGCCAACCTACTAACAAAATTGCTACTGCCCCTAGCAGACGGGGTGTAAACAGAATTAACTGTTGAACAATACCTTCTACATCAGCAATTCCTTGATTCACTGCTGGTGGTGTCAGGTACACGTTGGGCGATTGTGCCAAAAATTGCTGTACCCTGGTGGACAAAGCAACTCCTATCACCTGGGTTATTTCTTGCCAAGTTGTGTTCATGGTTTTCGGGAATTAAGCTTAAGTATTCACCGCAAACACTGAGTCAGTGTTTTGCCTATCAATTTACCAGTAAAAACATACATTTATGCCATTGATATCAAGAGTAATTTTTGACTTTGTTACTAATATTTGATTTAATCTACTGACAGTGCTTAATTTTGCGTTACTCTAATTGCAGCAACAGCAGCAGAGATATAGAATGTCCCAAGTTCTGGAGCAATCGATTCAAATTAATGCTACAGCTACGGTGGTGGAGCGCTGTATTAGCGATTTAGCTCTCATGCATCGCTGGCTCAACCCCGTTCTCCGTTGCGAACCTGTGGGTGAAGCTTGGAGTACTGATATTGGTAGTAAAAGTCGTTTTATTATTCAAATTCCTCTACTCAAACCCACATTGAATAGCGTTGTTATAGAACGACAACCGGGTTTGGTAGTTTGGGAATTTCAGGGATTTTTTCAAGGGCGCGATCGCTGGGAATGTCAACCAAAAGAATTGGGAACGCTCCTACTCAACCGCTTTGAGTACGATATCCCTAACCCCTTAGTTAGTTGGGGTTTCAACACCTTTGCTGCCTCTTGGACAAAAGAAGATATGCAAGGCCAACTCCGCCGCCTCAAACGAGTTGCAGAAAATTTGTAATTTGTAATTTGGCATTCGACAAAACAGTGCTGAGTGGTGAGTTACGAGTTAATAGTTATTCTCCCCCTGCCTCCCCTGCCTCCCCTGCCTCCCCTGCCCCCCCTGCCTCCCCTGCTCCCTCATCCCTCATCCCTCATCCCTCATCCCCTACCCACCTTTCCCCAATTCGGTAAGTAGCCGCCGAATCACAGATGCATCCTGGGCATCGGGAACTTTTGCTAAATAATTTTGTAAGTCGTCTACGGCTTGCGGGTAGTAACCGAGTTGATAATAGATTAGACCGCGATCGCGCAATTCTAAAGTTAAACCAGGAAACAGTAACAAAATTCGTTCAACTGCTGCCAGTGCTTTTTCTAACTGTTGCTGTTTCATATAAATAAACTTTAAATTTGTCAGCATCCGCGCCAAAAATTGCCGATTACTGACTACAGCTAAAAATTCTGGTTGCAGCGTCACAGGTTGCTGATAAAGTTGAGATAGTCGTTCCTCGCAATCTTGGGCAAATATTATTTCACCGCTATTGAAGGCATCCACAAAAATCTCTATATCTGGAATATCTGGGCGGATTAGGAAATGTCCCGGCATCCCCACACCCACCATCGGAAAATCAATCCGTCGGGCAACTTCCAGGTAAACCAGCGCTAAGGTAATGGGAATACCCAATCGTCGGTCAATTACATCATTGAAAAAGCTGTTACGCGGGTCGTAATAGTCAATTTGGTTACCAGAAAACTTTAAATCCTCGTAGAGATACTGATTAATACTTTGAACTATCCGCAAAGGATATCGGGAATCAGGCAGGCGTTCTTGAAGCTCCCAGGCCATTGTATTAAGGGCGTTGAGATATTCCTCTGGGTCTAGATTGGAATATTCTTCTTGTGCAATATACAAAGCTGCCTTTGCTAGGTCAATGCGTTCGTCAGACTGTTGAATCTCCTGATAAAAATATTGTCGTGCTGACGATAAATTCATAAGCTGTTGCTTGGTGGAAGTGTGAGGATGAAGCGAGAGCGGCTTGGCTGAACTGAAAACAGTTTTTTGTACCTATTTTTATATTAGGGATATTCAGAAGATTTGGAAATCTAGTTTGTGCATAAGTTTTATGGCATTAATCTATCTAGGGGATGAGAATAGGTTAATGTAGCTTTTTATCTTGACTAAAATATTTTTTTATGGTAAAGAGTTGTGCTAAATCTGTTTTGAGCAATATAAATCAAAGTACCAAATTAGTGATTATTAATTACCCAGATTCCGAAATGGCGTTGAGAGGATGTGTATTAACTATTTGAATAAATGGTATTACGCTGCTCTTTCTGCGATCGCAGAAAAAGCAGATTTTTTATGTAAACTTTCCTAACGGAATTTAGCAGGCGTTAGCGTTCGCAAAGCGTCTCGTAGACAAGCTCGCCGCAGGCATCACTATCCTAAGTTTTTAACCACTGTGACTTTAATCGGTCAGTAAGTAAAGTGGGTCAAATTAAATATAAAACCTCACCCTCAATCCCTCTCCTTATTATTGTCGGGGTCAGCCGGAGGCAGGGTGAGGTTTTATCTTATGTTTAATTACGCCTACGTACTTAAAGCAACAACTTAAGTTTACAAAGTTTTAGTCAATTATTCAGTTCACACTGCATAAGTAAGTCGGCGCAAATAATCATCACTGGTTTGTAGTTCCGCTAAAGCGCAAGAGGGCGCAACTACGAGCCAAATACAAAGATTTTACTTTTTGTTACATAGTTTGGTTTTTTCTCGCCGATCTACTTATATAAGTCTCGTTACATCTAAGTTTGGGCTGTTATCTCATCTAATTTAGAATGTAATTCTTATGTGAATACACGTACAAACTCTCGCCATAAAATAAAATCGCCAGTAATCTAAGTAAATAAGCTACTGAGGAAAACACTGTTCGTAACCTGCTTAAATAACTAGAAGACAAAACCAAAAGCCAATTTTAAAGCTTTAGTCATTTTTATTACTACTTATATCTGCGATCGCTGCGAGAGGTTGAAATTTTACCTGTCGTAATTGAGGCGTTATGTACAACGCTGAAACTTTTGCGTTTGCAATTGAGGATATTTCCACTGTTAAAATTCACTTTTTTTAAGAGACAAACCTCATGAACTCATTGACTCAATTTCTGAAGCAAGGCGCATTTGCATTGTTAGGTTTAGGACTAGTAACTGCTCCTGCTCATGCTGTTAACATCACTACCACTAGCAATGCCAATGTTTTAGTTAACAGTATTTTGGGTTCTGGAATCACCGTCTCAAATGTTACATATAACGGCGCATCTGTAGCGTCTGGAACTTTCACAAATGGATTGTCCTCAGGAATTGGCATAGACACAGGCATCATTCTCACTTCCGGTAATGCTAACCTTGCTTGTGGGCCAAATACTCAAGATGACGCCACAGGCAACAATGGCTTACCTGGAGATGCTAACTTAAACAGCTTGATTCCAGGATTTAATACTTTCGATGCAAGTACTCTCAAATTTGATTTTATCTCGGCTACAGGCGATCTCTTTTTCAACTACGTCTTTGCCTCGGAAGAATACAACGAATACGTCAATAGTAATTATAATGACGTATTTGGCTTTTTCTTAGATGGAGTTAACATTGCTGTGCTTCCTGGAACCAATACGCCAGTTTCTATTAATAACGTTAATGGTGGCAACCCATTAGGAATTAACGCCCATAATTCTCAGTTCTTTATCAATAATGATTTATCAGACGGCGGTCCATTCTTCAATCTTCAATATGACGGTTTCACTAAAGTATTTACTGCCAGCGCTAAAGGACTGAGTGCTGGAAAGCACACCATTAAACTGGCAATTGCAGATGCGGGAGATAGTGTTCTTGATTCTGCTGTGTTTATTCAAGGTGGTACTTTTTCTGCCCAACCACCAAAAAGTGTTCCCGAACCCACTACTATGTTAGGGATTTTAGGATTCGGTATCTTTGGTGCGACTTCATCCCGAAAACGCAAACAGCAAAATAACGCCGTAGCTAAAGGCTAAATTTATCATCAGGTTATTGTGATATTCGCTGTGTGTGCGATCGCCAGACACAGCATTTTTTTGTGATAACGCTTGAACCAAAGCGATGGCTTTGCCAACGCCAAGGGCGATCGCGGCTTAAAATGAGCTTGGTGAAAAACTAGAGTGTTAACTGGATAAAGAAAAACTATCCGCTTGTCTAGACAAGCTTTTCAGAATCGGGGTTGCAGCTAAAACAGCCAAGCTGCTTTTTAAGGAATTACTAAGGGAGTTATGTCCCCGTCCGGTGCTACAGTGAAAGGTGACATTGCTTATTCTTATGTCTTCTCCGACCGGATCTGAAATATAGCTTCAATCATTAGGCGCAGCATGGTCACAACCGCAGAAAAAACAAACATTGGCTACATTACCCAAATCATTGGCCCAGTTGTAGACGTTAAATTTCCCGGCGGGAAATTGCCACAAATCTACAACGCTTTGAAAATCGTTGGCACCAACGAAGCTGGACAGGAAATCAACATCACCGTTGAAGTACAGCAACTGCTGGGCGACAACCAGGTGCGAACTGTTGCGATGAGTTCCACCGAAGGCTTAGTGCGCGGTTTTGAAGTCACCGATACAGGCGCTCCTATCACCGTACCAGTTGGTAAAGCGACTTTGGGTCGAATTTTCAACGTCCTTGGCGAACCTGTGGATAACAGGGGTCCTGTAAATGCTGAGGCAAGTTTACCCATCCACCGCTCTGCTCCCAAATTCACCGACCTGGAAACCAAACCTTCGGTGTTCGAGACTGGGATTAAAGTTGTTGACCTTCTGACTCCCTATCGACGCGGCGGTAAGATTGGTCTATTCGGCGGTGCTGGTGTTGGTAAAACCGTGATCATGATGGAGTTGATCAACAACATCGCTACCCAGCATGGTGGAGTATCCGTATTTGCTGGCGTGGGTGAACGCACCCGTGAAGGCAATGACCTTTACAACGAAATGATTGAGTCTGGGGTAATCAATAACGAGAACCTCAACGAATCAAAAATTGCTCTAGTCTACGGTCAAATGAACGAACCACCCGGAGCGAGAATGCGGGTTGGTCTTTCGGGATTAACAGTAGCAGAATACTTCCGGGATGTGAACAAGCAGGATGTGCTGCTGTTTATTGATAATATCTTCCGGTTTGTGCAAGCAGGTTCGGAAGTATCCGCGCTACTAGGTCGGATGCCTTCTGCGGTAGGATATCAGCCCACATTGGGAACCGACGTAGGTGAACTGCAAGAGCGGATTACCTCGACTACAGAGGGTTCCATTACCTCGATTCAGGCAGTGTACGTACCTGCGGATGACCTCACCGACCCCGCACCTGCTACCACCTTCGCCCACTTGGACGGAACCACAGTACTGTCTCGCGGTTTGGCATCTAAGGGAATTTATCCCGCAGTTGACCCCCTTGGTTCAACTTCCACCATGCTTCAACCAAATATTGTCGGTGAGGAACACTACAATACAGCCCGGGCGGTGCAATCAACTCTGCAACGTTATAAAGAACTCCAAGACATTATCGCCATTCTCGGTCTAGATGAATTGTCTGAAGAAGACCGTCTAATCGTAGCGCGGGCGCGGAAAGTTGAGCGCTTCTTGTCTCAGCCGTTCTTTGTAGCAGAAGTATTTACCGGTTCTCCGGGTAAGTATGTGAAGTTGGAAGATACCATCAAAGGCTTCAAAAAAATTCTGTCTGGTGAGTTGGATGCTTTGCCAGAACAGGCTTTCTACTTGGTTGGCGATATTAACGAAGCGATCGCTAAAGCTGAAAAAATGAAAGGTTAGTCATTAGTCATTGGTCATTAGTCATTAGTTCAACCGCTAATGGCTAATGGCAAATTGCAAAAGACACAGGACAAAGGACAAAAGACAAATGACATTAACCGTTCGTGTAATTTCCCCAGACAAAACAGTATGGGATGCCCCAGCTGAAGAAGTAGTTTTGCCTAGCACCACTGGTCAACTAGGTATCCTGACTGGACACGCACCACTTTTAACCGCCCTGGATATCGGTGTAATGCGAGTTCGCGGCGCGAAAAATCAGAATTGGGAAGCGATCGCTCTTTTGGGTGGCTTTGCAGAAGTCGAAGAAAATGAAGTGACAATTTTGGTTAACGGCGCTGAACGTGGCGACAAAATTAACCTTGATGAAGCCCGTACTGCTTATAATCAAGCAGAAACAGCACTGAGTCAAGTTTCAGGAGACGATCGCCAAGCCCAAATCAAAGCAAATCAAGCCTTCAAACGCGCCCGCGCTCGGTTTCAAGCTGCTGGCGGTTTGGTCTAATTTTACTTTTTATTGCAACTTTGTAGGTTGGGCAATGTCCAACCTACAAATTTTTATTTATAGCGGTTCTCAGTTGAGTGCGGTACAGACCTAACCCCCAACCCCTTCCCTACGAGGGAAGGGGAGTAAGACTCAAAGCCTCTCTCCTTTTAGGAGAGAGGTTTGGAGAGAGGTTAAAACTGTACTGCACTTAAGCAAAAACTGCTATATTAAATTTTAAAAAAATTACGCCAAGTTTAAGAAATCGAGGCAAGCGCTGTTGAAGTGATAACTTAGCTAATTAATTGCCCAAAGTGGCAAAAATTATGAAAAGCTTTTCTTCTTTGCTTGGTACTCACAAACAAAATAAAGTAGCTCGTTTTGCAGCCTCTATTGCAGCAACCTTAGCGATCGCTTCGCTAACGTCTTTGACGAACGCTGGTAGTATTCATTCTGCCAATGCTACCCCGATAAAAATAACTACTGCAAAAGAAATTACTTCAGAATCAGCCCAACTAAATCAGAATACACTAAATATTCCCCAGTTACAAATTAGCAAGACTCAATATCAAGCTGCTGGAATTGATGGTTTTGGACTGGTTCCCATCCTACTTGTTGGCGGTTTCGTCATATTCGTCCCCCTATTCTTTGGCGGACTTGTAGTAATTGGTGAGCGTGAAGTTGGGATTGTGGTAAGGAAATTTACCCTTTCTGGGCGTGGACTCCCTGCCGGTAGTTTAATTGCCCTTAACGGGGAAGCCGGCTTGCAAGCTGATACTTTAGCTCCTGGTTGGCATTGGGGCTATTGGCCTTGGCAGTATTCTGTAAAAAAAGAGTCGGTAATCGTGGTTCCTCAAGGGGAAATCGCTTTAATTGTAGCAGCAGATGGCGCATCCAACCCACCAGAGCGGATTTTGGGTAAAATCGTCAATTGTGAAAACTTCCAAGATGCCCGAAAATTCCTTACCCAAGGTGGGGAAAAAGGGCGACAAATGAGCTTTCTTACCGCCGGGACTTACCGCATCAACACGGCGCTGTTTAAAGTGATTACAGCTGCAAATGCTAACGCTCATGGTATGACTGCACAACAGTTGCAGATTTATGAAATAGCCGCAGAGAAAGTTGGTATTGTTACTACTTTAGATGGTTCAGCGATCGCAGCTGGTGAAATCGCTGGACGCATCATTAATGGGCATGATAATTTCCAAAATGGTCAAAAATTTATCGACGCTGGCGGACAACGGGGTTTACAAGAACAGGTATTATTATCAGGTTCGTGGAACCTCAACCCTTGGTTAGTACATATTGAACAAGTCCCGATGACGGAAATCCCTATCGGTTATGTGGGTGTAGTGATTTCTTTCGTAGGTAAAGAACATCAAGATGTCAGTGGAGCAGCTTTCACCCACGGAAATTTGGTCAACCAAGGACATAAGGGCGTTTGGGTTGAGCCATTGTATCCGGGGAAACACCCGCTCAACACTAAGGTGATGAAAATTGAGCTAGTCCCGACCACAAATATTGTCTTAAACTTTACTGAAAGGATTACCGGAAAACACGGTTATGATACAAACTTGCAGGCGCTGAAACTACTATCATTTGACGGTTTTACCTTTGATTTAGAGATATTCCAAATTATCCACATTGGTGCTTCCGATGCGCCGAAGGTGATTTCTCGCTTAGGTTCGATGCAAAACGTCATCGACCAAGTTTTACGTCCAATTGTGGGTAATTATTTCCGTAACTCGGCTCAAGAGTATACTATCTTAGATTTCTTGACTGCGCGAAGTGAGCGGCAAGTTGAAGCCTCAGAATACGTTAAATCTGCCTTGCGTGCTTATGATGTGCAAGCGGTGGATTCATTAATTGGTTTGATTACTCCGCCAGATGAGTTAATGCACACATTGACAGACCGGAAAATTGCTGAAGAAAAACGCAAAACTTACGAAGTTCAGCAGATGGCGCAAACCCAACGTCAGCAGCTTGTGCGGGAGACAGCACTAGCTAATATCCAAGAAGAAATGGTGGAATCAGAGCAGAGTGTACAAATTGCTGATTTGAAAGCCCAAGCCCAAATTAAACAGGCGAACGGTGAAGCCGAGGGGACAAAACTCCGCGCAATGGCTGAGGCTGAAGGGATTCGGGCGACAGGTAACGCTAAAGCTGAAACTTACCAAGCTGGTGTGGAAGCCTTGGGGTCGCAAGGTTATACAGCTATGCAGTTAATGCAGATTATAGGCGATCGCAATGTCCGCTTAATACCAGATGTCTTAGTTAGTGGTAATGGTACTAATAACGGTTTAGTGGATGGGTTACTATCTCTGATTTTATGGAATCAGACTGGTAAAGGTGAATTGACACCAACACCTTTGCATCCGCAACCATTAGTTACCAAAGCCCAACCAACCTCAGAAAACGGTCTACCGCCGATAGTTGTGAATTTTCCTGTAGATAAGTCAAATTAACGTTAAAAGGGGCGGTTAGGGACTTCCAAGAAATAAATTATCCATTTTGTGGGGTGGGCATCTTGCCCGCCCTAAATCTGGACGGGTGAGGACACCCATCCTACAAGAGATTTATTTTTTGGAGGATGCAAATTAAAAGATTTTTAGCTTATTCGCCTTGGCTGTAACTCTGACGGAGAAATTTTGCTTTTACAAGAACGTTATCGTTTACTCAAGCAAATTGGTAAAGGGGGATTGTGTAAAACCTTCCTCGCTGTAAATGAGGGTCAGTTTCCGCCAATTCCTTGCGTTGTTCAAGAATTATCGCCGGAATCCGAAACATTTAAAACTTTTCAGCAAAAGGCGCAACAGCTAGAAGAATTAGGGAATCATCCGCAAATTCCCGCTTTGTTGGCTTATTTTCAGCAGAATGGGCATTTTTATTTAGTGCAAGAATTTATTACAGGCACTAATTTAGCTCAGGTGGTTGAGGAGGAAGGGGCTTTTAATCAAACTCAGATTTGGCAACTTTTAGAAGATGTCTTGCCGGTTCTTCAGTTAATGAGCGATGCCTGCGGCGGGCTACGCCTACGCCACATTATCCACCGCGATATTAAACCCCACAATATCATCCGCAGATCCCCAATTACAAAAAAGGGAGATTTCGTCATAGTCGATTTTAGCACTGCGAAAATCGTTACAGAAATCGACTCGCTAATATCCGATACCAGTATTGGCAGTCCAGAATACGCTGCACCAGAACAAACCAAGGGAAAAGCCGTTTTTGCTAGTGACTTATATAGCTTGGGTGTAACTTGTATTTACTTACTTACTCAGATTTCTCCCTTTGATTTATTTGATATTGCCAATGATTGTTGGGTTTGGCAACAATATCTTACTACTAAGGTGAGCGATCGCTTGGCACAAATCCTCAACAAGCTGCTGCAAAATTCTGTTAATCGCCGCTTTCAATCAGCCGATGAAGTTATGCAAGCAATGGGTATACAATATAAAACTCAAAATTTGAAATTACCAAATCCTCCTCAGCAATGCTTGCATACCTTAACTGGGCATTCTCGGACATTGGGTAGTGTGAATGCCCTTGCCATCAGCCCTGACGGTTATACTCTAGCTAGTGGTAGTGATGACAAAACCATCAAGTTGTGGGATTTAAATACTCAAAAAATCTTAGGTAGCTTATCAGGACATTCCCATGCTGTAAAATCAGTTGCTTTTAGTCCAGATGGTCAAATTCTCGCTAGTGCTAGCGATGATAAAACTATTAAATTATGGCAGATTGAGACATTAAAAGAAATTTGCACCTTATTGGGACACTCCCACGCTGTAAAATCAGTTGCTTTTAGTCCAGATGGGCAAATTCTCGCTAGTGCTAGCTGGGATAAGACAATTAAACTCTGGGATGTCAAGACTGGTAAAGAAATTTGCACCATAACTGGACACCAATTACAGGTAAATTCAGTAGCATTTAGTCCCCAAGGACAGATTTTAGCCAGTGCTAGTTATGACAGAACGATTCGGCTGTGGCAGATACCTGCATTAGAAAGTTTCCCAACAGAAATTCAAAACCGCCCATGCTATAGCTTGTTAAGCACCCTTTCGGGTCATGCATGGGCGGTTTTGACAGTCGCTTTTAGTCCTGATGGTCGAATTTTGGCGACGGGTAGTGATGATAACACTATTAAATTGTGGGAGGTAAACAGTGGTCAGCTAATTTGCACACTTGTGGGCCATTCTTGGTCTGTGGTGGCTGTGGCTTTTACTGCCGATGGCGAGACACTCCTAAGTGCAAGTTGCGACAAAACGGTTAAACTTTGGAGGGTAAGCACAGCAGAAGAGATTATGACTCTCTCTGGTCATGTAGACTCAGTATCTGCTGTTGCTGTAAGCCAAGTTAGACAATTAATTGCAAGTGGCAGCAAAGACAAGACTATCAAACTGTGGCAGCTTGTAGAATAGCGCGTAGGCGTAGCCCGTCGTAGACATCGCTAATATTGTAATATCAGGCGCTACCTGTGAAGGCAACTTCTGGAAATTTCAACTGCGCTTCTGCCATTGGACGGTTTCTGCCTTCCTCTTGCCAGTAGTTAATCACTTCTGTTGCTTTGTTAAGCAACTCGACACGATCCACGTCAGTAATCCAATGTTTGGACTCTAATTCCTTCTTTAACTCTTCCCAAGCATCATTTCTGGGCCAAAAAAAGTACTTAGTCAAGGGACTGGTGCCTTTACCGACAATTTGATCGACTGCTAGAGCAACGTTTTCGTCTAACCACAGAATTTTCAATATAAACTTGGTCAATCACACCTCCGGGAATTTCCGGGCATTACTTAATTACGATAGCGATCGCTTATTCTAACGCAATACTCATCAAATGACCAAACATTCAGGAATTGCGAGTGGGGAGTGGGGAATTTAACTCAGTACTGTTAATGTTTAATTTTTAATTCGCAGCGTAGCGACGTGACTGCCACAATCTCCAACAACATCTAGTTCAGAGATCGCTACTTAGTGTTAACCCTAGTTTCTCCTCGACTTGGCGAAGGGTGGTAATTTTTTCCGCAATGTCATTGTGTACTAACATAAAGTGTAGTCGGGGCTAACTAAGGGAATTCCAAGTAAAAAATATTACCAAACTAAACCTTATCTAAGTTGAGAACCGTAGTTTTCACCCTCTCTTTAAATCCCTCTCCCTCTCTCTGGGAGAGGGAGTTTGAAATTCTGGCTCCCCGAATCCCAGAGAGAGGGATTCGGGGTTGGGGGATGAGGGCAAATCCTTTTCATCATGGAAGAACTATAGGTTTCAAGATAGACGTGGTTTAACACAAAAATCTTCTCTATTTCTCTTCCCTCTGTGTTCTCTGCGCCTCTGCGGTTCGTTCATTTGGATATATTTATTTCCTAGACATCTCTAAAGATGCTTATGACTGCCCAACTGCCCCAATCTCAAATAACATCTAATTCAGATTTGTATGAGCAAGACTTTTACCTGTGGATTCAAACCACAGCAGAACTGCTCAAACAAGGTCGGCTCACAGAACTGGATTTAGAGAATTTGATTGAAGAAATTGAAACGATGGGCAGAAGTGAAAAACGGGCATTGGAGAGCAATCTGGAAGTATTGCTGATGCATCTGCTGAAATACCAAATTCAAACTGAAAGGCGCTCAAAAAGTTGGCAGTACGCAATAAATATTGGAACACCGCCGACGAGTCCAAAAGGCACTCAAGGAAAGTCCGAGTTTAAAGCCTCACTTTGCTCAGATTTTCGATGAAAGCTACCAAACCGCTAGACAACTGGCTGTAATTGAAACTGGATTAGCCATTGCAACCTTCCCCGAACAATCTCCCTTTACACTAGAACAAGTCCTCGACTCTGATTTTTTCCCCCAGTCATAATCTCACGCTCTGGCTGGGATGAATAATCAGTAAAAGCAAGCCATCGATCAGGCGATCGCAATCTATTGGCATAATATCTCCACCATGCAGCAAATCTCGCGTAGTCACAATATGAAGCAGCGTTGCGATAAACATTCGCGCTGCAACTTCTGGGTCAGCAAGTTGAAGTTTAGGATGAGTAGCAAAGTATTGGGTGATAAAGTCAAGATTTGGTTTCTCAACATTTTGGAGAAAAACACGTCCTAGTTCTGGAAAACGACCTGATTCAGCAATGACAATTCGGAAAAGTGCTATATCTTGCGGGTTTTCAGCAGCACAGTTAAGCATTTTAGTAGCATGACGTTTCAAGAATACAACGGGTTCTTCTTGGGATGAGGGAAAGTCTTGTTGCTCAAAAAAGTTGACTTTCTCCGCCATTCGTTGGATTAAAGCGCTAAATAATGTCTCCTTATCGGCAAAGCGTCGGTAGACTGTGGCTTTAGAAACCCCTGCGGCTGCCACAATTTTATCGATCCTGGCTCCTGCATACCCATGCTCCATAAACTCCTGCATCGCTCCTCGCAGGATCGCTTCAGTTTTTTCTGCGGATAACTCCCGTTCAGTACTCTTAACAAAGTTACTCATCACTCAATTTTTCCGCTTTGCTCGGCATCCACTAATACTATTGACTGATTTTTATCATAACCTATTGACAAGACGAAACAGTTTTGTTTTACTAAAATGAAACGAAACTGTTTCGTTTTGTTTGAGATAATGCGATGAAAAGGTCACAAAGCTGCAAAAGGTAGGTTGAACTATGCGATCGCCATTACAAATACATGAAACAAATGATCTGCCGATTGTGATTCTTGGGGGTGGTTTTGGAGGATTGTTTACAGCACTGCATCTCAGGGATTTACATTCTTGTCCGATTATTTTGATTGACCAATCGTGGAGCTTTGTTTTTAAGCCACTGTTATATGAACTGCTTACTAGCGAAGTCAAACTAGAGTTGATTTGTCCCCGCTACGATCAATTGCTGCAAAATAGCGGTATTACCTTTGTGCTTGGTACAGTACAGGCGATCGACCTGCATCAAAAGCAGGTTAGGCTCAACTCTGGCTTAAAATATTCCTACAGTCATTTGGTAGTGGCATTGGGCAGCACTACAAGCTACTTGGGCATACCTGGGGCAAAAGAACATACCCGATCATTCCGCACAGCTTATGACGTGTTTGCATTGGCACAGCACTTAAGAAACCGCTTGCAGCTTGCAGCTCAAACCGAAAACATAGAAGAACGGCAGGCAATGCTTACTGTTGCTATTGTGGGTGCTGGTGCATCTGGGGTAGAAATTGCGGCAACACTGGCGGATTTATTGCCAATTTGGTACATACCTTTAGGTGGAAAACCGGAGGATATTCGGATTGTGATTTTGCAGCGTGGCTCTGAGATTCTCAAAGAGTCCACAAGCGATCGCCTGCGTGAAACTGCACAGTTGGCACTAAAAGCGCGAACTGCCCCCGTTGAGGTGTTGTTAGAATCTGATGTAAAAGCGGTTCATCCGGGAGCCATAGAATTTGAACGCAATGGACAGCTAGAAAGATTAGCAGCCGCTACAGTAATATGGACAACTGGGAATGCGACTCATCCAGTGATTGACTCGCTTCCCATTGCGCCTGAAAATCGGGATAAACACAATCGCCTGATGGTGAAACCGACTTTGCAACTACCAGAATTTCCAGAGGTATTTGCCGCCGGAGATTGTGCAATCGATCCGTTGAATCCACAGCCTGCGATCGCTCAGGTTGCCTATCAACAAGGAGCAGCGATCGCTCACAATATTAAGGCGATCTTGTCCGGGAAAGCTCCTACTCCAGCCAGCGTTAATTTACGCGGTACGTTGATGAAATTGGGACTGCATGAGAGTGCTGTGGAAATTTTTGACCGTTATGAGGTAAAAGGCAATTTAGGTCAAGCAATTCGTTTAGCAACCTATCTCGAACTTATGCCGACTCCAGCCCTGAACTTTGTCAAGCGGACGGGATGGTTTACAGAGGAAGTTTTGAAGCAAATTACTCGTGTATAAAGCAGTAACACTTTAGAAAAGCATAGTTTGATGAATAGGTTCTCCTCGGCTGAGATTACAGCATCCCCCCAATTTCCAACTCCGATTATTGAACAACCCGATCAAACTCACCTCATCTATAGACTCGACCACGACCAGATTGAGAGTTTGTCTGGAAGCCTTTTATTTGTGGCTTGTGTTTGTATCGCAGCAGTCTTCTTCTATATGGGATTTAGGGTTGGAAAGCGGCATATAAGACATCACGAACTAATGGCAATCCGACTGCGGCAAATTCAATTCTTAGAGAGAATTTGGCAAATGACAGATGAACGCAGAGACTAAATAATTCGTAATTCGTAATTCGTAATTCGTAATTCGTAATTATTTTTTTTAATGCCAATACAAAGCAAGCAAACCTTTTGGGATGGTAACTTTGACCTCTTTATTGATTAAAAGTCAAAATTTTTTATTCCAACCCTGCCAAAAATAATCTAAAACTTGACTGCTGTAAATTAAAACTTTGTGCAATTTATACCAATTTTAAAAATCTTTGCGACAGATTCAAACCTAGAAACCCAAATTTACGAATCTTGACGGAGTTAAATATTTTATGTCAGTCGATCAGCCAATTTCATCTGGATCTTTTGATCAAAGTCACGATTTGAAAAGTAATCCTGTCAAAGGTTCCGATTCAATTGTAGCAGAGCCGATTCCTACTAAAGAAACCTCTACTAAACCCCCTAAAAAGCGGAAAACATGGCTTACAGGAATACTTGCCATTGTTGTACTTGGGGGTGTGGGCTTTGTGGGCTGGCGATTCTTAGGCCACCGAGAAGCCCCACCACCACAACTACCGCCTCTGCCGGTTAAGGTGCAAACTATGGAATCGAGTCAAATTCGGTCTACCTCTGAATTTGTTGGCACCCTAGAAGCCCAGCAACGTGTTTCGCTGCAACCGCAAACTCAGGGGCGAATCGAACGCATATTTGTAGCCAGTGGCGATCGCGTCACCAAAGGAATGCCAATTGTATCTTTAAGTTTAGATCAGACTACGGCTAATATCTCCAGTGCTGTTGCTGTGGTTAACTCGAATCGTGCGGCTGTAACAACCGCCCAAGCACAGCTAGAAGGCAAACGAGCCGATGAAGTTAAAGCCGCCGCAGATGTGAAATTACAGCAAGTGCAGTTCCAGCGAACCAAGATACTTGTAACTGAAGGCGCACAGGCAAGGCAAGAACTCGATATTGCTAAAAACAAACTAGATGCAGCGATCGCCACCCTAAATACTGCCCAAAAGCAGGTAAATGCCGGACAAGCCAGCATCAATCAGGCACAGTCCAACGTGCAGCAAGCCCAGGCTCAAGTTGCCTCAAGTCAAGTTAATCAGAACCAGAAGCAGATAGTTGCACCACTTGATGGTATAGTCGGTGATTTCTCCGTCAAAGTGGGCGATTATGTGAATACTGGCGGCAACTTGACCACAATTACCAAAAACGATCTCCTGGATATGCGAATTTCGGTGCCGTCTAACAATGCTGCTCAACTGCGTCAGGGATTAGCTGTGGAACTACTGGATGCCAATACAGGTAAGCGTTTGACCACTGGCAGCATTAACTTTATTGCGCCGCAAGTGAGTACAGCTGCCCAATCTATTTTAGTCAAAGCTCGATTTACTAATTCAAATGGCAAATTGCGGGATGGGCAATATGTTCGCGCCCGGATTATCTGGAGCCAGCAAGCGGGGATTTTGATTCCGATTCAAGTCGTGAATCGCATTGGCGGACAGAGTTTTGTCTATGTGGTGGAAGAAAACAAGTCAAAACAAAAACCGCAATTCGTTGTGCATCAAAAACCTGTGAAGTTGGGTGAAGTGCAAAGCGATCGCTACCCCATCTTAGAAGGAATTAAAACAGGCGATCGCGTAGCGGTGTCTAACATTCTCAAACTCCGAGATGGCGCACCCGTCCAACCACAACCTTAAAAACCTCCCCCCTCTCTCCTCCCTCCTCCCTCTGCGTACCTCTGCGCTTCCCTTTGCGTCCCTACCCTGCGGGAAGGCGAAGCGCCTATGCGTTTAAAATCCAACCCTTAATTATACAACCATGTCGATCGCAGACAATTTCATCCGGCGACCCGTCTTATCAACAGTTTGCACCATACTAATCTTGCTGATCGGTGGCATCTGTATTCCCTTGCTGCCGATTAACAACTTACCAGAAATTGCCCCTATTCAAGTACAAACCTCCAGCGTCTATATTGGCGCAGATGCCCAAACCGTTGAAGATACCGTATCAACCTTGGTTGAGCGGCAAGTAAACGGGGTTGAGGGGATGCAGTACATGACTTCAACCAGTAGTAACGACGGCTCCAGCACCATTTCAACTCAGTTTGACCCAACGAGTAACCGTAACATTAACCAAGTTAACGTGCAGAATCGAGCCGCGATCGCCCAACCAACCTTACCTGAGTCTGTGCGGCAAACTGGACTGACCACCCTAGCACGTTCTAACAGCATTTTGCTAGTTTATGGCTTCTATGCCGAAAATAGCGAGTACGATAACATCTTTTTGAGTAACTATGTTGACCTCTACATCACCGATGCCATCAAGCGCGTCCCTGGTGTAGGAGATACCAGACTGGTTGGGGAACGCCAATATGCAATGCGGCTGTGGCTTGACCCAAACGCTTTAGCCAGTCGGGGCTTGACGGCAACAGATGTCAGCAGTGCGCTAATTTCTCAGAATGTGCAGGTGGGGGCAGGGTCGATCGGTCAAGCGCCCACAAAGGAAAATCAGAAATCGAATTTTCCGCTCCGGATCAATAGTAGATTAAAAGATGTCAAGGAATTTGAGAACCTGGTGATTAAGTCCCAAGCCGACGGGACACTGGTTAAACTCAAGGATGTGGGACGAGCCGAGTTAGGAGCGCAGGACTATACAACTTCGGCACTAGTACAAGGCAAAGCCGGCGCTGGGATGTTGATCTATCAACTACCGGGTAGCAATGCGCTGAATACTGCCAAAGCCGTGGAAGCCAAGATTGCAGAGTTAGAGAAAAACTTTCCCCCCGGTTTGAAAGCCGTCATCGCCTACGACACCACCAAGTTTGTGGAAGTGTCAATTGAAGAGGTGGTCAAGACGCTGATGGAAGCGATCGCCCTCGTAGTGCTGGTGATTTTCGTCTTTTTGCAAGATTGGCGGGCGACGATCATTCCGGCGATCGCTGTTCCTGTATCCTTGGTTGGTGCATTGGCGTTTGCTTATGCCCTGGGCTTCTCACTCAACACCTTGACTATGTTCGGATTGGTACTAGCAACGGGTTTGGTGGTAGATGATGCGATCATCGTCGTCGAGGGGATTGCTGCCAAGATGGAACAAGGCTTAGACCGCCGGCAAGCTGCTTTTGAGGCGATGGAGGAGCTTTCAGGGGCAGTAATTGCCACCTCCCTGGTGTTGATGGCAGTATTTATCCCGGTGTCCTTTTTTCCGGGCGCGACCGGTATTATGTATCGGCAGTTCGCACTAATCATTATCTTTTCCATCGGCATTTCTTTATTCAATGCCCTGAGTTTCACCCCTAGTATGTCTGGACTGTTCCTGCATCATGCCGAAGGTGAAGGGCGAGGGCCACTGGGCTGGTTCTTTCGTCAGTTTAACCGGGGCTTTAGCTGGGTGCTGAAGCAATACGAGGGTCTGACCAAGTTCCTGATCCGTATTCGCATGTTCGTAGTCGGGGTATTTATCCTCGGACTTGCAGCAACGGTGTTTATCTATATGTCCGTCCCCAGTGGATTTGTGCCAGATGAGGATCAAGGTATTATCGTCGGTCTGATTCAGGCTCCCGATGGTGTCTCCCTCGCCTCCACCGAAAAACTGACGCAGACTGTGTATAAAACCCTGGAAAAAGAAGTGCCAGAGATGGCAGCGTCTCTGGTGATTGGCGGCTTTGGTCTAAACGGCAATGGACCCAATCAGGGGACATTTTTCTTTAACCTGAAAGAGTGGAAAGACCGCCAAGGTGAAGAACATACAGTTAAGGCGATCGTGCAACGGCTGAATGGCATCTTCGCCCAAAATCAGGATGCGTTGATCTTCACCTCCAACCTCCCCGCCGTCTCTGGCTATGGCGTGACGGGCGGCTTTGAATTTCAACTGCAAGACCGCACCAACGGACAACTGAGTATCGATCAATTTCTGGCGATCGCGCAACAGCTAATTGCCAAAGCCAATCAAAACCCCGTCTTGCGTCAAGTGTTCACTCAATTTACCGCCAGTACCCCCCAGTACCAGATTGACATTGACCGCGATCGCTTAGAAGCCCTTGATGTCGATTTTAGTCAGGCAATGAATACCCTGGGCGCTTACATGGGTGGGAAGTATGTCAATGATTTTACCTTCTCCCAGCGCAGCTACCGAGTATATATCCAAGCAGATGAACAGTTTCGGAACTCTCCAGACAATATTGGTCAAATTAATGTCCGTTCCAGAGGTGGTAATTTGGTGCGACTGAATGAAGTCGTCAAAGTGACTCCGATTACAGGGCCGCAAACCATCAGCCACTTCAACTTATTCCGCTCAATCAAGATTCAAGGCAGTGCAGCCCCCGGTTACAGTTCTGGGCAAGCAATTGCGGCGATGGAGCAGACATTTAAGGAGATTGACCAGCCCGGTTTGGGTTACGACTGGACAGGGATTTCCAGAGAAGAAGCCAAGTCTGGCGGACAAACGATTCTGATCTTTGGTCTTGGTATCGTGGCTGTGTTTCTCATCTTGGCAGCCCAGTACGAAAATTACATCGACCCAATCATCATCCTACTAACTGTGCCGTTTGCGATTTTAGGCGCGTTGTTATTCGTCTCAGTGCGCGGGTTGGTCAACGATTTGTACTGTCAGGTGGCGTTGGTGATGTTGATCGGTTTGGCGAGTAAGAACGCGATTTTGATTGTAGAATTTGCCAACCAATCGCGGTCAAAAGGAATGACCATCGCCCAGGCTGCACTCCATGCAGTTGAACAACGGTTCCGCCCGATTTTAATGACCACAATTGCCGCCCTCTGTGGGTTCATTCCCCTAGTAGTGTCATCCGGCGCGGGTGCAGCCAGCCGGATATCCCTCGGTACGGCAGTGTTTGGCGGCTTATTCGTCTCCGTGATCATGAGTCTGCTGCTAGTGCCTGTGCTTTATGTGGTGATCAAAAATCTCACAGACTTTGGCTCTAAAGGTAAATCTCCTAAGCCATCCCAATCGCCTGAACCTACTCCTGCTGGGAAATTAGCCTCTTTGAATGGAAAGAGTCAAGGAACAGTCGTCAAGTTTCAGGGAGATGCCCTTGCTTGACTGCTTGAGAGCGATCGCATCCTCATCAATACCGTTCCGATAAGCTCTTGAGGAAAGAAGGTTATTGTTCAGCAATTCTTCTCTTCCCGAACTCCCCCAAGAGCCTGCCTCAACCAAAAAAGTCCTTAATCGAAGGGTATTGCATCGCACCCCAACAAAACAATAGCGCCCACCTAAATACAGGCAGGCGCTATTCAAATAATTTAAATTCAGCGATAAAATATAGTGAAATGAATTAATAGCTTTTCACTATTAATTGAGTACGATTTAATTGATTACACAGCACTGCGACGATTTAGCAAGTTCCACAAGAAAACAGCGACAATCGCACCAAGAACCGCTACTGCAATACCGGGAATGCTGAGTGTAGGGGCGGCCAATGTCAAGGTTCCTGTACTGAAGAATACACCCAAACTACCACCAACAAAAGCACCGATAATTCCTAATAATATTGTTCCCAGAATTCCGCCACCTTGATGACCGGGGTAGATAGCTTTTGCAATAGCACCAGCAATAAGACCTAAAACAATCCAAGCAAGAATATTCATTGTTTTTATTTGAGCAACGTTTTTTACTGACAAATATACAATAGCAATCCAAATATTGACATTCAATCTACCAACAGAATCAATTATTAATAGCCTTGAGGATGAATGCTGTTACTTCTGGTGATATACCATAGACTTGTGCAACAGCTTAGTACATCACTGGTAGATAGAAATACTTCTTCTTTGCCCGCCACAGTTTTGCACCACCCATGACCTGAATTGTCAGTTTCTGGGATCGGGTTAGGAGCAGGATTGAAAAGATTAGCGATCGCTTCTCTCAATTCTTGCACCTTTACATAGCAACTGTATCTCTGGTAAGAGAGATGGCAAAAGATTGTAAAGATATTTTTAAGCAAGTTGACTTATTTTGGAAGTATCCTTTAAGTGGCAGTCTAATAGTTGGAATTGTAGCGTTTAAACGCTACTAAATAAGTGGGTCAAATTAAATATAAAACCTCACCCTCAATCCATCTCCGTGAGTTCGGAGAGGGAAGCCGGAGGCAGGGTGAGGTTTTTTCTTATGTTTAATTACGTCTACCTACTTATACCATTTCTTTGTGAGGCTGCGCCAAACCCTCTTAACTTCTTCTTTCTTTCTTTCTTTCTTTCTTTCTTTGTGTTCTTTGCGAACTTTGCGGTTCGTTTTTCTTTCTTGTACTTAAATCTGGTTTAGCGCATCTTTATACAGAATTGGTATTACCTCTATAAATAGACTATTCTACCGTTACAGATTTGGCCAAATTTCTTGGCTGATCGACATCCAAACCGCGACGCGCGGCAATATGATAAGCCAATAATTGCAAAGGAACTACGGAAAGAATCGGAGAAAGTAATTCTTCTATATAAGAGACGGGAAGAAGATCGTTAAAGATTTCCGCAGCTTCGCCATCGTTGACGGGAGTCACGCCAATTAACCGAGAATCTCTGGCTTTGGCTTCTTGAGCATTAGAAATAACTTTTTCGTACACACTACCAGGTATTGCGATCGCAACTACTGGTACTTTCGCATCTAATAGAGCGATCGGGCCATGTTTCATTTCTCCAGCCGGATACCCTTCGGCATGAATATAGCTGATTTCTTTTAATTTCAACGCCCCTTCCAAAGCAATAGGAAAGTTAATTCCTCTTCCCACAAAAATGAAATCTTTGGTTTCGGCGAATTCGTGGGCTAGCTGTTCAGTTAAACGTTCTTGAGTTTCCAAAGTTGCCTCAATTTCTTTAGGAATTTGCCGCAACCCATTAATAAGTTTCTCTAAAATATCTTTTGAAACTGTTTGACGACGAGCTGCTAAATCCAATGCCAAAGCATAAAATGCCATCAATTGAGCGGTAAAAGTTTTCGTCGCCGCTACCCCAATTTCAATTCCTGCTAAGGTACTGATGATATGGGGTACCAAATGACCAAGGCTACTTTCAGGCCGATTAGTAATACCTAGTAATCGCGCTTGATATTTAACTTCTTTTCCTTGGCGACGTTCTTTTTCCATCGTCAAAGCTGCTAGGGTATCAGCAGTTTCACCTGATTGGGTAACGCCAATAATCAACGTGTTAGCCGTTACGGGTGATGGTGCATAGCGATACTCAGAAGCGTAATGTACCTGAGTTGAAATTCCTGCTAGTTGTTCAAGTAAATATTTACCAATTAATGCTGCGTGCCAACTCGTACCACAGGCGACGATCTGAATTTGTTCTAAATCGGTGTAGAAATCTTTAGGTAAACCAAGATTGATTGGCGATTCGCTAGATTCGCCTGGATTAAAATAAGCCTCTAAACTAGCTCTTACTACCCCTGGTTGCTCATGGATTTCTTTGAGCATGAAGTGTTTGAATCCCTGCTTTTCTACCATTGCAGGGTTGAAGTTGAGCAGCCGGGGTTGTTTTTTCAACCTGTCGCCAGCAAAATTGTAAATCTCAACGCCCAAAGGTGTGAGGCGGGCAATTTCGCCATTTTCTAAAGGTAGCACTGCACGGGTGTAGGCAACGATCGCAGGCGTATCAGATGCACAAAAGAACTCCCCTTGCCCAAAACCAATTACCAAAGGTGCTTGCTGGCGAACAACAATCAATTCATCGGGGTAGTCAGCAGAAATAACTGCGATCGCAAATGCCCCTTGCAAGTGGTTAACTGCTTGGCGAATTGCCTCTAATAAGGGGGATGAGGCAGATGAGGGAGATGAGGGGGGAATATTCTTTAAAAATTCGGCTATCAGGTGGGGAATTACTTCTGTATCGGTTTCAGAAAGAAACTTGTGTCCTTTTCCTTTGAGTTCCTCGCGTAAGTCGCGGTAATTTTCGATAATGCCATTTTGCACCACCGCGACTCGCTTTGCCGTATCCATGTGGGGATGGGCATTATACTCTTCTGGTTTACCATGAGTTGCCCAGCGTGTGTGACCAATACCAATCTGGGCAGGGGCTTCTATTTGTTCGAGTTTAGAACGCAAGTTATGCAGTTTGCCCTTTGCCCGCACACAATTAACCTTACCTTCCCAAACAGTAGCGATTCCAGCCGAATCGTAGCCCCTGTACTCTAGTTTTTCCAGCCCAGCCAGTAAAATGTCTGTCGCCGCTTGAGTGCCTATATATCCAACGATTCCGCACATTGTTCACACCACTTTTTTTCAGGATGATTAGATCCAGTATAGTTGGTAGCATAAAGTAGACGTTTTGCAAATAAAAAAGGGAGTAAATTACTCCCTCTGCCACTAGGTATTTTTAAAAATGCTTGCTATTAAGAAACTTTAGGAATTACGCAAGAACCCTCTAAAACTCCTATTCCAACTCTTGGATACGCTGCGCGAACGTGTGCTTCTCTAACAAGACGCACTCGCGGTCGCGGTTCGTTTTTCCCTAATTTTGCGTAAGTCCTGACTTTAAAAGTTTTAAACACTGAGTTCTGAGTTCCGGGTGCTGAGTGAAGAATCAAGAAATTGTTTTTTTGATTTACTTCTTTGACCTCAAAACTCAGAACTCAGCGAGAACTCTGAGCAAGGCAAAGGCTTGGGCTTCAACCCTTCTGGAAGAACGGTTGGGCAGTAGACCCGCATTGCGATCAGAAGTTCGGTGACTTTGCACTGAGCTTTTTAGTAAGCCAGACCCATACTGCGAGTTGTTTCAGCCCCCAGGTAAACCCGGATGCTCAAAAAGTCGGTGGGACAAGCGGTTTCGCAGCGCTTACAGCCCACACAGTCTTCTGTACGGGGTGAAGAGGCAATTTGAGCAGCTTTGCAGCCATCCCAAGGAACCATCTCCAGTACATCAGTAGGGCAAGCGCGGACGCATTGGGTGCAGCCAATGCAGGTATCGTAGATTTTTACGGTATGAGACATTGAAAAAACCGCTCCTTTCGAGTGTTCTTCTCTGCGAAAGAATCATAATCAACGCATAGTTTACCGCAGTGGTTGATAGGCCGTAATCAAAAGGCTACATAACTTCAAACAATGTAATGAGCACGCTTGATAAATGGTTTTTGCGAGATTGTGCCTATTGCTTTATTAATTAGCAACATCATAAGAGTGTACTTTCCCCACTTCTTTACCATAATAGGGTTGAATCGTAAAGATTAATGAAACACAACTTAATCTTAAAGGCTAGCCCCTTCTCTTCGAGACGCACTCGCGGTCGGGGAAGTCAAAAGACTTAAAGCCTTTCTCCTTAAAAGAAGTGAGGTCAAAGTGTATTTTCCATTTGAGAACCACTATATTTAAACCTTATCTAAGTTAAGAGCCGTAGTTTTCACCCTCTCCGTAAATCCCAGAGAGAGGGATTCGGGGTTGGGGGATGAGGGCAAATCCTTTTCATCATGGAATAACTATAGGTTTCAAGATAGACGTGGTTAAAGAAATTTGTATCAGCCATTGACTAAATACCAACGCTGTAGCGCCAACCGTTGAATTTCGCGCCAAGGAATATTATGTTTTCGGGCTAACTCTGCACAATCTTCATATTCTGGCTGCACGTTTGCAATAACTTTTTCTGCTGATTGTCCTTTCCATGCTATTTTGACACGCACTTTGCCATATTCAATTTCCACTTGTTGAATTTCTCGTTGTAAGATGGCGCGTTGCTGAGTTGTTCGGCGAATGCCCAAAGTAGTGGTTTCGCTGAATATAACCGCTTCACAACTGAGTAAATTTTCTGGATGACAAATCACAGTCAGCAAAATCCCTGGACGGGACTTTTTCATGGCGATCGCTTGGGTAAAAACATCCACTGCACCAGCCGCAAACAACGCCTCAAACACATAGCCGATCGCTTGCGGATTTAAATCATCAATTTGAGTTTCTAGTACCGAGATGGTTTCTAAATTTGAGCTACTATCTTCAAAATCACTGAAATTCGACTCTAAACTTGCGCTTTCACCCACCCAAAGGCGTAAAATATTGGGAATGGCTAAATTTATGGTTCCTGCTCCCAATCCTATCTGCTTGATAGCGAAGGCAGGTGGTGAACCAAAATCTCTTGCCAAAGTAGTAGCGATCGCCGCTCCTGTTGGTGTCACCAGTTCTTTGTCAATGCCATTGCTATAAACTGGACAACCCCGCATTTCCCACAGCTTTAATACTGCTGGTACTGGTACCGCCATCTGACCATGTGCAGCCCGAACAGTGCCGCCACCAGTCGGGAACGCCGAGCAGTAAAGTAAGGGCAATCCTTCCTCATTACTTTCAATTCCCAACCAATCCAACCCCAGACAAGTACCCACAATATCTACAATCGCATCTACAGCACCCACCTCATGAAAATGAACTTTTTCAGGAGAAATGCCATGCACCGCCCCTTCTGCTACTGCTAGCTGTCGGAATACCGCCAAACTCCAAGCTTCTGCCCGTGATGGCAACTTTGCTTTGAGAATCATCTGCTCTATTTCAGGCAGGTGGCGTGTGCGATCGTGACTATGTTCGTGGTCGTGGTGATGGTGGTGGCGATCGTGTACTAAATCCACATGGACTTTAGTCGCCTGCTGACCATTCCGTTGAACAAATTCTCCCCTTAACTGATATTCCTGTTCAATACCCAACCCATTCAGTTGTTCAATTAAATACTCCACAGGAACACCCAAACTGACTAAAGCACCCAGGCACATATCACCAGAAATTCCTGTCGGACATTGAAGATAAGCAATTTTATTCATAATAAATTAGTCATTAGTCATTAGTCATTAGTCATTGGGCATTGGGGATTGGTCAATAATCAATAGTTCTTCTTCCCCTGCTCCCCCCTGCTCCCCCTGCCCCCTGCTCCCACTCCCCACTCCCCACGTTATGGCAAAAATTTTCCCAGTTCATCCGGATAATCCTCAAGTTCGCCGAATAGAGGAAATAAAGTCGGCGCTTTCTAGTGGCGCAGTCATGCTTTACCCTACTGATACAGTCTATGCGATCGGTTGTGATTTGAATGCCAAGTCGGCGGTAGAACGAGTGCGGCAAATTAAAAAGCTAGCAAATGATAAACCACTGACATTTTTATGTCCCTCGCTTTCAAATGTGGCAACTTATGCCTTCGTAAGTGACACAGCCTATCGAATTATGAAACGTCTAATTCCAGGGCCATACACGTTTTTGCTCCCAGCAACTAAATTAGTACCGCGATTGGTGCAAAGCCCCAAGCGGAAAAGTACTGGAATTAGAGTACCAAACCATACTGTATGTTTGGAGTTGCTCGCAGCTTTGGGCAATCCGATTATTTCAACTTCAGCACATCTGCCACCAGATGAAGCAGATAATGGCATGATTCGGATAGATCCAGAAACGATTCAGTCACGGGTAGAGCTATTTGATCGTTTGGACAAGTTGGTAGACATAATTGTAGATACTGGCGAAGAACCTACTTATGAAGTATCTACCATCTTGGATATGACGGGAGACGAAGCAGTAATTTTACGGAGGGGTTTAGGTTGGGAAGCAGCAGCAGCATGGGTATAAGAATTAAACTTCACAGGCGCACCTCTTCGTTTCGGAAATTGTGATAAAAGCGACTCCAGTTTTTAAATTGTCATATTTTAAGCCGATGTCTACGACAGCATAGATCCAATAACAGGATGGTGGCAACAGTTGGTACTAAAAGGGATTTGACAACTTTAAGAAAATGGCGGCTACTTGTGTCCTAGCGTCAATGTGGTGGCTTGTGAAAAAACCGACACATTGGCATAACTGTAACTCTCTGGTATTTCCTACAGTTTTATATATGAGCTTTAGATGTGAACATTACATACGGCAAGCCTTAATGGATGAATGCCTAAAGATTCGTAAGCCAAGGCTGGCTTTGATTGCTGTCTCTGCGTTGTAATTACGGTGCAATACTACTCCCTGGAAAAGTCATGAAATCTAACGTCGTTAATCTACCAAACTCTACACCCATTTTTGATAATCACCTTTCGACTGAAGAATTTTCAGACAGCAGCAGCGAAACCTTGATTGAATTGCTGTGTCAGGAAATGCAAGCCCAAGTGAAAGCAGCACCCAGGTGCGTAGAAGCTTTAGCAAACCGCATAGCCGTAGAAGTAGAACGCATTTGCGATAAAAGCTCCCGTATCCAAACATCTGGGGAAATCAAATCCTGGCAGATTACGTTGGGAAGGCATCGGATGCACAAATGCTTACGTTACTACCAACTAGGTTCAAAACAAGGGCGGGTGGAATTACATAGCAATTTGGGTGCTATGGTTTACCGCCATGTAACTATATCCGGCTCTGAATTGGGTTTTGAGGCTCGTTACAGCCTGATTGAAGATTTTTTACAAGCATTTTATATCGAAGCTATCAAAGCTTTCCGCAGAGAAAACGAATTACCTAACGATCACACACCGCGTACTCAGCTGCAACTAGCTGAATATATGGCCTTTACAGAGCAGTATGCCAAACGCCGGATCAACTTACCTGGTGGTGCAAATCAGCAATTGATTATCTTGCGGGCTCAGGGTTTTGCTCGTCGTCAGCCGCAAGAAACTACCGTGGATATTGAAATGGCCGTAGAATCTGCTAAAGGTGAAGAAGCAGAATCTTACCAGCGTAACTCGGCGGTGCAGCAGCTGCGATCGCAGATGATTGCCCAAACTAATTTCGATCCATCAGAAGAGTCAGAACGCGATCGCGTCATCACTGAATTGATGAAATACCTGGACTCTCAAGGACAATCTGACTGTATGAACTACCTCAGTTTGAAACTCCAAGACCTTTCAGCCCCAGAAATTGACCAAATTCTCGGTTTAACCAGCCGTCAGCGCGATTATCTCCAACAACGGTTTAAATACCACGTAGAAAAGTTTGCCAAACAACACCATTGGCAATTAGTACATCAATGGTTAGGCGCAGGTTTAGAGCAAAAATTGGGTCTATCTTCCCAACAGTGGGAAATCTTTGTGAATCAACTCACAGAACAGCAACAGCAAATACTACAGCTAAAAACTGCAAGACAAAACGACCAAGCGATCGCTAAAACCATCAAATGCACCCCCAAACAGCTACAAAAACGCTGGACTCAACTCTTAGAACTAGCATGGTCTATCCGCAACGGTCATACTGAAGCACAGACAGGTTGAAGCTAAAGTGAAATAACTAAAAGACATTATCAAACCTTATCACTGGCACGAGGAGCGCGAATTAGCTTACACACCAACTACAACATTTCATTAATTCGTAGCGAATTCTCTGCGTGCCTCTGCGCTTCCCTCCGCGCCCCTTTGCGTTTAAATTTCCCCCTCAATTCCCCACGCTCCTACGCAAATAACTATTATCTAAATTACTAACTCATTCCCGATCCAAATTATTAATACATTTGTATTTATTTAGTACAAAAATACCAATATTTTCAAATTTTTCCCATTAATCCAACCTTGTTTAGTCAAAATAAAAAATTCATATTAAGCAACTGACCCTTTTTTACTGCTTCTGTGAAATCCTATAATAAACAAGACTTTTGGCAGAGGGATTGAGGATGGCTCTGACTCAAGGCGGACGGGCAAATAAGTCTGGGAATATTTTAGAAGGAAATGTAGAAGCAATCTTAAGTGGGTATAATTATTTCCAAGTCGGGAACTATGTCCCAAAAGAATTTATACTAAATGCTGCTTTATTACCAAAACGTTATGGAAAAGAAGTTTATATTGGAACTGGAATTTATCATACTGTTCTGAAGGTTGATTTTTATGTTGTTGGCTCACCTGCAATGCCATCTGGGTTAATTTTCGAGTGCAAATGGCAAGAAAGCCCCGGTTCGGTTGATGAAAAGTTTCCTTACTTGAACATGAACATCCAGAACTATTACCCTGCGCCAACTATCGTTATTTTAGGCGGTGAAGGTATGCGAGAAGGCGCAAGCAAATGGCTAAAAGCAAGAGTTAATGATAACCATAATTTATTAGCAGTTTTTAGCTTAGATAGATTCATTGCTTGGGCAAATAAAAATCTTTAAAAGATGTAATTAATAACTCATAAATCATGCCTCTATTTTTAATGTTTGAGTTAATTGATCGTGCAGCTTTGATTCGATAAGTTTCAAAATTAATATCCGTATAAATTTTTTTAATAAATTCGCTATCAGAATTACATACCATAACTTTGACACCACGACTTGCTAACTCTGCACAAGTATCTCTCAAAACTTCTTGGTCTTTTTTACTAAAACAATTTTGGCTATAAGCAGTAAAATAGCTAGTGTCACTGATAGGATGGTAAGGCGGATCAAAAAATACAAAGTCATCACTGCTAGTTGCATGATTTAGGACTTCTGTAAAATCTGCTTGTTTAATTTCTGCATGAAAAAGCGCTGCTGAGGCTGTTTTTAGTAAAACCTCAGAACAAATATTAGGATTTTGATATCTCCCTAAAGGCACATTGAATTTACCCTGAGAGTTGACACGATAAAGGCCATTAAAACAAGTCTTATTAAGATAAATTATCCGAGCAGCTTTTTCTAAATCAGTACCACCAGAGTGGTTTCGGATACTATAGTAATAATCTTTATCATGTCGGATTTTATGCTCTTTCAATAGAGAAATTAATTCATCAACACGATCTCTAACACAACAATAAGTGTTAATTAATTCGGCATTAATATCAGTTAAAATTGCTGTACTTGGTTGGAGATAGAAAAAAACAGCACCACCACCCAAGAATGGCTCATAGTAATTTTTATAACTTTTGGGAAAATAACGAATATATTGCTGTATCAACCTACTTTTCCCCCCTGCCCACTTCAAAAATGGACGCGGGCTAGTTTCCTTGGGGATTTGAATTACCATTTACTTCCGATTTAACTGAAAATAATCGTGACTAAATAAAGCCAATATAACCGACGAAGTATATTTTATATTAGCTGGCTAATTTTCTAGCCGCATAGATTACAATTGAGTAGATAAAGCATATCAAAACAAACGTAAGTATATAACAAGGCAGTTTACATTCAGATGTTTGACGGATTTTGGGATAACGTCTTTCGCTACCCCCGGTACTTAATTAGTATCGTCTTAGGACTGTTTCTGAACACCTTTGCGCCGCTAGTCCCATTGTTGAAGCGCCCAGTCACCTTAATCGCTATCTTGGGTTTCTTTGTGAGCAGCCTAGTCTTCCTTACTCTCACCCTACGGGCAATGCTGGGCTTGAGTCCAATCTAGACTAGCGCTATATCGGGGCTGTGTCCCACAGACGGTTGGTCTTGGCGTTGCTCCCGCTAAGTACTGTCTACTCAACTTGCACGTATTTTTGTTGTACAACCTCTGTGATGAGGCGAAATTTTTATGGCTACAAATCGTCGGGTTTCCCGCGTTGCTGAATTGATCAAACGGGAAGTTAGCCAAATGCTGCTCAACGGCATCAAGGATGACCGTGTGGGTACAGGAATGGTAAGTGTTACTGATGTTGATGTTTCCGGCGATCTCCAACACGCCAAAATCTATGTCAGTATCTATGGTACAGATGAAGCTAAAGCAGAAACAATGGCAGGCTTAAAGTCGGCTACAGGTTACGTCCGCAGTGAACTTGGGGCGCGGGTAAGGCTACGTCGTACACCAGAGGTACTGTTTCTCGAAGATCGCTCCATAGAACGTGGTAATAAAGTACTGGCACTACTAAACCAACTTAACCATCAGCGTCCCCCAGAAAATCTAGTAACACTAGAAGACAGCACCGATCAAGATGATGAATCATCTGATGAATAAGTAACTGAAATAACAATGTAACTTCAGAACAATTAATCTCAGCAAATCCGCCAAACAATTTACAGACGTGAGCAAATCGCGTCTGTTTTAATATGACTATAATCTACTTCAGCGATCGCTAGTTACATATATACGTTTTTTGTTTCCCTTGGCTTTCGTCTCTACTCTACTATTCCTCTTTCCCTCTATCCCCAATACCCTTCCGTTAAGGAATTTCTTGGTTGAGGCACCTTCTTCAAGCAAGGGGCAAGAGGAGCAGGGGGAGAAGAGAAGCTGTTCTTGAGAGAAGAATTACTGAATAATAACTCTCTTTCTTCCCCTGCCTCCCCTGCCTCCCCTGCCTCCCCTGCCTCCCCTGCCTCCTTCAATTGGAAATCCTTTACTCACCCTTCTACAGATGTTTATCCAAAGAAAACTGTGTAATATTAGTGCTTAAATTAACAAAAAAATTACGGTTATATTTAAGAAATTGTTAACAGATGCTCGGGTAAAAGCCTTCGTAGTGTACTTTAGCCGTTATATTTTGCAACACTTTATACCCTAATATCTGACAAATATTCTTGTGTTGTTTACCCTTAGATAAATACCAGCAGTTCTAGATCCGGCTTTAAGGTGATTATTTGATATGTAAGTGATGCCTGTGGCGGGCTATTCGGCCTCGCGCCCTAAACCTCTGGACAGCCGCCAAATCTTGCCTAAACATAGTAATGGCAGGACTTTCAGATTTGTTGCATAAAAAGCATACAGTCGCCATAGCAGGTTAAGTTAACTACTCGGAATTTTTTTTGTAAAGCGGATTTTCGATAAATGTCAGCATTCGTTGACTTTCTTAACATTTCTTGAGATAATTTCAGGATATCTAGCGTCAAAATAAAAATAGTTCCGTATAGCAAACTACAAAATATTAGCCACAAGTCTAATTTCTGTAATGTTTGTTCCTAATTATTAACGGGAACACTATCGTAAGTGTTTATTTGTGAGTAAAAAACATGAGTGTGAATACGGTGCCTTCTATCAATTACTACTCTCTCGATCTGATTCAAGACGAAGCACGCCGACTGGTGCAAAAGGGAATGATTAGCCGACAACAGCCAATATATACCCTCTGTCAATACATTCCAGCGAGAGAATGGGTTTGCGTTGAATGTGAATTAGAGAAATGTGACTTTTTGTTACGCGATCGCATTGGCGACCTAATTGGTCGTGAACAATGGGACAACGACTAATCAATGTTTGATTTCAAATTTGGGATTGGGAGTTTATTTTCGATTTGTGGATGTCACAATCAACGATCCTACGCCCAATCTGGGGGATAATCTCTGGTTTTTGATGAGCATTGCCCCATATAGAATCTTGCGTTTTTCATTGACCCTAAAAGCATTGGAGTCTGAATTTATACAAATTTTCAAGTTAAAGAAGGCATCAGAACCATTTTTTCTGTAAATCTGGTGCTACAGCTTGAGTCTAGTAGGTAGATTCTGTGACGTTCCTACATTTATCTAACAGGTAAGTGTAGGAACTTCACTTTTGACTGACAATTCATTGCATTGCTTACTTCAGGGAAGCAATAGTCTGCTTGCTGTTCACAGCCAAAATCCGTCTTGAAAAGTTTGCTCCCGTCGGGCTAACCGTCACCAGTTGCGACAACAGAGAGAACCTAGGGAAGCAATTGGCTCAATCAATTTTCGCAAAATCCAAAATTTGTATAGTATTTTTTCTTAAATCTCGAAAAGCGCAGAAAAATTAAATAAACTATTATCCTACTTGCTCTAAGTAATTAGAAATGTCTTCAATGATGCGAGTAAGTTCAGCTTCAGTAGTCAAGCGGATGTTGACGTTGCGGACAGTCAGCAAAATTTTGGCTGCGAAGGGTGTTGGCCAAATATTAGGATTACAGAAAATTTCTAAAAATACTTCACCCGTATAACGATATTCTAAGGGAGGCTGGGGAGTTACTTTACCACCGCCAGGAGTGGGTTTAGCGGCCACAGCTTTCAGCCGCTCCATCAATTGATCTGTTGCTGCTTTTAATTCTCGTGCTGCTTGGGGTGAAAAACTGAAGGAGACAGAACCTTCAATTAGGTTCAATGTTAGAGGAATTGAAGACATCTCTTTTTTTTTTAAACTTCTTGATAAGTACTAATATTACCCGAAGAAGAGACGAAGCCCACTTTTTCGTTTTTGGTACTCATAGTATTCGTGATTGAAACTTGTCGTCTGAAGAACGAAACCCAACATTATCAAGGCTTTGTTGGGTAACACGAATGTTCAACCCAACCTACAAATCTTCAAAACCTACGCAGTATTGGAAACGGGGGGATTGAAGTAAGGGACTGATACCAATTCACGAAAACCTTGATATATATAGATTTATCGTAGGGGCCAGGCAATGCCTGGCCCTTACTAAGAAGGTGGACATAAACAAACCTAACTATGTAACGAAATTTAAAGGGAGCATCCCAATTTTGGCTTAAATCTTTTCGCTCACCCCCAGCCCCTCTCCCATCTGATGGGAGAGGGGAGACATAATTCTAGTTCCCCGAAGTAAATGTTTTTCGATTTACCTGTTGGTTAAAGGTAGTAAATTAAACTCATTAGGCTCGTTAATTTTCCTAAGTAAGTACAGCTTACTGATGGTCGTTATCATCTTTTTGAATGCAATTCGGTCTGACCTAAGTGGATGTATAAATAACAAAATTAATTAAAATATTTCTGGTATTAATGCTAAAAATATGCTGTTATCTGTAGAGGTATTCTTGACATCTATAAAGCTTGTAGCTGTTATTAGTTATAAATAATCTCAACAAAATGGTATAAAATATAGAGCCTATAGAGAGACTTAATTCTTACTGCGTAAGACTTTGATACATTTTATTAGTGTTTATTTATATTTTAAGTTTTACATTAGAAGTCATAGAACTTGATGTGATAAATTATCTATGATTTACGATAACCGCGCCGAAGTGCGAAAGGTTTTAATTATTACCCTACTACTCAACCTGTTTGTAATGGGATTGAAAGCACTTGTAGGTTACTGGACAGGTTCGTTGAGTTTGCTAGCTGATGCCTTGCATAGTGTGACAGATAGCGCTAACAACGTTTTGGGATTAATTGCAAGCAAATTTTCTTCTCCACAACCCGATCGCGAGCATCCCTACGGACACAGTAAGTTTGAAGCTGTGGGAGCTTTAGGAATTGCCGCATTTTTAGGAATAGCCTGTTTTGAAATTTTGCAAGGAGCAATCGAGCGAATTCTCAAAGGTGGTGGTGAACCTGTGAGAATATCGCCACCTGAGTTGTGGTTATTACTAATTGTACTGGGTGTAAATATTTTTGTGGCGTTTTACGAACGCAGTGTGGGTAGGCGGGTAGGTAGCTCAATTCTCATAGCTGACGCGACACATACCATGAGCGATATTTGGGTGACAATCTCTGTAATTGGTGGGTTGATCGGAGTTTGGCTAGGTTATCAATGGATGGATTTGGTGTTAGCTTTTCCTGTCGCCTTGTTGGTATTTTGGAGTGGGTGGTCAGTTTTAAAAGAGAATTTGCCTTGGCTTGTGGATCAAATGGCGATCGCACCAGAAGCAATTCATGCGATCGCTACTTCTGTTCCAGGTGTAATTAACTGTCATGATGTTGCTTCTCGCGGTGTTCTTGGTCGTCAAGTCTTCATTGAAATGCATTTAATAGTAGATGCACCAGACGTAGAAACCGCTCACCACATCACCGAAGAAGTAGAAAGCCGATTAGAAGAACGGTTCCGTCCAGTCAGGATTTTAATTCACATTGAGCCACCAGCCTATAAGTCTGAGCAAATTAGTTTTGAAACTGGAGCGAAGTAATCTAAAATTTGAAATCACAGCATCTTAGCCTTAACTCTTATAAGAAGCAATCAAATTAGCGACGATCGCAACTAGTTCTCCTGGATCAACTGGTTTTGCCACATGAGTTTGAAAGCCCGCTTCCAGCGCCTGACTACGATACTCGCTATCGCCATAGGCAGTTAAAGCTATAGCGGGGAGTTTTTCCCAAAGATCGGACTTCAACGCCCGGATCTTGCGGATGAGAGTGTAGCCATCTTCACCAGGCATCGCAATATCACAAATCAAAACTTCTGGTTGCAACTCAGGTAATACTTTCAATGCTACCTCTGCCGATGCAACTGCCATGACGGTGGCTCCATCAGCTTCCAACACGGTAGTAATGTAAAAGCGGCTATCGTCATCATCATCAACTACGAGGATGTTTAAGCCAGCAAGGGGCAGAGCAGGTTCCATAACATCTCCATTAACGTTGATCGCATGAAAGTTATTTCTAATGAGTTGCTTGTTTTTCCTCAGTGACCACACCATTGGTAATTTTACTGCGATCGCGTCTATTTTCCTAGACAATAACTCAATTTGTCCAGCCGCCATCAACTTGATAGTTAATTATTCACTGGCATTTACCCCTCTTGTGTCACTTTCTGAGTATTATAGACATCTCCGACAATGAATGTAGAGACGCTTTCTTCGTCGCGGCACGTTCGCGGAGCGTCTCGTAGAGAAGTGCAATTTCGCGTCTCTACAAGGGTTTCAGGTTACGCATATTTAATTTCTGGAGATGTCTTATGAATAAAAGAATTGAAAGATAAAACTCTACAAATATTTTATTTCTTGTAAATCAAAAAAACTGAACCAATCGGCCCAAGGTTTTCTACATAAGTTTTCTGGTTATAATACAATCCTGGAGACATACCGCCATCAAATAATATCGCTTCTTGAATCTTACCTAAACAGTTATTGCTAGCAATACCTTCTAGAACATTATCAAACATCTCTGGCAGTAACTCTTGATTAAGTTGAGATAATTGAATATCTGAATTAGCTTTCAAGTCATTAACTAATAGTATTACATACCCTTGATTAGTGATAGCTGCCATAGAGCGGTTTTTAGCATTTTTACAGGCAAATTCTCCTAAATCTTGACAAATATCTTTAAATTTCCCCTGACGATAGAATCTGCCATTACCACCCACTAAATTGTAATTGAGAATATCACTTTTTCTTCTACCAGCTTGGATAGTAGCCTGTCGCTGTTTGGGTGTACCTCCTGATATCCCAAAGGAAGAACGCTTATTTTTAAATACTCCCGAATACTCGACACCACGAGAAACATTTAAGCCTTGTGGTTTATCATCAGTACCTATATAGTCGGCATTAATTACAGCAATGGGTAGCTGTCCATTTAATTTGGCATTCTCATCGCCGATGAGTTCACGAAACTGTTTTGGTACATATTCTTTACGGAGTTTCCCCCTAGCATCTTTGGCGTAGAGTTTATGAGATAAACCAACATTAACTTTGAAATCTAATTCTGCTGATTTGGGATTAAAAATAATCACATTGTTAATACCTCTTTGATTTCTTTCACCTTGATTATTGGTTTTAAAAAAATTAATGCTGAACTTAGCATCTTTGCCAGGGCAACTTCTAGATGCTTTTGAGACTGAATTTGCTTCCATCTTTTGACAACCTGATAATAAGGTTGCGCCAATTATCAAGATAAATAAGAAAAATAAGTTTTTTGTATACATATAATGAAAAAAAACCGCTATAGGATTACTATAGCGGGGAATAATTTAAAATTTCAGTCTGGAGTTTATCTCAGAGCCAAAACTTAAGAGAACCATTCTAAAACAGCTTCTTCTTTGGTGTTGGTATTTCGAGATGGTGTCTCACGATTAAATTTCATCTGAATTGACCGGGTTTGCTCACCATCAGCAGCTACAGCCAAGATTGGATAGTCAATTAAACCATCCTGGAAGGACATCTGGAAGCGGAATGTTCCATCTGGATTTAGCTGAATTGGACGGCCGCCAATGGTTACGGTAGCATCGGGTTCGGTTGCACCGTAGACTATCAACTCAGCATCGGCAATTAACCAGAACTGGCGCGGACGCACTGGTACGGCGGAAGCCGAGAAGCCAACACCTGACATTCCTGCACCGGAAGCGGTTAAGCCTGACACGGTAGGAACTGCCCACATACCCACACCAGATGGGAAAATGGAAGAGCTAATAGCTTGTTCAGGACGCGCTGAACCTTGCTGGGAGCCGAAGATAGAACCAGCAACCCGTAGCGCTTCGGCAGATTCGGCTAAACCAAATATTTCGTCATAGATGGGGTTACCGTTACCATTGACAACAGCATTACCAGCATTACCATTGGCGGGGGTAGCCGCAATCTTCTTGGCAGGGGGAACTAGTTCGTACTGAGTCTTAGCACGCAAATCTTCTTCAAAGTTAACAGTGATGAAGACATCTTCAATCCAGTCAGAAGGATAGACGGGAGGAATGTGTACTCTAGCAGAACGAGCTAGTACCAACCAGCGACCATCAGCAGCACGATAGCCGATATCAATTACATAATCGCGATCGCTAACTGGAACTGGTAGATACCATTCTCTAGCTAGTTCATCAGCAGGATATTCTTGAATGCTGTGGGGGCTTTGGTATTCAATATTGATATCGGTGACATCATAAATCCGTAGTGCGAGTTGTTGTCCCCCTTGCCTACGCAGTTCTTCTTTATGCTCGTTGGGAATATCCCAGTAAGTGTAAGCCCATTGAGGATCGCGTGGTAAGAGTACAATCCGGCTGTCACCATAGCCAGAGGGCAAATCTGCGAGTCCTTCATCAACATCAGCCAAAGATCCACCAGTCCGATCTTCCTGACCTAATTCAAACTTTGCAGCTTCCACGGTTTCCTGTGCCTCCAATGAACGAGATGGACTGAGTAAATTTTTACTGCGCTGGACTTCTTGAATTGATGCCAGCAATTGTGATTTACGCATTCGGCTATACCGAGAGATGCTATATTCGCTAGCAACTTTGCGTAGTTGGCGTAAGGTCATCTCCTCTAGTGGCGGGCGTTCTTTTGCCATTTATTTGGCCTCCAGTAGTTTAAGCGGTAAATGATTTCCCCTGGTTCAAGAATGCTATGTAAAATGTCATCCACTCCAGATGAATTTCTTATCCTGACTCCTGGTTTTGCCCAGTTTTTAAGTTTTTTAGTCTGTTTTAAAATTGGGGTCACTTCCAATCAATTCCTGAGTTATGCCAAAATTAGCATTTCTTTGGGATCGGGAAAGTTCTATTTGTTAAGTCAATATTAACCACTAAGCATATCTAGGGATCAAGGGGTAATAACTAGGTTTTTTGCCTGTTTCACGAATTTACAAGCCCTTCTGGGATCGTATTGTCATGATTTGATAACATTTTTGGTTGCCTAGATGTTGAGCAATGGGAATAATGTCAATTTTTCATGACATTTATCTGGCTTCTGGGTTGAGTCCAATACAGACCTAACAAGAACAGCCCCTTATAGAATTTCTCAGTTGAGTGAAGTACAAGAACCCCACCCCCAACCCCCTAAGAGTAAGCGAAGAGGGGGCTACGATGTACCTTACCTGATTAGGAAACGCTATAAGAGCGAGCGTTGGGGAGTAAGATTTTATTTTTCTTTCCTAAAAAGGGAGAGGTAGGAGTGTATTGCATACAAATTAGACATCTCCGACGAAGAAGCTATTAATAAAAAGACACAAGTTCTTTGGCATGAAAAACATGTGTCTCAAGTTGAACGTATCGCTCTAATCCCTACCCTCAATGTACTCATAGGGTAGGGATTAGAGCGGGTTATTGAAACGAAGTGGAAATAACCAATCCATATTTATTCAGTTGGTGCATCTTGCTCTTTAATATATTTTTTTAGTTTATCAATAGGTGCGCCACCACTTGATGCTACTTAGTATTAGTGTAGCGATCGCAGTTAAGTTTTTGAGCAGAGAACTCGGAACTTGGACTTTTTAACTCGGAACCCAAGCCAAAAGCCTTATAGAACCCATTTGACATCTTTTACTGTGTTGAAGTAAAGTGAGCGCAAAAGTTGTATAAAGTAGTAATGCCATACTCTAGCAGCCTCA
>NZ_JBALCW010000028.1:0-18188 GCF_036917635.1 Nostoc sp.
TTCAGGGTTACTTAGGAGTCCAAATTATAATTTGGAATTTTATTTAAATGTAGTTTATTAATACTACTGATTGAAGTGCGGAATGTGGGATATAAACTTACTGTAATCTAGCTTTGTTTTTCCAGACGCACGATCGCATTATAATCAGAAACCCCTTCAAGCGATCGCTTACTGTCACAGACGCTACTTAAAGTCTTAACATTTATGTTTGCTTTCTATACATCCAAACAGGCATTTTTGTAACTAGCAACTTGAGTTATCTATATCTGTCTTATGTAGTGAGTGTTATACCTACCCTAAGTGGGGTTATCTATTTAGATTTATTCGTTAAGTTGTATGAAGTACTGAAAGCAAAGTTTCTCAGTTCCTTACTGAGAAAATCAAAATATCCTTAACTTAGTTGGAGTTTTCTATGACTTACACAGCTGATGAAGCAACAAAACCAGCTTTAGAAACTTTTAAAGGCTTTGATGTAGATACTCAGCTAGCCCTACTTTGGTTCGGTTACTTGGATCTTAAAGAGCAGCTAAATCCGGCACCTCCTGAAAGCGTAGAAGCTATAGCTAAAGCAGTGTTCCACCAAATCCAAGAGTTGTCTCAAGAAGAACAACTGCAAGCACAACGGGACATTATTAATGGTGCAAGCCAAACCTATAATAGTCTAAGTCCCAATGCCAAATTAGATGTTTGGCTACTGCTAGCACAAGGAATGGACAATGGAACCGTAATTCAAGTACCGTCCGATTATCAACTTCCTGGTGAAACGGATGAATTTGTCGCATTGATCAAAAAGCTAGAGTTTGAGCAACGCGTTAATTTTATGTTGAGTGTGGTGCAAGGGTTTGGTAGTTAAGTCCAAAAACTCTCAATACTTTCTAGAATTGGGGATAACTGAAAGTAAATAAATCAACCTGTAAGGACACAGCAATGCTGTGTCCCTACGATAGATATGGTTGAAATAAACTGGGAAAATGAGGCTTGATTCAGATTTTTTCCAACCGCACGATCGCATTATAATCCGGTACTCCTTCGAGCGATCGCTTAGTTTTATCTAGTAGCACATTCCCTTCTGGCCAATGTACTTGCAAGTTTCCTAACTGAATTGGCGCAATATAGACTTGACAGACCAACTCGCCTAAATCATTCTTAAGAATGACGCGATCGCTATTTTTTAAACCCAACTGTCTTGCATCAGCAGCATTCATTAGCACCGCCTCTCGCATCGCCCCAGTAATTGCATCCTTGCGTTCCTGCACCATACTATTAAATTGTTTGCCTCGGCGCGTTGCTAATAAAAAATAACCTTCTGGTAATTCTCTTTGACGCGGCAATAATACGCCAAAGTGGGCTTTACCATCTGCTGTAGGAAAATTCCAGCCAAAGCACAAATGTGAGCCACCATACTGAAACTGATCCCCAGCCTGTTGTAAGTGTTGAATACCTGCATATTGCGGCACAACTTGAGCAATTTCTTGACGGATAGCATTTGTGTCAGCAAAAGCCAGCTTATCTGCCAAATCTGGCTTTACCCGCCTTGCCAATTCTAAAAATACTTCCCACTCAGGACGCGCTTCTCCAATGCGCGGCCCCGGAATCTCTGGACTGAAAATTACCCGGCGTTCGGTGTTAGTTTCTGTGACTCCCCCCGGTATTTCGTAGCGAGTCGTCGCAGGTAAAAGCACCACAGTATCAGCAGGTTCCACCAACATTTGGCTAGAGAGAACAATATCTATATGTACCCGCAGAGGTATTTTCTTCAGCGCCGCTTCTACATAATCTGGTTGTGGTAGTACTTCTAAAAAATTCCCGCCCACAGAAACCAACACTTCTATTTCCCCTTGATGTGCAGCGTTAATCATTTCTGGAGCAATTAAACCTTTACTTGCTGGCACTTCAAAGCCCCAATGTTGACTCAATTGGGCAGCATTTTCTAGAGTAATCGATTTACCACCAGGAAATACTGTCGCGTAACATCCCATCTCTGCGCCACCCTGTACCCCAGAGTGACCGCGAATTGGCATTAAACCGCAGCCTTCCCGACCGACAAAACCCTTGGTGAGAGCTAAGTTAATGATACTTCGCACATTATCTTCACCGCATTCATGTTGGGTAATGCCCATACTCCAAACAAATACGGCTTTATTCGCTTCTTTGACCATTTTGGCAAAGGCGGACATTTCTTTACGAGATGTTCCAGAAAGGCGCTCTAATTCTTCCCAAGATTGGTTTTCTAACGATGCTTTGAGTTCGGCAAAGCCATCTGTGTATAAATTTATAAATGACTGGTCTACCCAGTTGTTAGCAATTATATGTTTAATAGTGCCATTTAAAAATGCTATATCCCCGCCCATGTTGATTAAGAAGAAGTCTTCGGCAAACTTTGTACCGAAAACGGCACTTTCTACAATTGAGGGCACCCAGTAGCGCTCCATTCCTGGTTCACGGTAAGTATTAATAACTACAATCTTTGTGCCAGCTTTTTTGGCATAATGAAGATATTTGACAGTAACAGGCTGATTATTCGCAACATTAGAGCCAATGAAGACTAATAAATCAGTACCAATCCAGTCTTTATAAGAACAGGTGGTAGCCCCTGCACCGAGAGCAGCTTTTAGTCCTGCTGTACTGGGAGAATGACAAATGCGGGCAGCATTATCAATATTATTGCTTCCCATTGCCCGCACAGCTTTTTGGGTAGCATAATAAGTTTCGTTGACAGTCCCGCGACTGGTAACATAGAAGCTGAGGCGGTCTGGTGTGGTAGTGCGAATGCGATCGCTAATTACTCCTAAAGCTTCATCCCAACTCACACGGCGAAAGCCTTTTTCGCCTCGTTGACGGAGCATTGGGTATGGGAGTCTTCCCAAGTCACGTAATTGTCCACTTTTTTGCTTTTGTAACTGTGAAATATCTTCCAATAGCACAGGGTCAAAAGCTGGCATAGTATTCATCCGCAACAGCCGCAACCGGACATTGCACAGATGAATGCCTTCTATTGTCCAATCTTTCATCCCGGTTGTTCCGAGAGCGCAACCATCGCAGACACCTTTATCAAGAATATTCCATGCGTAAGGTAGTTTGTCACGAGACAGCCAAATGGCCCGAAATACCTCCCAATAGTTATTAGGATACTGTTCGCCAATCCCGAAAGGCTTCCAACTTGCCCAATGCTGGGGTGTCCAATATTTCTTGGGTTTTGGCAACATGACGCGCCCCCTATAAGCTGATATGGTCATTCTCTACACTACCGTTTAAGTAGCATTATTTTTTAAAAGTCTAGACACTCAGCACTGACTATTTCTGGATGGCAATAGAAACTTAACACCGTCTCAACGGTATCCCCAATCCACAGCGCGACTTTATCCGGCGATATCCCACTGCTGATGGTCTAGGTAGCGAAAGTGTGGCGAGTAGCGTAAGAGGATGTTTGAATACCCAAAAAACTGACGAAAAAACTCTCTCCTCCTCATTCCTCTGTATTCTCCCGAAGTTTGCTCAAGGCTCTTAACCCGCGCACGCAAATTCTCTCGGCGTCTGGAGTGGTTCGATTCTTTAGTTGCTCCGAGGCTTTAGCCTCGGAGTCATGTCACATGATGCTCAGTTTATAGTGGGGACTGAAATCGCCAAATCTAGGACTAAAGCTCAGACTGCGATCGCTATTTTATTTTAATCTCAACTTAAGACAGTTAATAAAATTAAAGTAGTTAAAAAATTAATAAAAGAAAAGATTAATTGTTTATTTTTTACTTTTAAGAGAAAATATTTTTTAAATCTAAAAATCCCTGCCACAGACAGTTGACAGGGATAGCAGTTTTTAGCTATACCTTGTCTGTTAGCTAACAAAATCTTTGTGGGCAGCGACAAGCATCTGAGCCTGCCTTAAAACGTTTCCAAATAAATAAAAAGGAATCTGCCAAGCTGCAACGGTAACTTCTTTGACAATATCCTGCACACTAATTGCAATTAATTCATGCTCTGGCGGCTCTCCCTCAACTGTACCAGACCAAGTAAAAGCTAATAAAAAATCATCGTCTCCAGGCAAGGATGCAATCAAGCATTCTTCTGGTGTAGGCTGGCAAATAATTCCATGATCGTTTGCAAGTTCTACTAGTCTTTGAAATTTGTTTAGGTTCGGCATTTGTCGTTGGGATGTAATTGAATGTCAGTTTTAGAAAAAATCATAATTTTTATCTCCATAACTCAACTTAGTTGCTTCATATCATAAATTATGAATTACGAATTATTAAGGAGTTATTGGAGTTGAATCGGGCTTAAGTTCCAAATCTTACCGCGATCGCCTGCTTGTATCAGCAACAATTGCTACTTTTTTAAAAAAATCTAGGCTAATCCAACGGCAAAGAGAGCTACGTGACCACCCCACCGGAACAAGAACCACGCTTGTTGAAGTATTGATTAAATTTAGCTAAATTCATCATTCTGATGGTAATCTTGTCAGGAGATTAGGTACAGGAAATGGGCGATTTTGTAAAATTTTAAACCTGCTCACACTTGCATCATAAGCAAAGACTTCACCAGTTTCTATTTCATAAATCCAGGCATGAAGGCTAAGTTGATTACTATGTAGTTTAGAGCGGATTATTGGGTATGTTTCTAGGTTTTCTATCTGAGTTAATACATTTTGCTCAATTGCAATTTTTAATAGTTGATCGCTGGTATAATCCTTATAGTTGTCAAAGACAAGGCGGCGAGTAGCTTCACCGTAATGCTTTAACCAGTCGTAAACTAAAGGCATTTGTTGAGCAAGGCTACCTATTTGTAATAGCCCTTTCATTGCTCCACAGTTTGAATGCCCACAGATGACAATAACTTTAATATTTAAAGCTTGGACAGCATATTCTATGCCTGCTGCTTCGCTGTTATTCAAGGTTCCATAGGCAGGAATTATATTACCAATATTACGGATAACAAATAATTCTCCTGGTTGACTTTGAGTAATTAAACATGGATCGATACGCGAGTCAGAACAAGTGATGAATAATACTTCCGGGTTTTGAGCCTGAGATAGTTGTTCAAACAACTCACGATGTGTAAGAAAATAGTTGTCATGAAACTCATTTAGACCTTCAATTATACGTTTAATAGACATAGTTCAATTTTTCTCGTTAAAATATTTAGCTTTAAATTTTTTCTATCATTCAGTGATTTTACGTACACACCCTTCTGGGATTAAGATGGAATAATAAAGACTTACTTCTAGGAAGATCCAAGAAATAAAATGCCCTGCCCCTTTGAGGAGACACTGGAAAACTGGGTAATCCGATAAAGACAAGCAACCGATAGTGGTGAAACCCCCTGTAAAAGCGCTACTTTGCTGTATCAAAGATATTTTGCCTACATCAGTGGCTATATCTTTGCCGCTTTCGCCATGGAGGCGAAAGCTAGGCTCACAGCATTTTATTAGCGGTAAGTAGTGTACAAAAGTAACTTTATTAAAGTTATTTAATGTGTAATCCATTTGGCATCAGAGACAATACATAGTCCTTGAAATTTTTTGAGAAAAGGTCTTATAGCTTTTACCACTTTTGCCCCTTTTGGTCAGAATATGGCAATATATAAAGTTGTAGCTAACTGCCTACGTAGAGGTTTAACGTGGATACCATTGCAATTCCTGCTCTAAATCGGCCAGTGGATGCCACGGTAGAAATTCCTGGTTCTAAAAGTCTTACCAATCGGGCGTTGCTTGTTGCTGCTTTGACCCAAGGTGACTCCGTTTTAGAAAATGCTTTATTTAGTGAAGATAGCGAGTATTTTGCCAAATGCGTAGAGCAATTGGGTATTCCCATTAGGCTAAATCCTCATTTGGCACAAATCCAAGTCGCGGGAAGAGGAGGCGACATTCCAGCGAAACAAGCAGATTTATTTGTGGGTTTGGCAGGTACAGCAGCACGGTTTATCTCGGCGCTGGTGGCATTGGGTAACGGCGAATATCGCCTAGATGGGGTTCCCAGAATGCGAGAACGGCCAATGGGTGACTTATTGACGGTGCTGCAAACGGGTGGAGCAACCATTAACTTTGAAGGAAACTCCGGGTTTATGCCCTATACCATCTACAGCCGGGGATTCGCTGGCGGGAATTTTCGGTTGAAAGCTAACCAAACAAGTCAGCAACTTTCGGCATTGCTGATGATTGCGCCTTATGCTCAACAAGATACGCACATTGAAGTTGAGGGGACATTAGTTTCTCAATCTTACGTCAAAATGACCTGTCGTTTGATGGCAGATTTTGGCGTAGAGGTGATTCAAATCGGCGATAATCAATTTCAGATTAAAGCGGGCCAACGTTACCAAGCTCGGCATTACACAGTAGAACCCGATGCGTCAAATGCTTCCTACTTTTTTGCCGCTGCCGCCGTTACTGGTGGACGGGTGCGCGTCAAACATTTGACCAAACAATCTTGTCAGGGTGATATTCTGTGGCTGAATGTTTTAGAACAGATGGGTTGCCAAATTAAGGATTCGGATGATTACACCGAAGTGACTGGGCCAAAGCAATTGCAAGGCATCGACATTGATATGAATGATATATCGGATTTGGTGCAAACATTAGGAGCGATCGCGCCCTTTGCCAGTTCACCGATTACGATTCGGAACGTGGAACATATTCGATATAAGGAAACCGATAGGATTAAAGCTGTGGTAACAGAGTTGCGTCGCTTAGGAGTTAAGGTTGAAGAATTTCCAGATAGACTGAAAATTGAGCCTGGCCCCATTACCCCGGCGGCAATTGAAACTTATCACGATCATCGCATGGCAATGGCTTTTGCTGTCACTGGCTTGAAGGTTCCAGGGATTGTAATTAAAGATCCTGGCTGCACAGCGAAAACCTTTCCAGATTACTTTACCCGATTCTTCCAAATGTTAGAACAATAAAAGACTAGTACCGCAAGCCAAAAGTCAAAAGTCAAAATTTTTTGTATATCAAGGCTTTTGCAAGTTTTAAAATGGTAGCTTGGTTGCGAGCATCCCGTCAGGTGCAAAAACCTTGATAGCCCTCATCCCCTAACCCCGAATCCCTTTATATGGGATTCGGAAAACTAGAATTATGTCTCCCCTCTCCCATTTGTGGGAGAGGGGCTGAGGGAAAAAATTTAAGCACTCATTGTGATGCTCCCGCTTGATTTACGCCGTGCTGTACTAGTAAGTAGGTAGGCGTAATTAAATATAAGAGCAAACCTCACCCTCAATCCCTCTCCTTATTATTGTCGGGAGAAGCCGGAGGTAGGGTGAGGTTTGATATTTAATTTAACAGAATAGTAAAATAGAGGGGAATAAATCTGGATAGCTCAGTCTTAATAACCCATAGCCAATTCCAGATGTTCCAGTGAAGAAACTAGGATTGTAGATATGCTTGTCAGATGTAGAAAATAGGCAAAATGACCCATTTTCTTCTGCTCTGTTTACAACCCATGCTGCTCGTTGTTGTGCAGATGTTAACAAGCTTGGTCGAGAAAGCTGATAAGATCCCTCGATCAGAATGTCAATAATACCAAAATTACCACAGCAAAGGCGATCAACTCGGTCAAAGCTGACTTGCTGTATTGTATTGAGAGTATTCTCAATCTGTTGGGGAATTTCATCGGTATCAAGCACAGCAAAACTGCTCAAGTAAGCTAAACCATTGCCAGAAAAACCATGACTGCGTTCATAGGCGATTATTTCTTTCACACCGACCAGAAAATTAACATCCAAAGTTGTCTCGTAAAGCTTTAACAGAGCATAAGCAATTCTATCTATTCCGTGAGCAAAGCTTATCCAAGGGTTTTTTCCTGTAGTTGCCCTTTTAAGTCCAACGTGACTTGTGATTTCATGGCTCAGTATATAATAGCCGTAGCTAATGGCTTGCTCTAAATAAATGATATCTCCACTTGCTATCTGTAAGGCAAGTAGCCCCAGAATCACACCTGCTAATTCTGAGATCATATCCAACTCTTGAGTATTTTTGCTCTTGTCTAATGTGATGAAACAAGCTCCCTGCTTTGCACTTTCCAAAAGAGTTGGTTCCTCTAACAGTTGACTGATTCGGACAAGGGCATAGAGAATTGAGCCTAATTCCATATCAGCCCTTATGAGCTTGGCAAATCTTTGCCGATTGTCTCGATCTAAAGACTGAAGATCCTGGCGCAGTGGCAGTAAAGCTTCTAGAGCCAAATTGCGAAACTGATTATCTTTTGTAACTGACCATAATGCTGCCAGAAACAAAGCTATCCCACAGCTACCATCATATAAACCATATCCCAACGAACTTAGCTGAAATCGCTCTACTTTTGGTAGATAGTTTAGTCCAATCCAAGCAGCACTTCCATCATCAGCACGAATAGCTTGGAGTTGAATTTCTGTGGCGATCGCAATTGCCTGCTGTAAACATTGTTCCTGACTTAATAGTGGAATCCCCTCCAGACTTAGACCAGTCTGCTCAACAACATTAGACAGTATCCCATCTGATTTGTTAATTGTTTTGGCGTAAAAGGAACCACGAATTATCTCAATTTGCCGTACAGAGTCCTCTTCACTCAGTTGTTGTAATCGATTGACAACATCTAAGTAGCTATTTTTAAGTGAGTTTAGAAGGGGTATATTCGAGAATCCAGTAAATAACTGATGACTATCTGAGAATGTTGTAAAATAAGGAACATCCATCTGAGCCATAGAGCGTAGTTCTTCATGCAGTAATGACCAAAATAATGGCTTAGTTTCTGTCACGAGGAAACTTCTGCTTAAAGCCTCAAGCTGAATACTGTACTCAACTCCATCCTTTAAGCATTCAGGTTGGAGTGCATTGATTTGCAGAACGTTATAAATCTGAGTTCCACGAAAAATAAACCGGATTCGTCGATGAATAAATTGTGATAGGGGACTATGAGAAGCTAAAAGGACTTCCTGGTGACTCAACAAAAAATGATACATTTGCTGGAAGCCTGCTATCAAATCCTCTACATAATCATCAGGTGCAATTAAACAGTTATCCAGTAATGGAAGATTCTTTGCAGTTTTTAGCTTTATAGGCTCCTGCTTAATGTACATGTTATCTGTATTGATATTCAGGAATCTAGGCTGGCTAGCATCAATTTCTTGTTCATCACTGCTTCCTAAGGCGCTGATATCGTAGGCATTTATTCCATCTACTCCAAGCCACCGAGGTAGAAGATTTGTACACAATATAGAATCTTTATTAAGTAATTGTTCGGCTAAAGAGAGTGCGTTGATAGGCTTGCTTGAATCTCTTTCTACCAGAAATTGGGGTTCGATAAGAGTTTCCAAATCCACTATAACTGGATATTCTCCACAAGCAATCAAATTTTCGCAATGACAATCACTGGCTCTGAGAAGATGTAGTACACCTAGTAACATTCCAGTTCGTTGATAATAGCGCTGAATAGCTTGTTTATCTTGACAAGGTGATGGCTGCACAAACTCAGCCCATCCATAATTTGAACGATTTAGCACCTTCAGGCACTTAAAAGATAATAAATTTTCTTGTTGATTAAACCAAGAAAGTAAATTAAGAAATGCTTCATCTATAGCCAAATCTTTTGGTTTATAAACAAGTTTAAAACCAGAAGCAAAAGTGAGTATGATAACAGTATGATGATTATTATGGAAATCAGAAAGACCATATTCAATGTCAACAACTTGACCCAAGGTTTCTTGTTGAAATGTTCGCTGGATTTCATCAAAATCGGCGGCTAATCGCCACAAAAGTTCCTCAACCACATTAAACCAAAAAGTTGTTCTTATGGCAACTAGACGAGCTAATACAGGATATTCTTGATAGAAATCTATGAGACCATCCTCATTCAGCATCGTATTAATAAATGCCTCATAGTGAACCCGACTCACAATGTTTTGAGATTGCCTGATAACGTAGGCAAATGCAGACTCTCTCGCTGCTCGGAAGCTAGAAAATTTTAACTCTGTGGGATGTGCACTCAAATGAGCCAGTGAAGAAAGTAAAGCTCGCTCTAACTTGGCTTGAGCTAGTTCTGAAATAAGATGGTAATTATTGCCTGTTTGAACCACTAACTTCTGTCTAGCAACATAGACAAAAGGTAAGAAAAGTTCCTCAAAAGCAATTGGTTCTTTTGGGGAAAGACAGCCATATGTCTGCTGTTTAGACGCAATAGCAGCTTTAACGCTTTGATTCAATACATCTGTCCAAGCAGGTAAATTGAGTTTATCAACTAAGTGAGCATCAGACATAGCAGAATATACGGTTTCCCATGTCAGTCCATCCCAAGCGAGACGTTTTTCAAACTGCTGATAGTTACCTTTGGCAGCGTACTCACACCATTTTTCGATTTTAGAATTGATCGAGCTATCAAATTGTGACGGATCATTTACTGAAAATTGAGAGCTAAAACGCTCAATAAGTGTACTGGCTTTTTCCACAATTTCAACCAGTTGTTCATGAGAGAATTCCATAATTTATTATTTCAAATTATTCGAGCAAGGTTTCTAAAAAATAATTATTTTGCTATCGTTCATAACCAATTCAATACATACACTCCCAAATGAGAAGATATTTTAGGAGTGAATGAATGTGTATCTTGATCTAAGTAAATGTAATTTGTTCAGAGGGGGATAGGTGATAGGAACCAACGCTTTTAAACGTGGGGCTTATGCCATTGGTGTCAACTTAACGTAAAAGCCATGTCCCCCAAGGAACTGAAGTTAAAGGCGGGTAAGGAAGCTAACAGTTAAGCTATTTTTAGCTTAAGTTGACACCTATGGGCTTACGCCCCCCCTACACACTATTTTTCGATGATAAATATGACTTTAAGTCGTCACTAGGTTAAAGCCTAGTGACGACTTCCAAGATGTAGAACCTTGAAAAGTATGTGATACGATATTGAGTTTTACTCCCAACAAAGTATTCAATCTGAACTCGTATAAGTAGGTGGGCGCTAAAAAACACAACTAGATTAAGAAATGTAAATTGCTTAAAAACTTATATTCAAAGCGTTTCTGGTGCTTTACATAAGTTTACGTAGTTCGGTTTAATTGTGCCTACCTACTTAAATGGGTGTTATATAAGTTATGAACGTGCAGTACTGATGCAGTACCCACGTACTATAGCTTAGTAAGGGGTGGGAGTGGTGCTACCTCCACCAAGTACCGTGAGGCTTAAAAGAGCAGGATCACTTATTATAGCAAGAGTTTCAGTTAGTGATCGTCCTGCAACTGCCTCTAATTGTTCCTCCGAGAGGAATTGACTGCGAGGTAGCAATACCTCTGCCAATTTACGAGGGTAAGTTAATGGTGCTTTCACGATTAACTCTCTTTTGTGTGAGGTTTGGCAAAAACAATAAGTCCTAAAAATTCCTTTAAGGTTTCCCGCAAGGTTTTTTTAACGTATTTGCCCACAGTGTAAAGGTTATGACAGTCCAATCTCCCATACATAAGCGTTCAGCTCATGTATGGGAGATTTTGGCAAAACCTAGCAAAATTTTTGTAGGCTCTTATTTTGTAGGTAATGGTAATAGGCTTAAGCTGAGTAATATAGTGCTTATGATACCCCCCCCTGCAACTGCCTCTAGCTGTTCCTCAGAGAGGACTTGACTGGAAGCTAGTTCATCAAGTTCTATTGGTAACAACAGATAGAGTTTTTTCATACCCTGTTGTAGGACTTGAATTTCTAAATCTGCTGGCAATTTTTGACCTAATTCTTCTTCAAAAACTGCTTTAGGATTACTCAACAAGCGCTGTTTATAAGTAGCATCTGCTTGAGCTTTGTCAATAATCCGCTTTTGAAAGTCTTCGGGTTTAGAAGCTTGCGAATTTGTTGTCATATTTAATCTCCGTTTTTTTCAGTAAACCAATTACTACCACTTTTATATTAGTAGTAATGACTTAAATTATGAATCTACAATATTTCGGAAATAATGATGTTTTTTTAGTTATAAAATATAAATATTTTTATAACTTTAATTTAGAAATTTGTATATAAATACTATTATCAAGTTTGCTTGACAAAGATAACAATGACACAAATCAGTCTAATACCAATTCTTTGTGAAACTGCACAAAATCAGGCTTCATGAGATAAGGGGATTAAGCCCCTTATCTCATGAAGCCTTACAGGTAATCGATATAAGGAGAAATCCTTTTGAACTATAGGAATAATATTTGATTTCTGAAAAAAACAACGAGATAATACGTATAAATATCTCTGTCTAACAGCGAACAATGATAAACCAGTATATACAAGCCGCGATGCCTGCGGTGTTCTCGTTGCCATCGCAGAACTACAAGAATTTATAGATTATCGCCCAGATGCGCGTGAAGTGAGAAAAGCGTTGGCAGTCAAACTGGTTTATCAAGGCTACAAGTATGAGGAAATTCAAACGATTTTAGATGTGTCAGTTGGTTCAATAACAAGTTGGAAGCAAAGCTATGAGGAATATGGAATTTCGGGACTGCGCCTGAACCATAAAGGCAGGAAAAGCTACTTAACTGCTCAACAACGAGAAGAAGTTTTAAGCTGGTTGCAAACAAAAGAATGTTGGGAAATTGGCGAACTCGAATATAAATTGGATGAGTGAATATGATCTAACTTATGAGTCAAAACGGAGCTATTACGACTTATTTGATGCGGCAGGAATTAGTTGGAAGAAAACTACTTCTTTGAATCCAAAAGCTGGCGAAGACGCTGTTGCTGCAAAAAAAAAGAGATTGAAACACTGTTGGCAAGGCATCGGGAGGAAATCGTGTCATTTAATGTGGGGAAATTTAAGCGGATATGTCTGGGGAAAAACTGACCAATAGATACCAGTGAGAGTTGTTAATATACGGGATAAACAGACATACTACGGAGCAGTTGACTATCTCGAGGGAGGCTTACTGCTCAAAGCATATAACGCAGGTAACTCAGAAAATACGATTGATTATCTACGTTATTTATTAGATAAATCCCCCAATCAAAGATTACTTCTTTTTTGGGATGGCGCTTCTTACCATCGTTCACATCTGGTTCAAAACTTTTTAGGCGAGATCAATCTTGGTTTGTCTCAAGAGCAGTGGAAAATTCATTGCGTTCGCTTTGCCCCTAATTGCCCATCACAAAATCCAATTGACGATATTTGGTTACAAGCTAAAACCTGGGTGCGGCGTTTCTGTGCTTTGATTCCTTCGTTCTCTCATCTCAAATGGATGTTTGAGTGGTTTCTCCGACACACTACCTTTGATTTTACCACTCTTCAAATGTACGGAGCTTTTTCAGAAATCAAATACTAGTCCTATATATCAATACCTTTGCCAAAATAAGAGCCTACAAAAATTTTGGCAAAAACGGCAAAATAATTCATAAATAAGGGTTTAGCTTACAGGGTAGTTTGGAAGCTCAAATCCTTGATACTGCGGTCAATACGTTAAAAAATGCTTGAGGGAAACCTTGAAGTAATTTTTAGGACTTATTGTTTTTGCCAAACCCTGGAGAACAGGACCTTAATACATCAACTCAGCCTCGTAAATTGGCGAAGGTATTGATATATAGAATATATTACCAGCAGTCAATCTTACTTTTGACATTAATTAATCCATTTATGACTGAATGATAAATATCCTTTTGCCTCTGGATAACTATTGGGATAATAAACTATTTTAATATGATTCAACCTTCTAAAAAGGATACTTGATACTCTGCTCACATTACTAAACCATACTTCTGGATTAGACTCTTGATAAGAGTGTCCATGCCAACTCAGAAAAGCATCTCTTTTTTCAGGTGTACATAAACCTGTTTTAACTAGATAATCTAAAAATAATTGCCATCTAGGTTCGAGCCGTGGGCTTTTTTTCAGTAACTCACATTCTATCCCTACCTTAGGGAAAATAGTATTTCCTACATCAAAATTTAGAACTATAATATCTACAAAACTGCTAATAACTTTGATAAGTTCTTTAAGTTTTTTAATCGGGTATGTCCAACCAATTTTTGTAAGATAATTTTCAAGTTCTTCTTCAGGAATACCGATAATATTAACTCTCACAGCATTTAATGGTCGGGAGAGCATAGCACCAATGTAAAGCACCTGAGATTCAGGAGGTAAAGAATCGCAGCAAATAGCTAAATTTTGCTTGATTTGAGGTGTAAGAGAATGTTCTAACAACAGATTTAAAGCAGTTGCTATCGTCTGTTTTTGTTCAGGAAATGGGTTAATTTTTCTTGTGCTAAATTTAGAATGATATTCAAAATGGAAAAAAAAGCTAGGTATCGGGATATTTTGCGGTTGATCGTCAACATCAAATTCTAACCAAATGTGGTCTATATTATTAGCTAAGAGAGAGTTTGGCTGATGCCAATGAAGACAAAAATCCCGGATACGACTCCACACAGGGTTTGTAAAAATTACATTTGGCAGCGCATTAGTAGAACTTAACCCCGCTAAAATATCCCGACTGCCATCTGATGCCTTAGCTATAACTGAAAAGTCCACGTTGGGATTATTATCAGCCAAGCGACACTCCAATAAAACTTCTGGTAAAGGTGGGAGAATCTTTGTTATTGTTTGAATATAAGACAAAGCTTGGGAAGAAACTAGCTTATGCGAAAGGTGAGGTGCAACAACCTGAAGATAATTTTCCAGAGTCTCATTCATAATGTTTGAGCTTTTTGAAGTAACCGCTCAGGAGATATGTCATCAATATTTAATTTTTGACGGATCAGATCGCCGTATATATTTAGATAGTCAATTTCTGCGGGAGAAAGTTTTCCTTTCTGCACTGCGGCGATCGCTGCATCAATTTGTTCTCTTCCCTCTAATCCAGTTAAGCACACATCTACACAATTCTGCGATAAAGAATAGCGGTAAAAATCTGGTATTGAAGGTTGCCAACATGACTGAGGCAAAGTGGGAGGAGGATTCCAGAGAGCACCTAGCTCAGAGTTCGTTGATTTGAAAGTGAGAATTCCTTGACGCTCTGGATCTTGTTGATCTAAATCTCCAAAAACTTTTTTCTGTGCTAAACGATGAGCAGGGTTATGTCTAACCATTACCACATCTAAAAGAGGACTGTGGAGCCACTCTTGGGCATGGTTGAGATTATGAAATGATGCGCCAACATAACGAACAGCACCCATCTTTTTTAGACGCTCAGATGCACCGAATACTTGTTCCACAAATTTTTGGTAGACTGTATTTGAACCGCGCAAAGTTGGCGATATATCCAAGCAATTTTTCAGGGCTGGTCCGTCGCTATCACCAATCCAACCCCAGAACAAAACATCAATATAATCAATTCCCAATTCTCCAAATTGATCTAAGAGAATACCAAATATAACTTCTGGATTCTTAATGTAGGTAACAGTTGCAAGAACTACTTTTTCTCGAGTTGAGGAACCACGTCCACAAAGTTGGCGTAGTCCATCTGCCATATTACGATATATGAAATGGTGGAGATCACTGGAATAAAAAAAGAAATTAATTCCTTGCTCAAAAGCATACAATGTATCTTCACTTGAAATTTTTCCTCCACCACCTAGTCCTAGGCAACTGACTGTTAAGTTCGTTCGCCCTAATGGACGATAAAATGGTAGAGATAGTTCTGGCATATAGAAATCTTTCTCGCTAGATAGACTATCTTCGGATTTAACTGCTAGATTAAACTGACTCATCCAAATCCCTCAATCTGTATCATTTATTTTATGGGGTTCGTAGTCAGCGCTTAAGCGAGCTTTAACTCTAGGATTTACTACGAACTCTCTCAACCCCTCATAATCAGGATACAAACCACTCCCAATCACCTTTGTTTTCTATGGTTTAGGCTCCGAGTCTAACACTCCTCGTTCAAACAAAACATTGAGATAGTAAGATGTTTGATCCGATAACACTCCTTGTGCAGCCAATAATTGAGTTATCTGTTCTGCTGTTTTATTACCTTCGTAAATCATCTTGCCCAGATCACTCCAATAAGGATCGTTGACAAACTTGAAAGTTTTGACTTTATTGGCAAGCTGGAAACCATCTGAAAGATTTTCGTATTTCAAATCTTCACGGAAGCGCATCAAATCGTAAGGTCGTACCGTCAGTGGCATGTTATCTCTAATCATGCGCTCGATCAAATTATTAAGTTCATCCGCATTAGTAAAAGTTCCTTGATCGTAAACAATGTAACCTAGTGGCCAACGTTCATTTGCATTACAAGGACTAATGAGCTTAACACTGCGCTCAACCATATTGAATAAAAATCCTGAGACGCAAGCGATCGTCCCTTGATCGGGAAGTTCTTTGTCTGCTATGCCTTCCTGGAGATTGCGTTCTCGCTGCCGTCCTGTATGGGCTTTAATATCTTCTGCTTCGTCATTCAATAAGACGAGTTTTACAGTTAGTAACTCCTCAGGGCTAAATTCTTGATGAATTTGCTCAAACATCTTTAAAGAGAGAATCGAAAAGCGATTGAACAAGGAGTTTTTCTTTTTTGAGAATTCTAAGAAGGCACGAGTCCGTTCTGGATTCTTTAGAGCTTGAGCCGTTGTGGTTTGAGGGAAAACTTTTGTAATGGCATAATAATCAGCACAAAACTTTTCATAATCTGGGTTATCAAAAGGATCGGTTGCCCAATAGCAAAAGCTTCCCTGGAATGCAGAGCCTAAGATACTTGTCATGTTCTCAAGGACTTCACGCCATAACTTAGCATTCTCTGGATTATATATAAAGATGTCATTAAGACGAGGTGCTGCAACGCCGCAAAATCGGCAGCCAACTGAACAGCCCTTGCTCAGTTCAAAAGCATTAGTAAAATGGCTAATTTCACGATGCACGTAAGCTTTCACTTGACTGCCAACACGTGCAATTTGGCGTTCTCGCCAAGCCCAAAAATGGGAATTAGCAGAAGAAGAAATAGGTATTCCAACATCTACTGCTCTCTCCAGATGCTGATCGTAGAACTGGTCAAACAGTTTCAACAGTGGAAACTGTTCTGCAATTTGTTCTTCAGAACTGCTAGCAAAATTTTTGTCCCATTTGGGTCTGATATCTTCTGGGTTTACCTTCAAACCGTAGAGTACACAAGCATTATACGGGTCTATAGCAACTTGCTTGCGAAATTCTCGATCGGCTTTCCATCTTTCAATAAATCGCTTTATTTGACCAATCTCAGCCAATAGTTGCGGATCTATCCAATCAATTGTTTCAAAACTACCAAACTGCTCAGTGCTCTGTACTCTAGTTTTCCAAAGTGGAGGAATAAGTTGAAGAGCCAACTGCTCATCCAATTTTTGAGTTTGCATAATAATTATAAAGACTCCCATCAGAAATTACAAAATTTAGAATCGAATGGCTGAGTTGCAGTGAGTCGAAAAAAGATGCTCATGTAGGTATTCAACAACGGATTTGCCCCAGATTCTTTTTTCAAGACTAACTTATAGCGGTTTGCGATTGATTCAATGAGGTACATCTAGCAGGGAAGTGCGCCTACTCTGTAGGTGTAGGTGTACTTCATCCATATAAAACCGCTATAAATGGAGAATAATAACACTTTGAAATTAGGGATTGGGAAGACTCTTGCTAGATATTTAGAAGGGGCTTAATCCCTGCACAATACTTTAAAGTCTCCAATCCCTAATTCTCTTTAGGGATGTAGCCTAATTCAGTTTTTGGCAGCTACTACAGCACTACCGAAACTGTACTCAAGTAACTACCACCAGCAACAGCCTCTAGTGCTTCTTCAGAAAGTTCTTCTGATACCTGTGGTTTAGATGGGACTATGAGATAGAAGTTGTTAGCATCTTCTTCCACAACATGAATTTGTAGATTCTCAGGTAATGAACGTCCGAGTTCACGTTCATAAACTGCTTTAGGATTGGAGAATAACTCTTGCTTAAAGGCAGAGTTTTTCCAAGTTTTAGCAATAATGTCTGTTTCAAATTCTTTGCGAGATGTTACTTGCTTTGTCATGATATTGACTCCTTACTTAATAACAGGTGTAAATGCAATTTTTAGGGGAAAACCAGAAAAATGACTTTGAATGGTTTCCCTACCTTCACCACAACGACTTCAATTAACAGTGACTGAGTGAGATGGTGAGTTGATGCAACTGATGCTTTTCTACTACAGCGCTATCGAAACTGACTCAAGATAACTACCACCAGCAACAGCCTCTAGTGCTTCTTCAGAAAGTTCTTCTGATACCTGTGGTTTAGATGGGACTATGAGATAGAAGTTGTTAGCATC